>NZ_SSXA01000088.1 GCF_021698975.1 Blastococcus sp. KM273128 | reverse complement strand
GGCGGGGTCCTCTGCCGCCGTCCCCTCGCCGGCCGGTTCGACGACGTGGGTGTCGCCCTCGGCGTGCCCCGACTGGGCCCGGGCCGAGTCGTCGGTGGTGGCGGCCAGCGCCGTCCAGGCCCCCAGCAGGAGGAAGGCGGTGACCAGCAGGCGCCAGGACCAGCGCGCACGCCCGGACGGAGCGGCGGCCGGCGTGCCGAGGCCGCGCGGCGCCCGCGCGTCCCCCCACGGCCGGCCGATGGGCATGCGGTCCCCCTCGTCGCTCCTCTCCGGACACCATCGACCCATGGGCCGGAGAGGGAAACCGGGCTCCGGTGGCGAACGGGTTAACAGCGACGTCCACCGGCCTGGCCTCACCGTGGGTGACCGGAGGCACCCGGAACGGCGTGGGACGACGGGGGTCCGGCAGGGTCCCGGGCTGGGGCGCCCGGGGCGACTACCGTCGGGCCCTGCACCACCCGCCGCAGCGCGGGGACCGGGCGCGCGGCGTCGTCCGGTCGTGGGATCCACGGCGGAGGTTCAGCAGGCGATGCGCATGCTCGTCACCGGGGGCGCGGGCTTCATCGGCGCCAACTTCGTGCACCAGACGTTGCGCGAGCACCCCGAGTACGAGGTCACCGTGCTCGACGCGCTCACCTACGCGGGGAACCCGGCGTCGCTGGACCCGGTGCGGGGTGACATCGAGTTCGTGCACGGCTCGGTGGCCGACGCCGACGTCGTCGACCGGCTGGTGGGCCGCAGCGACGTCGTCGTCCACTTCGCCGCCGAGAGCCACAACGACAACTCGCTGCGCGACCCGGCGCCGTTCCTGCAAACCAACGTCGTCGGCACGTTCACGCTGCTGGAGGCGGTGCGCCGGCACGGCGCCCGCTACCACCACATCTCCACCGACGAGGTGTACGGGGACCTGGCGCTCGACGACCCGGCGAAGTTCACCCCGGACACGCCGTACAACCCGAGCAGCCCCTACTCCTCGACCAAGGCCGGCTCGGACCTGCTGGTGCGGGCGTGGGTGCGCTCGTTCGGCATCCACGCCACGATCTCCAACTGCTCGAACAACTACGGGCCCTACCAGCACGTGGAGAAGTTCATTTCCCGGCAGATCACCAACGTGCTCTCCGGGCTGCGGCCCAAGCTGTACGGGGCCGGGGAGAACGTGCGCGACTGGATCCACGTGGAGGACCACAACTCCGCGGTGCACGCGATCCTCGACCGCGGCCGCTCGGGGGAGACCTACCTCATCGGCGCCGACGGGGAGATGAGCAACCGCGAGGTGCTGCGGCTCGTCCTCGAGCTGACCGGGCAGCCCGCGGACGCGTTCGACTCCGTCACCGACCGGGCCGGTCACGACCTGCGCTACGCCATCGACGCCACCAAGCTGCGCACCGAGCTGGGCTGGACGCCGCGCTACACCGCGTTCCGCGACGGGCTGGCGGCGACCATCGACTGGTACCGGGCCAACGAGGCCTGGTGGCGCCCGCTCAAGGACGGCGTCGAGGCGGCGTACGCGGCCCAGGGGCAGTGAACGCCGTCATCGTCGGCGCGGGCGGGCAGCTGGGCCGCGCGTTGCGCCGCGAGTTCCCCGGGGCGCTCGCCCTGGACCGGGCCGCGCTCGACGTCACCGACGCCGCCGCGGTCGAGGCCGTCGACTGGACCGGCGTCGACGTCGTGCTGAACGCCGCCGCGTGGACGGCGGTCGACGCCGCGGAGGACCCGGCCAACCTGGCGGCGGTGCGGGCGGCCAACGTCGACGCCGTCGCCCACCTCGCCCGGGCCGCCGACCGCGCCGGTGCCGCGCTGGTGCACCTGTCCAGCGAGTACGTCTTCGACGGCACCCACCCCGGCCCGATCCCCGAGGACCTCCCGCCCTCGCCGCTGAGCGTCTACGGCCGCAGCAAGGCCGACGGCGACGCCCGCGCCACCGCCGTCGAGCGGCACTGGCTGGTACGCACCACCTGGGTGGTGGGCGAGGGCGGCAACTTCGTGCGCACCATGGCCGCCCTGGCCGACCGCGGCGTCTCGCCCTCGGTGGTCGACGACCAGGTCGGCCGGCCCACCACCGCAGCCGACCTGGCCGCCGGCATCCGCCACCTGGTCGTCACGGGCGCCCCCTACGGCACCTACAACCTCACCGGGGACGGCGAACCGGCGTCCTGGGCCGACGTCGCCGCCCTGGTCTTCACCGCGCGGGGCCGCTCCGCCGACGACGTCACCCGGGTGAGCACCGCCGAGTACTTCGCCGGCCGCACCGGCGTCGCCCCGCGGCCGCTGAACTCCGTCCTGGACCTGACCCGCATCCGGGCCACCGGCTTCCGGCCGGAGTGCTGGCGGGACGGGCTGGCCCGCCACCTCGCCGGTCCCGGCTGACCCCGCCGCCCCACCGGTCACGGTCCGTGCGGCGCGGGGGTCAAGTTCCGCCGCCGGCCTGCCGATGACCACCGCGTGTGGTGGGCCTGGATCGTCGGTGGACTCGTCGTCTGGATGGCGGTCGCCGCGATCCTGGGTGTCCTGCTCGGGAAGGTGATCCGCCGGGCGGACGAGCAGGCGAGGCCGACCTGGGCCGACCCGGTCTCCGCCGTGCAGCCGGCCGCCGCCGTGCGCACCCGCCGCCGCGCCGTCCCGCTGCCCCCGGTCGGGGTCGGGCTGGCCGCCGCCGCCGTGCTGCTCATGGCCACCGGCTTCGTGCTGCGCCTCACCGGCGCGACCGGGCCCGCCGCGCAGCTGCTGTCGATGGACGCCCCGCTGGCCCTGCCCCGCCTGTTCGTGGCCGGGCTCTTCGCCGTCGCCGCGATCGCCGCCGTCGCCGGCGCCGCCCGCAACCCCGGCCGCCGCACCTGGTGGCTGGCCGTCGGGGTGGTCGCCGCCGGCATCGCCTCGGTCAAGGCCGGTGGCACGGTGCACGCCGACGCGATGGCTGCCCTCTACGACGCCGTCGGCCGGCCCGCCGCGATCGCGCTCAGCGCGGTCGCCGCCCTCGCCGTCGTCGGCGCGCTGTTCTTCCTCAGCCGCACCGAGCGCCGTGACCGGCGCCGGGTGCTGGGCAGCCTGGCCGGCTACGGCGTCGCCTCGGTCGGCCTCTCGGCGCTGTCCTCGCTCGCGCCCGGCTCGCTGCTGGTCACCGCCACCTTCGTGGAGGAGTCAGGCGAGGCGCTGGCCGGCGTCGCCTTCCTGGTCGCCGTGCTCATCGGTGTCGCGCCGCGCCTGGTGCTGCCGGCCGACTGGGCGCTGCGCCGGTCCGACGACGCGCACTCCCTCGAGCTGGCCCAGCCGGTGGAGCGGCCCGCCACCCGCTGAGCCGGTCGGCCCGCCTCGTCAGCCGGCGGTCCAGGCGAGCAGCTCCTCGGCCGTGCGCGTGTTGATGACGCGCTCGACCGGGACGCCGCACTCCACCGCGCGCTCGCAGCCGTTGGACTGCCAGTCCAGCTGGCCGGGCGCGTGCGCGTCGGTGTCGACGGCGAACTCGCAACCGAGCTCCACCGCCAGGGTGAGCAGCCGCCGCGGCGGGTCCAGCCGCTCGGGGCGGGAGTTGATCTCGACCGCGGTGCCGTGCTCGACGCAGGCCGAGAACACCGCCTCGGCGTCGAACCGGCTCTCCGGCCGCGGCTTCTGCGTGCCGTCGCGCTGCCGGCGGCCGATCACCAGCCGGCCGGTGCAGTGGCCCAGGACGTCGGTGTGCGGGTTGGCGACGGCGGCGAGCATCCGCTCGGTCATCTGCGCCTCGGGGGCCCGCAGGTCGGAGTGCACGCTGGCGACGACGACGTCGAGGCGGCCGAGCAGCTCGTCGGTCTGGTCCAGGGAGCCGTCGGCGTTGATGTCGCACTCGATGCCGGTGAGGATGCGGAACGGGGCGAGCTCCTCGTTGAGCGCGGCGACGACGTCGAGCTGCTGCTCCAGCCGCTCGGGGCTCAGGCCGTTGGCGACGGTCAGCCGGGGGGAGTGGTCGGTCAGCGCCAGGTACTCGTGGCCCAGCGCCATGGCGGCCTCGGCCATCTCGCGGATCGGGCTGCCGCCGTCGGACCAGTCGGAGTGCGCGTGCAGGTCGCCCCGCAGCGCGGCGCGGAACGCGGCGACCTCCTCGGCGGCCGGGAGCTCCCCGGCGTAGGTCTCCTCGAGCCCGGCCAGGTACTCGGGCACCTCGCCGCGGTGCGCCTGGGCGATCGCCGTCGCCGTCTTCGGGCCGATGCCCTTGAGGTCCTTCAGCGTGCCGGTGCGGATGCGGCGGTCGAGCTCGGCGGGATCCAGGCCGTCGACGACCGCCGCGGCGGTGCGGTAGGCGCTCACCCGGTAGGTGGCCTCGCGGGCGCGCTCCAGGAGGAAGGCGATCCTCCGGAGCGCGGCCGCGGGCGGGAGGGGGGTGCTCAGCTGAACACCTTCAGGGCTCCCTTGCCGGACTTCTTGCCGGCCTTGCGGGTGGCCTTCTTCTGCGCCTTCATCGCGCGCTTGGTGGCCTTCTCGTAGTTCTTCTCCGTGGCGTCGGCGGCCCGCTTGGCGGCGCGGCGGGTGCGGTAGCCCACCGACGGCTTGCCCTCGGTGTCCACGGCGGCCAGCAGCAGCCCGCCGAACAGGCCGGTGTTCTTCACGAAGTTCGAGATCTGCCCGAACTGCTCGGTCGGGTCGTCGTGCTCCCAGAAGCGGTGCCCGGCCAGCGTGGTGGGCACGATCGAGGCCGAGAGCACGATGGCGGTCAGCCGCGGGAACTTGTTCAGCGCGAAGAGCGAGCCGGCGGCGACCTTGATCACCGCGTCGGCCTTCACCCACTGCTCGACGTCCCGGGGCAGCTCGACAGGGAGCTGCTTGTCGGCGGTCTCGGCGATCTTCTCGACCACGGGGCGCGCCCCCGGCACGCGGTCCTGCGGCTTGCGCAGGGTGCTGATCCCTCCGTAGATGAAGGGTGCGGCGAGCAGGGGCCGGGCGATCCGGCGAACCAGCATGGGAACCTCTTTCCTCGGAGGGCCGGGGGCAGTCGCTGGGTGCACTGCCCCGAAGATCCACCCGGCAATCACCCGGTCGCGATCACCGTCTCCGGCCGGACCTCGCGGACCGGGCGTCGCGGAGCCGCCACCCGCGCTGGGCCGAGATGGCCACCGCGCCGCCCACCGCGAGGCCGGCCAGCACGTCGCCGGGGTAGTGGACGCCGACGTGCACCCGCGAGTAGCCGATGCCCAGGGCCAGCGGGGCGAGCGCGGCGCCGGTCGCGGGCGACTCCAGCGCCAGCCCGGTGACGAACGCCGCGGCCGAGCCCGAGTGGCCGCTGGGGAAGGACAGGCTGCCCGGTTCGCGGTGCAGCCGGCGCTCGGTGCGCAGGTTCGCCAGGTCGGGGCGCACCCGGCCGAACAGCGGCTTGAGGACGGCGTTGACCAGGGCGCTCGTCAGCCCCATCGCGACGGTGCCCCGCAGCGCGCCCCGTCGCAGCCGGCCGCCGCGGCTGCCCAGGAGGAGCGCCAACAGCAGCCAGAGCTTGCCGTGGTCGGCCGCGGTGGAGAGCCGGCGCAGCCAGCGGTCGGCCGGGGTCGTGGGGAGCCCGCCGACCCAGGCGTGCAGCCGCGCGTCGAGGTGGCGGGGGTGGGGCACGCGCGGACGCTAGCCGCCGCGGCGCCGATCGGCTCAGCCGGCCGGTCGCAGGGCGTCCTCCCTCACCGGAGCGCGTCCTCCCTCGCGGTGGGCGGTGGGGGAGGACACACGATGATCAGGTGAGTTGATCGTCGCCGGGGGTCAGCTCTTCTGGCGGGCGCGGTACGCGGCGACGGTCGACCGGCTCGCGCAGGTGTTCGAGCAGTAGCGGCGGCTGGCGTTGCGCGAGGTGTCGACGTAGACGTCGTCGCAGCCCTCGGCCGAGCAGACGCCCAGCCGCTGCCACCCGTGCTGCACCACCACCTGCGAGAGCCCCATCGCGACCGTGGTCGTCAGCTGCTCGAGCACGGGGGCGTCCGGGCGCGCGTAGTGCAGGTGGAGCTCGCCGTCGTGGTCGGTGGCGTAGGGCCGCGGGCGGGCGAGGGCGAGCAGCTCGTTGAGCCGCGTGAGGACGTCGTCCTGCGACTCCGCGAGCGCGACGGCGCGCACCAGCCGGGCGGCGACGCCGGCCTTCTCGACGTCGGCGGCGGTGAGCTCCAGCGACGTCCCGGTGGTGAACCACTCGTCGTGCGACGCGAGGAAGCGCGCCACGCCGTCGTCGGGCGCCAGGTCGGCGTTGGCCAGGTCGATGGCCAGCTCGACCGCGGTTGACCCGTAGGTGTCGTAGTCCAATTGACTCCCTACCGTTTGGTCCCTAGTCTCGGGTCTGCGTAGGCGGTCAACGGTCTTTGACCGCCTACTGTTCCGTTCCCCTGCAGTGCGAAACGAGTGCAAGCGTGCGTGCCTACCTCGCCGTCTGGCGGCTCCCCTCCGCCCCGGTGCTCCTCCTCGCCGGCTTCGCCGGCCGGCTGCCGTCGGCCATGGTGCCGCTGGCCCTGCTGCTCATGGTGCAGCAGCAGACCGGTTCCTACGCCATCGCCGGCCTCGCGGCGGCCACGCTCGGCATCGCCTCGGCGGTCATGGCGCCGATCCTGGGCCGGCTCGCCGACCGGCGGGGCCCGCGCGCCATCCTGCTGACCCAGGCGGCGCTCTACCCCCTGCTGCTCGGGCTGCTGGTCGCCGTCACCCTCGGGGGCGCGCCCGACGCCGCCGTCGTCGCGGCCTCCGGCCTGGCCGGCGCGACGACGCCGCTGGTCTCGGGCACCGTCCGCGCCCTGTGGTCGCGCACCGACCCGCGCAGCCGGCCGACCGCCTACGCCCTCGACGCGACCGCCACCGAGCTCGTCTTCGTCGTGGGCCCCGCGCTGGTCGCCGCCCTCGCGGTGCTCGCCTCCCCGGCCTGGGCGGTCGGGGTGGCCGGCGTCCTCGCCGTCGTCGGGGCGGTCGGGGTCGCCGGTGCGGCCCGCTCGTGGGTGCCCCAGGTGGCGCCGTCGGCGACCCTGTTCTCGACCGTGCTCGCACCGGGCATGCCGCGGATCCTGGTCAGCGGCGCGGGCCTGATGCTCGGCTTCGGCGCGCTGGAGGTGGCCATCCCGGCGTTCGCCGACTCCACCGGCCGGCCCGGCATCTCCGGCCTGCTGCTCGCGGTGTGGGCGCTCGGCTCGGTGGCCGGCGGCCTGTGGTTCGGCGCCCGGGTGCTGAGCGCGTCGCTGCCAAGGCAGTACCGCTGGCTGCTCTTCGGCGTCACGATCGGCCTGGCCCCGCTGGCCTGGGTGTCCAGCCCGTGGGCGCTGGGCGTGCTGCTCTTCCTCGGCGGGACGGCGATCGCGCCCACGCTGACCGTGCAGAACTCGCTGGTGGGGTCGCTCGCGCCGGTGCACGCCACGACCGAGGCGTTCACCTGGCTCTCGACGATCACCGTGGGCGCCTCGGCGATCGGCGCGGCCCTCGGGGGTGCGCTGATCGAGAGCCCCGCCGGGGTGCCCGGGTCCCTGCTGCTGGCCTGCGCGGGGGCGGCCGCCGCCGTCGTCGTCACCCTCGTGCCCGGGCGCGGGCCCCGCGTGCCGGCCGTCCGCCGGGAGCCGGTCGCCGCCTGACGCCGGTGGCGGGTGTGACGGACGCGTGGTGATCACCGCCCGACGGCCACGGGTTCGCCGCACTCGCCCGCCGGCGGAGGGGGGCGGCGCACCCCCGGGAGAACCGGCCGCGGCGCGCTGGTAGTCTCTTTCCTCGGTGGTTCCGAGGTGACTCGAACCCCGGGAGGCTTCGCCTAGTCCGGTCTATGGCGCCGCACTGCTAATGCGGTTTGGGTTAATCCCCATCCCGGGTTCAAATCCCGGAGCCTCCGCGCACGACAACTGAACACAGGCACCCGTAGCTCAACGGATAGAGCATCTGACTACGGATCAGAAGGTTAGGGGTTCGAATCCCTTCGGGTGCACGTCTGGTTGAGACACCGATCTGCCGCGCAGCCCCGACGGGGGCGGCGCGGCAGATTCGTCTCCGGGGCCGGGTGGGATGCGCGGCCGGTGACCCTGGTTTGACATTCAGAACATGCTCTGAATAATGGGCTGCATGGCCGCTGCTGTGCGTCGGACCGTCCAGTCCTCAGAGCTCTCGCGCAACCCTGCCGGGGTGTTCGCTGCGGCGGAGCAGGGGCCGGTGAACATCACTCGGCGTGACGGCGAGAACTTCGTCCTCGCGAGGTCGGAAGACGTCGACCGGGAGCGGCGAGCCTTCGCCGTGGCTGCGAACCTGATCGCGGCTTCGCTGAATCAGTCCGGTCGCTCCCTGGGGGAGCGGCTTCGGCAGCCTTTCCCATGGGTTCAGTTCCTCGAGCCCGACGATCGAGAGCGGTTCGCGGCCGAGATCATCGAGGTGGCTCGCGCTTGTGCGGCGGTCGGCCAGTTCGGCCCGGTGCTGGTCACGTTAGCGGCCTGGCACTCGACAGCCGAGGCGATCGCTGCTGGCTACACCCGGGATGAGGACCTCGACTGGCTCGAAGAGCCGGCCGTCGTCGCGGACCCCCGACAGGATGTCTGACAGGGCGAAGGGCGTTCCCCGTCCCCTCAAGAAGGTTGAGTTCACGGTCAAGTTCGCGACTCGGCAGGCCGACAAGGGGTGGTCCGACCTGCTCGGGACGACCCGCAGCGCCGTCGTGGACGCCTGGGACTTCTTGACGCGAACACCCAAGGCGCAGAGCGAGCAGAACCATCCGCTCAAGGGCCCGCTCGCGACCGTGGTCCGCGACGGAACCACCCACGAACGGTGGCAGTACGAACTGCCCGGTGGGGCGCGCCTGTGGTTCTACGTCGAGGGGCAGACGGTCTGGCTGGTCGACGTGCACACGCGGCACCCCAATAAGACGAAGTAGCTGAACCCCGTGGCGTGAGCAGTGCGCCCGAGTCGGCTGCGCCCCCGCACGCGCGCGTCTGGTTGAGGAGTTCGATCTGCCGCGCAGCCCCGACGGGGGCGGCGCGGCAGATCCGTTTTCGGGGCCGGGGGGTCGAGCCGGTGCGCCGGCCGTCTGGCCGCGCCGTGGCCCGGTTCGACGTCGGGAGACGCGGCTCGACCTCCCACGTGTCCGGCGCTTCCCTCGGTGTGCGCGTCGGACCACCTCGGATCGTGATCGTTCGACTACTTTCGGTCAGCGACCGACGCGGCTCCGTGCACGCTTGACGGGTGTACGTCGCCGCGCTCCGCCGATCCGAGGACCGACGACGTGAACAAGCGCCACCTAGCCGCCCTGGCCGCCGTCACCCTGATCGGTGGCACGCCGCTCGCCGGCTCCGCCCTCGCGGCGCCGCGGCCTGCGGCCTCGCAGGTCCAGGTGTCCCTCGCCGCGCCGACCGGCCTCACCGGCGAGGTCGCCGGCCAGCGGGCGGTGCTCGAGTGGTCCCGGGTGACCGGGGCCCGCGACTACGTCGTCCTCGACGTCACCCGGAGCGCCGCCGGGCGCGTGGTCGGCTCCACCAGCGGCACCACGTGGACCTCCGCGCGCCTGCCGCTGTCGACGCCGGCCTTCTCGTTCGTGGTGGTCGCCCGCGATGCCGCGAAGAGGGAGGGCGCGCGCAGCGAGGTGGTGCAGATCTTCCCTGGCGGGCAGCCGGCGACGCCGCCGTCCGAGCCGACGACGCCGCCGTCCGAGCCGACGACGCCGCCGTCCGAGCCGACGACGCCGCCGTCCGAGCCGACGACGCCGGTCACCGAGCCCACGACGCCGCCGTCCGAGCCCACGACGCCGGTCACCGAGCCCACGGACCCGGCCACGCCACCGCCCGCGGGGCCGGAGCTCACCGCGCCCGCTCCGACCCGGGTCTGGGGCTACGAGAACGCCGCCACCCTGCTGCCGGACCCGTGGGACGAGGTCCACTCGCTGCGGCCCGAGGCCCAGGGCCTGACCGCGGAGAACGCCTACCCCGGCAGTTCGCGGACCGCCTTCTTCACCGTCCACCCCGGCGACACCGGCTGGAACGGGACCACGGGCACCCTGCGGTCGGAGGTCCGCGACTCGATCGCCGACTCGGGGGGCGTGCAGCCGGGCGACGAGCAGTACTGGGCCTGGTCGACGTTCTTCCCGGCCGATCACGACTGGGACGAGCGCGGCCAGTTCCTGATCTTCACCCAGTGGCACCAGACGGTGAACTCGGGCAACCCGAACGTCCACTTCTGGTCCGACGTCCGCGAGCACCTGATGGTCGACGTCCGCGGGGGTACCGGTGGGCGGGTCGCGGGTGACGCGCAGTACGTCGAGACCTTCGACCTGGGCCCGATCGACAAGGGCGCCTGGAACGACCTCACGGTGCGCTTCGTGTGGTCCCCGGACCCGGCGGTGGGCCTCGTGGAGGTCTGGCACCAGGGGGAGAAGGTGCTGTCGGAGAACGCCGCCACCCTCTACACCGGCCAGTCCGTCTACATCAAGCAGGGGATCTACTCGGCGGCCGGCACCGCCCGGAGCCACTACCTGCAGCACGCGCCGATCGGCTACGGCCCCACCCTCGAGTCGGTCGCCTCGCTGAACCGGCTGCACCGCCCGGCCGGCTGACCGCCCCCGCTCCCGAGCCCGCGAGCCATGCGGACTGGTGGCCATCACCCGCTGATGGCCACGAGTTCGCATGGTCGGGCACCGCAGCAGCCCGCCCCCGATCAAGATCAGGGGCGGGCTCAGGGGTTTCCCTGATGTCCCGCCACACCCCCCTCCGGAAGTCTCTCCGCCGACGGGACGCGCCCGCGACGGTCGGGCCGGCCCGACCCCCGACCGGCCAGCTGGCGGGATGGGCGCACGCCCGTCCCACCAGCACATTGGCCTGCGGACACCCGCACACGGACAGGAGACGACGATGGATGGATCCCGCAACATCGCGGGGCGGGTCGGCCGGTGGAGCGCGCGCCACCGGAAGACGGCGGTGCTGGGCTGGCTGGCCTTCGTGCTGGCCGCCGTCGCCGTCGGCGCGTTCGTGCCCCAGGCCCAGCTGACCTCGGCCGAGCAGACGATCGGCGAGCCCGCCCGGGCGCAGCAGATCCTCGACGAGAACGGCTGGGAGGAGGCGGCCTCGGAGATGGTCCTGGTGCAGCGCGAGGACGGCGTCCCGGAGGCCGCCGCCACCGCCGCGCTCACCGACCTCGTCGACGAACTGCGCGCGACCCCCGAGGTCACGAACCTGGTCAGCCCGCTCGACGGCGCCCCGCTGGTCTCCGCCGACGGCCGCTCGGCGCTGGTCACCTTCGACCTCGCCGGGGACCCGGACGACGCCGCCGAGCAGATCGCGCCCGTGCAGGACGTCGTCGCCGCGGTCGCCGCGGAGCACGACGTCCGCGTCGAGCAGTTCGGCGGCACCAGCGCCGACCTCGCCCTGTCCGACACCCTGGACGCCGACTTCCAGCGCGCCGAACTGCTGTCGATCCCGATCATCCTCGCGGTGCTGCTGCTCACCTTCGGCGCGCTGGTGGCCGCCCTGCTGCCGCTGGTGTTCGCGCTCTCGGCGTTCGTCGGGGCCCTCGGGCTGCTCAGCCTCACCAGCCAGATCTGGCACGTCGACCAGACGGCGTCCATCGTCATGCTGCTCATCGGCCTGGCCGTCGGCGTGGACTACTCGCTCTTCTACCTCAAGCGGGAGCGCGAGGAGCGGGCCAAGGGCGCCGGCCCGGTCGACGCCCTCGACATCGCCGCCGCGACCTCCGGGCACTCGGTGCTCATCTCCGGCATCACCGTCATGGTGGCCATGGCCGGCATGTTCCTCACCGGGTTCTCGGTGTTCACCGGCGTCGCCTCGGCCACCATCCTGGTCGTCGCCTGCTCGGTGCTCGGCTCGCTGACCGTGCTGCCGGCGATGATGGCCTGGCTCGGCGACCGGGTGGAGAAGGGGCGGCTGCCGTTCCTGCGCCGCCGCGCCGCCGACCGGCCGGGCCGCTTCTGGCCGGTCGTCCTCGGGGCGGTGCTGCGCCGGCCGATGGTGGCCGCCGTCGTCGCCGGTGGCGCCCTCGTCGGGCTCGCCGTCCCGGCGGTGTCGATGGACCTGCGCGCCGAGGGCGTCCAGGACCTGCCGCAGGACCTCGCCGTCATCCAGACCTACAACCGGATCACCGAGGCGTTCCCCGGCGGCCCCTCACCGGCCGAGGTCGTCGTCGAGGCGCCCGACGTCACCGCCCCGCAGGTGCAGGCCGCCATCGCCGCGCTGCGCGAGCGCGCCCTGGCCAGCGGGCAGATGAACGAGCCGATCGCGGTCGAGGCCGGTGATTCCGGCACCGTCGCCGTCGTCAGCGTGCCGCTGGTCGGCGACGGCGAGGAGCAGGCGTCGCGCGACGCCCTCGCGACGCTGGCCGGCGAACTGGTGCCCGCGACCGTGGGCGCCGTGGACGGCGTCACCGCCGTCGTCACCGGCGGCACCGCCTACTCGGTGGCCTTCGACGAGCTGATGGCCGAGCGCACCCCGTGGGTCTTCGGCTTCGTCCTGGTGCTGGCCTTCCTCCTGCTGCTGGTGTCGTTCCGCTCGGTCACCGTCGCCGTGACCGCGATCGTGCTGAACCTGCTGAGCGTGGCCGCCGCCTACGGCGTGATGGTGCTGGTGTTCGAGGAGGGCGTCGGCGCCGGGCTCATCGGGCTCGACGGCACCAGCGCGATCGTGAACTGGATCCCGCTGTTCCTGTTCGTGATCCTCTTCGGCCTGTCGATGGACTACCACGTCTTCATCCTCAGCCGGATCCGCGAGGCCCGGGATCGTGGCCTGGCCACGCGGGACGCCGTCGCGCAGGGCATCACGTCCTCGGCCGGGGTGGTCACCAGCGCCGCGGTGATCATGGTGTTCGTCTTCCTGACCTTCGTGACGCTGTCGATGACGAGCATGAAGCAGATCGGGCTGGGCCTGGCGGTCGCGGTGCTGCTGGACGCCACCGTCGTCCGGGCGCTGCTGCTGCCGGCCGTGATGCAGCTGCTGGGCGAGCGCAACTGGTACCTCCCGCGCTGGCTGGCCTGGCTGCCGTCGGTCCGCCACGAGCCGGTCGCCGCGCCGCCGGCCGCCGCCGTGCCGGTGCCCCGCCGGGAGGTGGTGGACGAGCCCCTGGTGCTCTCCGCCGACTGAGTCCCACGGCGAGGTGACGTCGAGCCGCTCCACCGACCGGAAAGCCGCACCAGGGTGCGGCTCGACGGTCGGCGGAGCGGCTCGACCCGCGTGACAGCAGGTGCCGCCCGCCCCCGGAGCCGCGCCCGGGAACTTTGCGATCCCGTGACGAACCGGTCCTCCGGATGGCTTCGCGAGATCCGAGGGGTAACGAGGAACGGGGTCCCGCCCGCGGGAGCCGCCGTTGCCCCCTGCGTCGAGGAGTTCCGTGTCGCCCCGTTCCGTCCGCGACGGCCTGCCGCTGCCCGGGGTGGAGGAGGCGCCCGTCCCGCGCCGCCGCCGGGGACACGCGCTGCTGAAGCTGACCCTGGCCGTCGTGCTGGGCGGGGCGCTGCTCGCCGGCTTCGCGCTGCCGGTCGTCGGCGGCGCGACGCTGGCCAGCCGCGCCGGCACGGACGTGCTGCGCCCGATCGGGGACGAGCTGCTCGACCGCACGCCGGCGGGCAACACCCGCCTGCTCGCCGCGGACGGCTCCCTCATCGCCGAGTTCTACCGGCGCAACCGCACGCCGGTCCCCAGCGAGGCGATCGCCCCGGTGATGAAGGACGCCCTCGTCGCCATCGAGGACAGCCGCTTCTTCACCCACAGCGGCGTCGACGGCCAGGGCCTGGCCCGCGCGCTGCTGCGCAACCTCAGCGCCGGTGAGGTGGTCGAGGGCGGCTCCACCCTCACCCAGCAGCTGGTCAAGCAGATCCGCCTGCAGACGGCGACCGACCCCGACGCCCGGCAGGCCGCGACCGACGAGAGTATCGCCCGCAAGCTGCGGGAGGCCCAGCTCGCCCTGGCGCTTGAGCAGGAGTACAGCAAGGACGAGATCCTCACCCGGTACCTGAACCGCGTCTACTTCGGTGCCGGCGCCTACGGCATCGCCGCGGCGGCCGAGACCTACTTCGGCGTGAAGCCCGACGCGCTCACCCTCGCCCAGGCGGCCATGCTCGCCGGGCTGGTGCAGAGCCCCACCCAGTACGACCCGTTCGTGGCCGTCGACCGGGCCACCGAGCGCCGCGACGTCGTCCTCGGCCGCATGGCCGAGCTCGGGCTGGCCGACCCGGCCGCCGTGGCCGAGGCGCAGAGCCAGCCGGTGGTGCTCAGCCCCGGCGAGGGCCCCCCGCGCGGCTGCCAGGAGTCGCCGCTCGGCGCCTTCTTCTGCGACTACGCGATGCGGTACCTGACCGGCACGCTCGGCATCGACCAGGAGACGATCGAGACCGGCGGGCTCACCATCGAGACGACGCTGGACCCCGCCGTCCAGCTGGCCGGCGACGCGGCCGTCCGCGAGGCGCTGCCGCTCGAGGACCCGCGCGCGGCCGTCTACACCGCCGTCGAGCCCGGCACGGGGCGGGTCCTGGGGATGGCGGTGAACCGGATCTTCGGCAACGCCGAGGGCGACCCGACGCAGACGGTGGTCAACCTGGCCGAGGTGGCCGGGCAGGGCTCTGGCTCGACCTACAAGGTGTTCACCGCGGCCGCGGCGCTCGAGCAGGGCCTGGGCCTCGAGCACGTCATCACCACCACCGACCCGTACGAGTCGACGGTCTACCGCGACGGCGACGGCCCGTACGACGTCAGCAACGCCGGTCGGTACCGGCAGCGGCTGGACATGGAGCAGGCGCTCTACATGTCCTCGAACACCTACTTTCTCGCGCTGGAGGACCAGCTCGGCAGCGTCGAGGCGCCGGTGCGCATGGCGCAGCGGCTGGGACTGGCCTCGCTGGACCCGGTCGCCGACCAGGTCGTCGCCGAGAACCGCGGTTCCTTCACCTTCGGCGCCGAGGCGACCAGCCCGCTGCACCTCACCAACGCCTACGCGACGCTCGCCGCGAGCGGCACCCGGTGCGACCCGGTGCCGATCCACCGGGTGCTCGACCGGCACGGGGAGCCGCTGCTCGGCGAGGACGGGCAGCCGCTCGGCGGGCCGCGGTGCCACGGCGAGGTGGTGGCCCCGGGGCTGGCGAACACGCTCAACCAGGCCCTGCGCAAGGACGTCGAGCCGGGCTTCCCCGGCCAGACCGGCCGCCGCGCCTACGTGCCGGGCCACCAGATCGCCGGCAAGACCGGCACGACGCAGGACACCTTCTCGGCCACCTTCGTCGGGTACACGCCGCAGCTGGCGGCCGGCGTCATGGTCTACAACCCGGTGCGCAACGAGGACGTCGGCAGCTTCGGCGGGGGCATCCCCGCGCGGATCTGGCACGACGCGATGGCGCCGGTCCTGGGTGCGCGCGAGCCGGTGCCCTTCCCGCCGGCCGACCCGCAGTTCGTGCAGGGCACGCGAGCGGCGGTGCCGGCCGGGTGCGCCGGCCGCTCGATCTCCGGCTGCCGCGGGCTGCTGGGTGCCCGCGACCTCGGTGCCTCGGTGGTGCGGGTCGACAGCGGCCGCCCGCCGGGCACGGTCCTCGGCGTCGACCCGGGCCCGGGCACGGTGCTCGACCGCGGCGCGACGGTGACGGTGCTGGTGAGCAACGGCGCCCGCTGGGCTCCGCCCCCGCCCCCTTTCCTCCTACTGCACCGCGTCCGGCGGCGTCGTCAACCCGCGGGCCGGATCCGTCCGGAACGATCAGCCGACGCGGCGCAGGATCTCCGGGCCGAGCTGGTCGACGGCGGTGTGGCCCGTCAGG
>NZ_SSXA01000087.1 GCF_021698975.1 Blastococcus sp. KM273128 | reverse complement strand
GGGGCTGGGCGGGCGGTGGTCCGTCGCGGCCCACTACACGGTGCTGCGCCTGCTGCTGGACGCGCTGATGCGGATCGGCCGCCGGCTGTTCGCGCTGCGGCTGGTGACCGACGGCGAGTCGTGGTCACCGCTGGACGACGGGCTCCCGGGCTCGACCAACGCCATGGTGGTGCTGTCCCGGCACGCCGGCCCGGGCGACTCGTTCCTGCTCGTGCACACCCTGATGGACCGCGACCACCTGCGCCGGCCGCGGATCGTGCTCAAGGACGTGCTGCAGCTGGACCCGGTGATCGACGTCTACCTCAACCGGCTGCCCAACCACTTCGTCCCGGCCGACCAGGCCGGCGGGTACAGCTCGGAGCAGGCGATCGCCGACCTCGCCCGCGACCTGGGGGAGGAGGACGCGCTGCTGATCTTCCCCGAGGGCGCGAACTTCACGACCCGGCGGCGCACCCGCGCGATCGACCGGCTGCGCGAGCGGGGGCTGCTGAAGGCGGTGCGCCGGGCCGAGGAGATGCGGCACGTGCTGCCGCCCCGGCCCGCGGGGGTGGCCGCCGCCCTGGCCGCGGCGCCGCACGCCGACGTCGTCTTCGTGGCGCACACCGGGCTGGAGCACCTGAGCACCCCGCGCGACGTCTGGCGCGGCCTCCCGCTGGACAAGACGCTGCACCTGCGCTGGTGGTTCGTCCTGGCCGCCGAGGTCCCCCGGGACCCGGCCGAGCAGGTCGACTGGCTCTACCGGTGGTGGGAGACCATCGACGGCTGGGTCGCCACCACGTCGGCGGCCGAGCGGGGCACGCCGCGGGCGTAACGGAAGCCGCGCGGGTGGTCCCCGGTTGCACCGCGGTGTGAGGCTCTCGCTGCTCGACCGCTCCCGCACCCGTGCCGGCCACCCCGAGGCGGCGGCGCTGCGGCACACGGTCGAGCGGGCGGTCGGGGCCGAGCGGACGGGCTACCACCGCTTCTGGGTGGCCGAGCACCACGGCGTGCCCGGCATCGCCTCGGGCGCGCCCGCGGTGCTGCTCGCGGCCGTCGGCGCGGCGACCTCGACGATCCGGCTCGGGTCGGGCGGGGTGATGCTCCCCAACCACCAGCCGCTCGTGGTGGCCGAGCAGTTCCTGGTGCTCTCCGCGCTGCACCCGGGGCGGATCGACCTCGGGGTGGGCCGCTCGCTGGGGTTCACCCCGCCGGTGCGCCGGGCGCTGCGCCGCACCGGCGAGGAGCCGGACACCTTCGCCGAGGACCTCGTCGAGCTGCGCGGGTACCTCGAGCGGACCGGTTCCCCGGCCCATCACCGGGGAACCGGTCCCGCTGTCGGTGCTCGCCACCGGCCGGGGCGCCGCGGTCGCCGCCGCGCTGGGCCTCCCGCTGGTGCTCGGCGGGCCGGTGCTGGACCGGCCCGAGCTCGCGGACGTGCTCGCGGGCTACCGGCGCGACTTCCGCCCGCACCGGGGCAGCCGCCCGCACGTCACGGTCTCGCTCGACGTCCTGGTGGCCGACACCGACGCCGACGCCCGCGAGCTGGCGCTGCCCGAGGTGTGGGCGATGGCCCGCTCCCGCCGCACCGGCGTGTTCGACGTCCTGGAGCCGATCGATCGGATCCGCGGCACGCGCTGGGACGACCTGGACGCGCGCCGGGTCGAGCAGGGCCTGGCGGCCGCCACCGCCGGCCGGCCCGCGACGGTGCGCCGCCGCCTCGAGCGGCTCGCCGAGCGCACCGGCGCCGACGAGCTGCTCGCCAGCGGCGCGACCTACGACCGGGCGGCGCTGGCCGCCTCCGACGCCGCGCTCGCGGCGCTGCTGCGCTGAGCCGCGGACCCGGCCCGCCGTCCTCGTCGGCCGGAGCCCGCCCGCCGCTGCTGACGGTGCGCGGCTGCGGTGCCGCTCCCGCGCGATGGCCGACGCCGCCGCGCGGGAGCGGGGTGCGGGCACCTGGGGGGAGAGGACGACGGTCACCTGTGCGCCCTGGACCTGGTCGAGCGGCTGGTTCCCGGCGCGCGGGCCGCGTGCCCGTCGCCGAGTGCACCGGCGTGCGCTGACGGGCAGCCTGCCCCGCCCGAGACCGCTAGGTGGACCCGGTGTCCATGCGGGCGACCAGCCCGTCGTCGTCGAACGTGTACACGTGGCGGACGTCGCTGATCTCGAGGATGGTGCCCGCCCGGTCCCGGAAGACCTGGTGGACGGCCACCTCGACCGTGCCGTCGTCGCGCTCGGTGAAAGCGGTGGGGCGCACGTGTGGGCTCACCTCGGCCCACAGCGCCTCCCAGTAGCGGCCGACGGCGTCCCGCCCGGCCAGCCGGCCGCCCCGCCATCCGTCGGGCCAGTCGACCGCGGGTGACATCGCCGCGAGGACGGCCGCGACGTCCCGGGTGTGGAAGGCGGCGTAGAGGGAACGGAGCAGCTCCTCCCGGTCTGCGGGCACGGCGGGACCTCCAGGGGTAGCCATCGCCGGGGGGCGACCGCTCCCGGCAGCGGGACGCTACCGGTCGCGGCACGGTCGCGGCGGCGGTGCCGCCACGGGCCCGGAGCCCCTGTGCTGCCGCGGCATGGCGCGCTCCGGGTGCGTCGCCCCGACCGACTGGAGACGCCGGTCGTCGTGACCGGGTGGGCCTGCGCGGCCGCGATGGCCGTCCTGGCCCGCCGCTGACCAGGGGCCGGGGGCCGGACACACCCCCCGTGGAGAGGGTCGGCGCTGGTCCCCTCGGGGCCGGACGGGCACACTGCCCGTGTGAGAGGCGGCGGCGAGGCGAGCACCGATCCCGGCATCGCGCTTCCCGCGCCGGACGGGGAGGGCGGGCGCCCGGCCCCGGGGGCGCCGCTGCTCATCCCCGGTGAGACCTGCTGGCGCATCGAGCGCGCCGCCCGGTTCGCCATCTTCGTGGACGCTGCCGGGTACTTCGCCACGCTGAAGCGGGCGGTGCAGTGCGCCGAGCGCCGGGTGCTGTTCATCGGCTGGGACTTCGACCCGCGCATCCGGCTGGACCCGCTCGGCGGCGGGCGGCCCGAGGAGGACCAGCTGGGTGCGGTGCTCGAGCGCGCCGTGGAGCGCAACCCCGCCCTGGAGGTCGGGGTGCTGCAGTGGGACCTCGGCATGCTGCGGGCCCTCGGCCGGGGGCTGGCGCCGATCGTGCTGCTCGACCGGCGCGCCCCCGACCGGCTGACCTTCGCCGTCGACACCCACCATCCCGTGGGCGGCGCGCACCACCAGAAGATCGTGGTGATCGACGACTCTCTCGCCTTCGCCGGCGGCATCGACGTGACCGCCGACCGCTGGGACACCTCCGACCACGCCGACGAGAACCCCGACCGGTGCCGCCCCGTCAACGGCCGCGGTACCGGCCGGCCCACGGGGCCGTGGCACGACGCGACCAGCATCATGACCGGGCCGGCCGCCCGAGCCGTCGCCGAGCTGGCCCGCGAGAGGTGGGAGAGCGGGACGGGGGAGCGGCTCGAGGAGCTCGAGGAGGTGGCGGACTGCTGGCCCGAGGGGGTCGAGCCGCTGCTCTCCGACGTCGACGTGGCGATCGCCCGCACCCGGCCCGAGCACGGCGGCACGCCCCTGGTGCACGAGGTCGAGCTGCTGTGGCTGGCCGTGATCGCCGCCGCGCGGCGGTCGCTGTACGTGGAGAGCCAGTACTTCGCCAGCAGGCGCATCGCCGAGGCCGTCGCCGAGCGGCTGCGCGAGCCCGACGGTCCCGACGTCGTCGTCGTCAACCCCTGGACCGCCGACGGGTGGCTCTCGGAGAAGGCGATGGGGACCGCGCGCGCCACCGTGCTGGAGATGCTGCGCGAGGCCGACGTCCACGACCGGTTCCGGCTGTACACCCCGGTGACCGAGCAGCGCGCGCACATCTACGTGCACGCCAAGGTGACCGTGGTCGACGACCGCCTGCTGCGCATCGGGTCGAGCAACGTGAACAACCGCTCGATGGGGCTGGACACCGAGTGCGACCTGGCGATCGAGGCGGTGGAGGGGCAGCCGGGTGCCGAGGAGGTCGCGGCCACCATCGGCGGCTTCCGGGACCGGCTGCTCGCCGAGCACCTCGGCTGCACGCCGGAGGAGGTCGCCGCCGCGGTCGAGGGCACCGGCTCGCTGGTTCGGGGCATCGAGCAGCTGCGCCGGCCGACCGGGCGCTCGCTGGTCCCCTTCGAACCGCCCGAGCTCGGCCCGGCCGACCGGGCGATCGGGGAGTCGGAGGTCATGGACCCGGAGACGACGCCGAACCGCTGGCGCCGGGTCGAGCGGTTCTTCGCCCGCCGCCGGCGCCCGCGCAGCCGCGCCCGCGCCTGAGGCGCCGCACGACGTGACCGGTGGAGGCCGGTCCGGACCGGAGGACAGGAGCGACCGTGTCGTTGCACCGGCACTACCCACCGGACCTCTACCGCGGCACCACGGGTGAGGTGAGCGCCTGGCTGCGCCCCGCGGCCGGCGAGCCCGACACGACCTCGGCGAACGGCGTGACCTGCGAGTTCCTCGCCACGGGAGCGCAGACCGGCGGGCGGTTCGGCCTGTACCGGTGGACCTTCGGCCAGGAGGAGTCGGGCCCGGCCGCGCACTTCCACCGCTCCATCTCCGAGCAGTTCTACGTGCTCTCCGGGCACGTCAGCCTCTTCGACGGGCGGTCGTGGAAGGACGCCGGACCGGGTGACTTCCTCTACGTCCCGGAGGGCGGCGTCCACGGCTTCCGCGGTGGGGACCACGCCACGATGCTGCTCATGTTCGCGCCGGGCGGCCCGCGCGAGGAGTACTTCGAGACCCTCGCCCGGGGCGCGCGGATGTCGCCGGAGGAGCGCGCGGAGTTCATGCTCCGCCACGACACCTACTGGGTCTGATCCACCGGCGAGGCAGCAGGGCCCGGCCCTCGCGGTGCGGGCCCCGCTGCCGGTCGCGCGAGGGGATCAGGCGAGGACGCCGGTGAACCAGAGCACCCAGGCGAGGACGCCCAGGGCGAGCACCGCGTCGACGGTGCGGCGCCGCCAGGCGGCCGGCTGGAGGGCGGCGAGCGCCGCGACCAGCAGCAGTTCGGCGGCGACGGCGGCCTGGCCGACGAAGCCCGGCGCGTGCCGGGCCCCGCCGACCTCGCCCGCCATGGCGACCGGCCCCGGGGACGAGACGGCCACCCCCTCGGAGAGGTCGACCCCGGTCACCGGGTCGAAGCCGGGGAGGTGCGCCGCACCGCCGTGCCCGCCGTGCGCAGCGGCATCGTGGACCGCGAAGGCGTCGAGCAGGCTGGTGGTGTGGGCGACGAGGTACAGCCCGATCAAGCCCACCGTGGCCGCGAGGGCGGACGTGACCAAGCGCGGGCCGGGCCGGATGTCGGTCCAGCTGCTCATCAGCAGCCACGCGGCGAGCCCGAGCTGGGCGAACCCGGTGGCCAGGAAGAACCCGACCGCGAGCTCACCGGCCTCCAGGTGGTCCACCGCGGCGACCAGGTGCAGGCCGCCGGCCACCGCGGCCCCGAGCGCAGCGGCCCGCAGCCACCGGGCGACCCGCCGGCCGTGGCCGCGTCCCGGGGGCGAGACCACCGCGGGCTGCGCCGCGGCGGCCGCCGCCGTGCTCACGGGGTGCCGCCCGTCGAGGTCGGCTCCGACGTCGTGGTCGGCTCGGTGGTGGTGGTCGGCTCCGACGTCGTGGTCGGCTCGGTGGTGGTGGTCGGCTCGGTGGTGGCCGTGGGCTCTGCGGTCGTCGTCGGCTCGGTCGTCGTCTCGACGGCGTCGGTGGTCTCGACGGTCTCCGTGGTCTCCGGGGCGACGGGCTCCTCCACCGGCGCCTCCTGCGGCACCAGCGGCGGCGCCGGCAGCGGCTTGGGCGGATCGCTGCGGATGGAGTCGCAGTCGATGTCGTGGTGACCCACCTGGTACTGGACCATCATGTCGTGGTCCTCGTGCGAGAGGTTGTGGCAGTGGATCATGTAGCGGCCGTCCTCGTGCTCGAAGCGCATGAGCAGCCTGACCGTCTCGTTCTCGCCCACGTAGACGACGTCCTTGGGCCCGCGCTCCTCCGGCCGCGGCGGCCGGCCGTTCCGGCTGAGCACCTTGAAGTCGATCAGGTGGATGTGCAGCGGGTGGAACCAGCCGCCGGAGCTGTTCTCCACGTCCCAGATCTCGATGGCGTCCCGCTCCACGGCGGCGAAGAGCAGCTCGTAGTTGGACCGGACGACGTCGTCCCAGATCGTGTCGTTGATCTGCCATTCGCTGTTGCCCCGGTGCAGGCGCATCTTCCGTACGGCGCTGCGGTCGGCGGCCTTGAGGGTCATCACGGGGTGGGGCGCCCCGAGGACGTTCGGGGAGAGGTTGCCGTCGAAGCTCGTCACGCCGCGGCCCACCTCGAACTGCATGATCTTGCCGGTGTGGTCGAAGTCGCGGGCGTTCTCGACGCCGTCGTTGAGCAGCTGGACCTTGGCGCCCTTGAGGTCCTTGAAGTCGAGGATGAACTCCAGCCGCTCCGCCATGCCGATGGTGAACTCGGTGACGGTCTGGGCGAACTGCATGAAGCCGCCGTCGGTGGCGATGATCTTGAACGGCATGCCGTTGCTCATCCGGAGCTTGTAGCCGCGTGCCAGTGAGCCGTTGAGCATCCGGAACCGGTACTTGCGCGGCTCGACCTTCATGTTGGGCCACGGCACGCCGTTGACCAGGATCACGTCGCCGTAGACCCCGGAGTCGCTGTCGTCGTCGAACAGCAGCTGGCCGTCCTCGGTGAACATGACGTCGCTGAGGATCAGCGGGAACTCGTACTGCGGCTTGCCTTCCACGGCCTTCTGCCGGTCCCAGCGGGGTATGCCGAGGCTCTTCTCCAGCTCCTCGTCCACGATGTGGTACTGGGCGGCCAGGCCCATGTACACGTTCTCCGCGGTGTGATGCACCCCGTGGTCGTGGTACCAGAGCGTCCGCGGCGCGCACGAGTTCGGGTACTGGTAGTTCTTCCACTCGCCCGGGTTGGTGAGGTCGCCGGCGTAGCCGTCGTACTGCGGCTTGGAGGGCGAGCCGTGCAGGTGCGTCGAGGTCCACGGGACGTAGTTCAGGGTGGGGTGGCGCCGGGGCAGCTCGTTGAGCACCTGCATGACCGTGCGCCGGGGGATCTTGCGGCCCGGGTTGTCGGGGTCGGGCTGCAGGTAGGTCCGGATCGTCGGGCCGGGGACCGAGCGGTTGTAGCCCCACATCTTGGTCCACATGCCGGGGATCAGCTGGACCTGCACGTTGGTCTGGGTGATGCGGTAGTAGTCGGTCCCCAGGTACTCCGTCCCGAGGATCGGCTCACCGGGGTAGTGGCTGTTGCCCGGCACCGGCACGTAGTCGTCGGGCACGTACCCGAAGACGTTGCTGCGGACGTCGTCGCGGACGACCGGCTCCAGCACCTGCGGCGCCTTGAAGGCCTGGGTGTACGGCCGGGGCATCTTGCTTTCGTCGAGATCCGATGCGGATTTTGCCGACACGACACCCTGCAGGGGCAGCGTCAGCGCGGCGGCGCCGGCCGCCGAGAGCTTCAGGACGTCGCGTCGGTTCAGGTCGGGCGTTTCCATCGGTACCGCTCCTCGGCAGATCCGCTGTTCTCGGCGGAAATGCTTCTCGCGCGGGTTCACCCGTCACAGCCGAAGCGAGGGGGGCGACCCCTCCCACCATTTGGGGGGTCCATTCCGGAAACGCCCGGAGCCTTTTACGCAATGCGATGACGACGTTCCCGTGCGTGGCTTGAGAACGGCAAGCGAGCCCCTGACCAGCGACGATCGCGGAAGGCGATGCCGGCCAGGCGAACTCGTTCCAGAACTCGTCCGCCGTCCGCAAAAGCATGACTCGTCGTCGCTGTTCGCAGACCCGGAGTGACACTTCCCGGCACAGGAGAATCGCACGAAGTAGTTTCGGCGGTGGGGTTGCCGGGGCGCCGGTCGCCCTGTGCGCACGCGCAGCACGCCGGAGCACCCGCCTCGGCGAGGTCGAGGCAGGTGCTGCGGCGTGCTGCCCGCGGTGTGGGTCCCCGGGGGTGGGGGCAGAGGTGGCCGTCAGGCGCCGGTGTTGCCCCGCACGACGGTGCCGGTCGCGCGGTCGGTCACGGGCTCGGCGTGGCTGATCCCGGTGAAGTCGTTGCCCTCGATGACGACGCCGGTCGACGCCGGCGACACACGGATCGCGCGCGCGGTCGATCCGGCCCCGGCGTCCGCGAAGGTCGACCCGGCGACCCGTGCCCCGGAGACGCCGAGCAGGTCGACGGCCCAGAGGCTGTGGAGCTCGGTGAACCGGCAGTCCTCGACGGACAGGGCGGTCACCGGGTTCGCCGGCCCGACCACCAGCAGGCGCTTGCCGGGGGCGCCGACGAACGAGCAGTCGTGGAAGCGGGGCCGGTCCGTGCCGTCCACCACGACCGTCGTCGGAGCGGCTCCGGACGGGGCGGTGAAGGTGCAGCCGTCGAAGGTCAGCCGGCTGATGTTCGGACCACCCACCCGCACCGGGCTGTTCACGGCGTTGAGGACGTCGGTGCGCGTGAAGGTCACGTCGCGGATGGCGCCCCGCGACGCCGGGTCGGTCTGCACCCGGATCTCCTGGGTGGAGGCGTCCGCGGCGCCGGACATGTCGACCGTGCAGTCGGTGAAGGCGAGCCGCTCGATCGCGCCCCGGCTGTGGGTGTTCTTGACGACGATGCCCCGGTTGACGGCCGAGCCGTGGCAGTCCTGGAACGAGCAGTCCACCACCGAGGCGTCCATGTCGGTCGTCCCCGGCTCGCCGCCGGTGAACTCGAGCAGCGCGACCATGAACCGGCTCGCCGAGCTCGCGCCGGTGCACCCGACGAAGCGGCCGCCGGTGATGCTCTGGTTGTACAGCGTGGGTTCGGCCTCCGGGTTCCCGATCGGCACGAACTGGAAGCAGTCGTCGCCGGACTCGACGTGGCAGCCGGTGCCGAGGAAGTCGGCGCCGCCGATGACCCGGATGCCGCCGGTGCCGAACTCCGGCGCGCTGCCGCGGACGGTGACGCCGTCGATGCGGCCGCGGTCGCCGGCGAACATGACCGCCTGCCCGCCGGCGTAGGTGTCGATGGTGACGTCCGCGACGGTCACGTCGTCCCCGTAGAGGGCGAGCACCACGCCGGTCCTGGTGTGGTCGCGGGCGCCGATGGTGCCCGGCCCGGTGATCCGCACCTCGTTCGACTTCACCGCGAAGTCGGCGTTGCGCAGGAAGGCGTCGATCATCCCGGGCGGCGCGGCCCAGTCCTTCAGCAGCCGGGCGCGCCGGTCGAGGTGGAGCTGGACGCCGGAGCGCAGCAGCAGCCCGCTCGTGCACCGGTAGGTCCCCGCGGGGACGTAGGCGACCCTGCCACGCCGCGCCGAGGCGTCGAGCAACCGCTGCAGGGCGCGGGTGTCGTCCTCCCGGCCGTCGCCCTCGGCGCCGTAGTCGCGCGCGTCCAGGACGTCGTCCTCGTCCTTCCGCGGGACCAGCGGGGTCGTGCCGGCGGGGGAGGGGCCGGCCGTGGTGAGGCCCGCGAGCAGCGGGGACGCCAGCCCGGCGCCGCCGAGCAGCAGGAGCCCGCGGCGGCTCAGCGGGGGGCCAGCCGGCCGGGCAGGGGTCTCCGGGGTACCGGGGGTCCGGGCGTCGGAGTGGTGATCGCGCATGGTCTTCTCGTCTCGGGAGGGGCGCCGGCCGCCGCCGGTGCGCGGGTGCGGCTAGCAGTTGGCGACGGTGCGGACCGCCGTGCGGAAGGCCTGCCTCTGCACGGCGGCCACGGTGCGGATCAGGATGACGACGTCACGCCAGAGCGACCACTGCTCGATGTAGGCGTTGTCGAACCGGGCGCGCTCCTCGATGGAGGTGTCCCCGCGCAGGCCGTGGACCTGCGCCCAGCCGGTGAGGCCGACGGTCAGCCGGTGGCGGTCGCGGTAGCCGTGCACCGAGTCGGCGAAGCGGGCGGCGTACGTGCACTCCTCGGGCCGGGGGCCGACGAGGGACATGTCGCCGCGGAGGATGTTCCAGAGCTGCGGCAGCTCGTCGAGGCTTGTCCGCCGCAGCACGGTCCCGATGCGGGTCTGCCGCTGCTCGACGTCGACCTGCCTCGCGTGCATCGTGCTCCGCGTCGACCCGGCGGCGACCGGGGCCTCGTCCGCGGCCATCCGCAGGGTGCGGAACTTCAGCATCTCGATCCGTGCGCCGTCCTGCCCCGTCCGCGGCTGCCGGAAGAGCACCGGGCCCGGGCTGCTCACCCGCACGGCCAGGGCGAGCAGGCCCATCACCGGGGCCAGCAGGGCCAGCGCCGTGCCGGCGACGGCGACGTCGACCAGCCGCTTGACCTGGCGGGCCCCCCGGCGCAGCGCGGCCCGGCGCACGCGGTGCAGGGGGATGCCCCACAGGTCCTCGACGTCCGGGCCGCCGGCGGCCATGCCGACGTCGAAGAACCGCGGCACGACGTAGACCTCGATGTCGCGGAGGGCCGCGCTGCGCACCAGGTCGACCAGCGCGGCCTCGCGGGTGGGCCCGTAGGCGACGACGACCTTGCGCACCCCGTAGGTGTCCAGCACCAGCTCCAGGTCCTCCAGCCGCCCGAGCGGCTCGCGCTCGTCGAGCGGCCTGCCGTCGGCGAGGTAGCCGACCCCGCGCAGCCCGAGTTCCGGGTGCTCGCGCATCGTGGCCAGCAGCTCCATGCCCAGCCGGCCCCCGCCGACGACCAGGGTCGGGTCCGCGACGACCGCCCGGCGGCGCGCGGCGCGGACGGCCGCGTAGCCGAGGCCGCGGCCGACGACCACGCACGGCACGGCCCACGCCGCGTGCAGCGCGACCGCCGCGGCGGAGGAGGGGAGCACGGGCGCGACCAGCAGCAGCGCCACGCCCAGGCGGGGGAGCAGGCGGGGGGCCTCGTCGAGGACGGAGAGGGTGATCCGCGGGTGGTGGGCGCCGGTCGCGGCCAGCACCAGGAGCGCCACGACCGCGAAGACCACACCGGCGGCGCCGGGACCGCCCAGCCACGTCATCGGCAGGGCGAGGGCGGCGGCGTCCACGGCGAGCAGGCCGGCCCGGACCAGCGCCGTGCGGTCGTGGACCCGCTCGGGCGGTGCGAGGTCGACCGCAGTGCTCCGCAGGGAGGGGGCGGGCCGGGTGCCGCCGTGCGACCGCGGCCGCGGCACACCCGGCAGGGCGACCCCGCCCCGCTGGTAGGACACCTCGGTCATCGCGCCCCCGTCTCCGTCGTCGTGCGGCACAGACTCCGTGGCCGGCGGTGCGGGGGACAGGTCCACGCGTGGGGGGCGCCCACCCCCCAAATCGTGGGGTGGTGCAACGGACCGTCCGGGGTCGCGCGCCGCTAGCATCCCGGCGATGGGGGCAGCCGCGAACTTCCTGGTCATCGGGGCAGCCCGGAGCGGGACGACCGCGCTCACCTCGTTCCTGGGCGAGCACCCCGACGTCTTCGTCTCCACCCCGAAGGAGCCGCACTTCCTCGCCTTCCCCGGTGGCGCCCCGCGCTTCACCGGCCTGGGCGACGACGACCTGGTCAACCGGACCGCCGTCCGCGACGAGGCGGCGTGGCGGGCGCTGTTCGCGGGCCGCCCGGAGCGGGGCCTCGGTGAGGGGTCGGTGACCACGCTGGCGCACCCCGCCACGGCGATCCCTGCGGTCGAGCGGTGCTGCGCGCCCGGGTGCCGGCTCGTGGTCATGCTGCGCGACCCGGTCGACCGGGCGTTCTCCAGCTGGCAGTACCTGCGCTCGCGCGGCTACGACGCCGGCACGTTCGAGGAGTGCCTGGCCGCCGAGGAGGAGCGCACCCGGGCCGGGTGGAGCCACATGTGGCAGCTCCACCGCCTCAGCCGCTACGCCGAGCAGCTCGCGCCGTTCGCCGCCGCGTTCGGGGACCGCCTGCTCGTCGTCGTCCAGGAGGAGTTCGCCGCGGACCCGACCGGTCAGCTGCGGCGGGTGCTCGAGTTCCTGGACGTGGACCCGGCCGTCGACATCGACCCGTCCCGCCGGGTCAACGCCTCGGGCCTGCCGCGCAGCCGCGCCGTCACCTCCGCGCTGAACGCCCTGCGCCGCTCCCCGTCCCTGCGGCGGCTGGTCACCGCGGCCGTTCCGCACCGGCAGCGGGAACGGATCCGCTCGGCGAACCTCGACCCGACGGCGATCGACCCCGCGACCCGTGCCGCGCTGGCGGCCTCCTTCGCCGACGACGTGGGCGCGGTGCAGGACCTGCTCGGGCGCCGGCTGACCGCGTGGCCGACCGCCGCGCTCGTGGAGGGGGGCTCGTGAGCGCTCGGATCAAGGTGCTGCAGCTGACCGGCATCACCGTCGGCGGATCGGCCGAGCACCTGCTGCAGCTGGCGACCCAGCTGCCCCCGGACCGGTTCGAGACCACGATCGCGCTCTCCGGCGGCGGGCCGCTGGACGCCGCGATCCTGGGTTCCGGGCTGCCGGTGCTCGACTACGCTCCGTCGCACGGTGCCGGGCACTTCAAGCAGGCGACGCCGGACGGGCCGCTGGAGCTGCTGCGCCAGTTCCGGCGGCTGCGCGCCGACATCCGGCGGCACCGC
This sequence comes from Blastococcus sp. KM273128, assembly GCF_021698975.1. Taxonomy (GTDB): domain Bacteria; phylum Actinomycetota; class Actinomycetes; order Mycobacteriales; family Geodermatophilaceae; genus Blastococcus. The sequence goes on along the minus strand of NZ_SSXA01000087.1, from coordinate 13,772 downwards.
TACGACGTCGTCCACACGCACACCTCGGTGGCGGGCGCGATGGGCCGGGTGGCGGCGTGGTCGGCCGGCACGCCCGTCCGGCTGCACATGCTGCACGCCTACGCCGGTCACGCCGGGGTGCCGCAGCCGAAGCGCTCGCTGTACCGGCTGGTCGAGCGGGTGCTCGGGCTGGTCACCACGCACTACGTCGCGGGGTCGGCGTTCATCCGCGACGTCGGGGTCCGCAACCGCCTCTTCCGGCGCGCGGACTGCACGGTCATCCCGTACTCGACCCGGATGACCGTGGGCGACGGCACGGCGTCCGGCCGGGCCCGCCTGCGGGACGAGCTCGGGGTGCCGCCCGACGCGCCGCTGGTCGCGCTGGTCGGCCGCATCGAGGACCAGAAGGGGGTCGACCTGCTGGTCCGCGCCGTCCCCGCGGTGCTCGAGCAGGTGCCGCGGGCGCACGTCGTCGTCGTCGGTGACGGGACGCGGCGGGAGGAGAGCGAGGCGCTGGCCGGGGAGCTCGGCGTCGCCGGTCACGTGCACTTCACGGGCTGGCGGCACGATCTCGCCGACGTCATGCGGGCGGTCGACGTGCTGGCCCTGCCGTCGCGCTGGGAGGCCTTCGGCATCGTGAACCTGGAGGCGATGGCGGCGGCCAGGCCGGTGGTCGGCTTCGGTGTGGAGGGCGTCCCGGAGGTCGTCGTCCACGGGGAGACCGGCCTGCTCTCGCCGGCGGGCGACGTGGACGGGCTCGCCCGCGACCTGGTGCGCGTGCTGACCGACCCGGAGCTGGCCGCGCGGCTCGGCGCGGCGGGACGCCGGCGGTTCGTCGAGCACTTCGCGCCGGATCGGATGGTGCAGGCGCACGTCGAGCTCTACGAGGACCTGCTGGCGCGGCGCCGCGGCCGGGTCAGCCGCCGTCGAGCACGCCGCGGACGAGCCGGCTGAACGTGCGGCCGAGGTCCTCGACCCGGTAGTGGGCGCGGATCAGGGCCGCGCCCGCCGCCCCCATCGCCGCCCGCTCGGCCGGCGGGAGGGCGGCCAGCTCCGCGATCCGCGCCCGGACCGACGCCGGGTCCTCGCTGACGGCCAGCAGCCCGTCCCGGCCCGGCTCGAACACCGGTGGCCGACCGGAGCAGTCGGTGAACACCGTCGGGCAGCCGGCCGCCATCGCCTCCATGACCGCGAGCGGCAGGGCGGGGCCCTCCCACCGGGCGGTGTGCACGTACCCGTCGGCCGCGGCCAGGAGCCTCGCGACGTCGTCCCGCCAGCCGAGGAAGGTGACGGTGCGCTCCAGGCCGAGGTCGCGGACCTGGCGGTGCAGGGACGCCGCCCAGCCCTGGGTGCGGCGGGCGGCGACGGAGTCCCCGGCCGATCCCACCAGCGCCACCCGCACCGGTGCGGGCAGGCCGTCGAGGGCCGCCAGCAGGACGTCCTGGCCCTTCTGCCGGTCCAGCCGGCCCACGTTGAGCAGCAGGAGGTCCTCCTCGCCGGCGCCCATCTCCGCCCGCAGCCGCGCCCGCTCCGCGGGGGCGAGCCGGACCGGCGGGGAGACGGCGATGCCGTTGGGGAGGACGACGGTGCGCTCCGCCGGCACCCCGAAGCCGGTCATCTCCTCCTGGACGACGGCGGAGGTGCAGACCGCGAGCGTGGTGGACCGGGCGACGACGGCCCGGTAGCCGCGCCGCTTCAGGGCAGCCAACGGCCGCGGCCCCCAGAAGTGGTGCTGGTTCTGGACCATCAGCACGCCCGGCACCCCGGCGCGGGCGGCCGCCAGCAGGGCCGGGGCGCGGTCCCGCTGGTTGACGCCGATGACGCAGCGCCCGCCGTCGCGGCGCACCCGATCGGCGAGCGCGGGCACGAGGCGGGGGTCCCAGGGGCGCTCGAGCCGTGGCTCCAGCACGGTCGTCACGCCGAGGGCCTCGACGTCGGGGAGGATGCTCGGCCGCGGGACGGCGCCGTGCACGAGGGTGAGGTCGAAGCCGTCGGCGCGCAGCGCGCGGGCGAACTCCAGCGCCATCTTGGCCGCACCCGTGCGGTCGGGCAGGCGCAGGGTCATGAACAGGCGCCCGGCCTCGCCGGTCACCCGGCGCCGCCCGCCGGCCGTTCGAGCGAACGCCACGCGGCCACGTCCAGGCCGGTGACCTGCTCGAGCAGGTCGAGGTCGGGGGCCAGGTCGGCCACCAGCGCGCGCCGGGTCTCCGGCCGGTAGCCGATCCGCACGATGTTGCGGGCGACGATCCGCCGCCGCAGCCCGCGGCGCAGCGACGTCGGCAGGAGGGGCGAGACCAGCTTCTTCAGCGGGTGGTGGGTGCTGACCACCCGGCCGAGGAACCGGCTGCGCGGCTCGCCGGAGCGGTGGGGGTCCGGGGTGGTGGTGCGGGGGACCGGCGGCACCCCGAGATGCGCGTACACCCGGGCGAGGACGGCGTCGGGGTCGGCCGTCATGTCCTCGTGCCGCAGGACCAGCAGCTGCTCGCGCGGGAACACCTCCAGCGCCCGGCTCAGCTGCTCCCCGTAGCGGCTCATCCCGACGTAGTGCCAGATGTGGTGCCAGCCCTCGGCGATCCGGCGCGGCTCGTCGGCCAGCGCCTGCTCGAAGGTCGCGCAGGGTTCCCAGCCGCGGGTGCGCATGAACCCGTACGCCGACAGGGCCCGGTCCACCGGGTCCCGGAGGAGGCACACCAGCCGGGCGTCGGGGGCCATCTCCCGGACGCGGGCCATCGCCCCGGGGTGGTACATCGTCGACACCGACGCCTCGCCGCGGAGCTGGTCGGGGCGGGCGTCCCGGTACAGCCGCAGGTAGGCCTCCCGGTCGGGTACAGCGAGCCGGTTGATGGTCTGCCGGTCCCCGGGACCGGTGAACGCCGGCGTCGTCCCGGCGAGTGCGAAGTAGTGCGGCTCCTTGGGCTCGGTGAGGAAGAGCCCGGGGTGCTCGGCGAGGTACTGGTAGAGCGCGGTCGTCCCCGAACGCGCGGCGCCGATGACGAGGAACTGCGGCCCGGTCACCACCCACCCCCGCGCGGCAGCGCGACCGTCCGGATCCCGAGGGTCCGGTGGGCGGCGCGGGCGAGGTGCAGGTTGCGGGCGCCCATGGCCACCGCGGCCGCCGCGGCCACCCCGGTGCCGCCCCAGGCCGCGCCCCACCAGGTGGCCAGCCCGGCGAACGCCAGGCGGTGGACCAGACCGCGAACCGCCGCACCGGCTCCGCGAGCTCGGTCAGCCGGCCACCGGCCGACGCCGCCGCCACCCGCGGCGCGAGGGTCCGCATGCCGATGGCGGTGGGCACGGCGACCAGGACGGCGATCCGCACCGCGACGGCGAAGACGGCGACCTCCTCGACCGGGGCCACCACCGCGAGCAGCCACACACCGGCCTGCGGCAGGGTCGCGGAGGCCAGGGAGGCGACGGCGAACGCGCCGCCGGTGCGCAGCAGCCGCCACGGGGAACCGTCACCGTCCGGCCCGCCGGTGGCGCCCGCCGGGGCCTCGGCATCCGGTCCGTCGTCGTCAGCCGTCCGCCCGGCCGCGTGCCGACCGGCCGGCACCACCTCGCGGGACAGGAGCAGCAGGGCGGCGAGGACGACCACGGACTCGACCGCGACCGTCCACGCCACCGCGGATCGCGCCGACAGGGTCGCGGCGGCACCGGCCGCGCCGGCCAGCAGGACCACCACGAGCACCACCCGGCGGACGTGCTCGCCGAACACCAGGGCCAGGCCGAAGCGGTTCCGCGCCCGCAGCACGTTGACCAGCACCGGGCAGAGGGCCGCTGCCGGCAGCCACAGCGCCACGAGGAGCACCAGCGGCCGGTACGCCGAGGCCGGGGTGCCGGCCGCGACCGCCGCCGGGCCGGCCGCCCACTGCCAGACCCCCGCGGTGACCACGACGCCGACGGCCTGCGCCAGCACCAGCCGCCGCAGCAGGTCCGCGTGGGTCCGGCGCGGCCGCTGGGCCACCGCGATGGTGGCCACCTGCGGGAGCCCGAACTGGGCGAGGACCGCGAGGAAGGTCAGCCAGCTCAGCGCCCACGACAGCGCACCGAACTCGGCGGTGGACAGGACGCGCGCCCCGACCAGGGCGACGAGCAGGCCGCTGACGACGGCGGCGAGCTGGCCGACGGCGACCAGGACCGTGTCGCGGCGGAGTGACCGGCGTGCGCCCGCGCGCCTCTTGTCACCGGTGAGCGGTGCGGTCACCGGGCGGACACCGCCCGCCCGTCGGCGGCGTCCTCCCCGGCCGGCGGGGCCGTGGCGCCGGCCTCGTCACCGTCGCGGCCCCGCCGGAGGAAGAGGTTGAGCAGCACGGTGAACGCGAGGAGCGGCAGGCCGATGGCCACCCACTTCGGCGCCGAGGTCGCCCAGACGCCGCCGGGGAAGACCCGGATCATGAAGACCAGGCTGAAGCCCCACACCAGCGGATCGCGCAGGAACCGGCGGAAGGCGAACTGACCCGCCCGGGCGACCAGGCCGCTGAGCAGACCGCCGAGCACGATGCCCGGGTAGCCCAGGTTCACGTACCAGTCGCCGACCGGGGTCGCCGGGAAGCCGTTGTTCCGGTCGATGTAGGTCTGGGCCAGCTGCACGGCGGGGGAGACGAAGGGCTCCTGCGGGCCGGAGAGCACCGACGGCACCGCGGCCACCGAGCCGTCGACGAAGTCGGCGCCGCCGGTGAAGTCGAATCGGTCCGGCCAGTCGTCGAGGTAGAGGAGCAGGGCGTCGTAGAACGTGTTGTTCGTGGCGACCGCGACCTGGCGGACGGTGCCCTGCCCCTCGATCGTGGGTGCCAGGTCCCCCCAGAGCACCGTGTCGCGGGCGGCGCGCAGCGAGAACGCCAGCGCCAGGGCCAGCACCGGCACCAGGAGGAAGCGGAGGCGCCAGCGCGGGTCGCGCAGCCACTGCCCGTCGGGGCGGCGGGCGGCGCGGCGTCCGGTCCGGCCGAAGATCAGCGCACCGGCGAGCAGCGCGATGGCCGAGAGCACCGGCACGTCACGGGCGCCCCAGGTCCAGCTCAGGTAGCCGTTCAGCGCGACGAGCCCGAGGAGCAGCAGGCGCGGCAGGCCGGCGCCGCGCACCGAGAACCAGGCCGCCACGCCGAGCAGCGCGGCCAGCAGCGGGAGGGTCCGCAGCGCCCGGCTGTCGGTCAGGGAACGGTCGACCTTCGAGGCCTGCAGCAGCCCGGACGGGCCGCCGTACCGCAGCCACAGCGCGACGGTGGCGGCCGCGGCCGCGGCGCTCAGGACGACGGCGAGGACGACCAGCACCCGTGGCGGCAGGGGGCCGCGCAGCTGGGGGAAGAGCACCGACACGGGCCGGACCAGCGGGGTGGTCAGCCGGGCGCCGGCCCACAGGGCGACCAGGAACAGCACGACGACCGCCTGACCGCGCAGCAGCAGCAGCTCGGTGTCCCGGTCCTGGAACAGCAGGGTGGGGAAGGGGCTGTCCAGCCCCACCGCCAGCACCAGCGGGCGCCACACCAGCTGCAGCGCCAGGTAGTAGAGGACGAGCGCCATCGCGTCGAGCGGGTGGCGCACCAGAGCCCGGTAGACCAGCGCCCACACGACCGCGGACGCGGCCACGGCGAGCAGCGGCGCGATCACGGCCGCGCCACCACGTCGTGGGAGAGACCCACCGCACCTCCGACCTGCCCCGTCCGGCGACGGCTGGGCGGCGAGGCTAACGCAGCGGGGCGCGTTGCGGGAGGTCTCGCCGTTTCGCCGCACCGGATCGTTCCCCTAGCATCCGGCGGGTGCGCCCGGGCCCGACACTGATGATCGTCGGCGCGCCGAAGAGCGGGTCCACCGCGCTGTTCCACTTCCTGGCCCAGCACCCGGACGTGCGCAGCCACGTGCACCGGGAGATGCCGTTCTTCGGCCGGGACGAGGAGTTCGCCCGCGGGTGGGGGCACGCCCTCGAGAAGTACTTCCCGCCGTCGGTGGGGGGAGCGCCGCTGGTCGCCAAGCACACGATGGCGATGTACGACCCCGGGGCGGTGCGCCGCATCGTCGAGACGACGTCCGCGGTCGTGGTCGCCGTCCTCCGCGACCCGGTGCCCCGCGCGTACTCGCACTTCCAGTACGCCCGGCTGCGCGGGTGGGAGGACGCCGCCACCTTCGAGGAGGGGCTGGCGCGGGAGGCGGGCCGGGCGGTGAGCGCTCCGCCGCTGGCCCGCGACATGCAGTACGTCGGTAACGGCGTCTACGCGCCGCACGTGCGGGCGCTGCTGGGGACGGTGCCGCCGGACCGGCTGCGCGTCTACCTCTCCGACGACCTGCGCGCGGACGCCCCGGGGGTCTGCGCGGAGCTCTTCGCCCTTGCCGGCCTCGCCCCGCACGCCCCGGACGCCGCGACGGGGCACAACGAGGCGCGGTCCCCCCGGTCGGCGTGGTTCGCCCGGGCCTTCCTCGCCGCGCAGCGGCCGGGGAGCCCCGCGCGCCGTCTCCTCGCCCGCGTCCCCAGCCGCACGCTGTACCGCGCCCGCCACCTGGTCAACCGGCTGAACGAGGCGCCGGCGGCCCACCCGCCGATGGACCCCGGAACCGCTGCCGCGCTGCGCGCCCGCTTCGCCGGGCCCAACGACGACCTCGCGGAGGCGCTCGGTCGATCACTCGCTGGCTGGTGATCGTGATGCGACCGAGACCACAGGATCGCCTGTCCTGCAGGTACCTTCACCGCCGTGCTGGAGACCGCGCCTGACGGAACGTCGCACCCGAACGCGGACCGCGGGGGCATCCACAGGGACGATGCCGACCGGTCCGGGTCCGCCGAGTACCTCGCGGCGCTCCGGCGCTACTGGTGGCTCGCGCTCGCCACCTTCCTCGTCGTGCTGGCGGTGGCGGTCGGCTCCCTGTACGTCCTCGGCCCCGTGTACCGGGCGGACGCGGAGGTGCTGGTCTGGACCGAGGACAGCCGGCAGCTCTTCCCGCGGACCGGCGGCACCTCGGCCGGCGCCCTGATCCGCTCCCCGGAGGCGGAGCTGGTCTACGTCAGCGGTGACGAGTTCCAGCAGATCGCCGCCGAGGCGGCCGGGGACGAGGCCGAGGTCGAGGTGCGTGCCGCCGCCGAGTCCAGCGCCCTGCTCTTCGTCGCGGAGGCCGATGACGCGGTCGGCGCCCGGGAGGCGGCGCAGACCTGGGCCGAGACCTACGTGGCGACCCGCCACGCGAGCGACGTCGCCGAGACCGCCGCGCTGCGGGATCTGCTGATCGGCGACCGCGATGCGCTCCAGGCGCGGCAGCAGGAGATCCTCCAGCCGGTGGCCGCGCTCGACGAGGCCGTGGCGGTCGAGACCGACCCGATCGAGCTGTCCCGGCTGCTCAACCAGCGGCTGGCGATCCAGCGGACGCTCAGCTCGCAGCTCGACCCGGTCGAGACAGAGCTGCGCCGGCTCAACACCCAGATCGCGAGCCTGGACGTCGACCTGCGGGTGATGGAGGACCCCGAGGCGCTCGCGTACATCAGCAGTGCGGCCGAGCTCCCCGAGGAGCGGGCGGACGGGTCGCTGCAGCGCAACCTGCTGGTCGGCGTCGTCGCGGGCCTGGTGCTCGCGGGCGGCGCCGTCGCTGCGGCGCAGGCGCTGCGCCGCCGCTGAGCGGCGAGCCCCGCTCCGCCCTCAGCGGGCGGAGCGCACGACGTCCGGGTGCGTGGAGAACCAGTCGATGGTGCGCTTGAGCCCCTCGTCGAGGGAGACCTGCGGCTCCCACCCGAGCGTCCGGCGGGCGAGCGCGATGTCGGGCTGGCGGACCGTCGGGTCGTCCTCGGGGCGGGGGACGAAGTCGATCGGCGAGGCCGAACCGGTCAGCTCCCTGATGCGCCGGGCCAGGTCGATGACCGGGAACTCGTGCGGGTTGCCGATGTTCATCGGCCCCGGCTCCGACGACAGCAGGAAGCGGACGAGCCCCTCGACGAGGTCGCTGACGTAGCAGACCGACCGGGTCTGGCTGCCGTCACCGGCCACCGTGATCGGCTCCCCGGCGAGGGCCTGCCGGATGAAGGTGGGGATCGCCCGGCCGTCGCGGGGTCGCATCCGGGGGCCGTAGGTGTTGAAGATGCGCACGATCGCGGTGTCGATGCCGTGGGTGCGCCGGTAGGCCGACGTCAGCGCCTCCGCGAAGCGCTTGGCCTCGTCGTACACCCCGCGTGGCCCGACCGGGTTGACGTTGCCCCAGTAGCTCTCGGGCTGCGGGTGGACCAGCGGGTCGCCGTAGGTCTCCGACGTGGAGGCGAGGAGGAACCGGGCGTTCTTCTCCTTGGCCAGGCCGAGGGAGTGCAGGGTGCCGATCGAGCCGACCTTCATCGTGTGGATGGGCAGCTCGGCGTAGTCCACGGGGGAGGCCGGGGAGGCGAAGTGGAGGACGTGGTCCACCGGCCCCGGGACGTGGATGAAGTCGGTGACGTCGGCCCGGACCAGCCGGAAGCCCGGTCGCTCCAGGAGGTGCTGCACGTTGGCCGGCGTCCCGGTGAGGAAGTTGTCGAGGCACAGCACCTCGACGTCGCGGTCGAGCAGCGCCTCGCACAGGTGCGACCCGAGAAAACCGGCCCCGCCGGTCACGACAGCACGGGACATCGGTGCTCATCTCCTCCTGCATCGGGTGATCCGGTGGTCGGGCACCGTAGCCCCGCCGGCGGCCCCGTGGGGCCCCGGCAGCGGTGGACGGCGCGTGCGCGGTGCGACGGTCGCCCCCCGGGGGCCCGCACCTCACGGGGTGAGGAGGTTCTCCGAGCCGACCGGGGAGGTCGCCTCCGGGTTGATCTCCTCCTCGGGCTCCAGCGGGAGGGCGCCGGTCTCCTCGACCTCGTCCTCGGGCTGGGAGATGCGCGACCGCGGGTCGAGCGCGCCGGCCAGGAGGATCAGGTCGCCGACGGTCTTCTTCTCCTGCCACTGGAACGAGGGCTTGCGGTTGAAGTAGGACTCGGGGTCCAGGGCCATGATGCCGAGGATCGTCTCGGCGACGATCCGGCCGCCGACCGGGCCGAGCCGGCGGCCGCCGGCGAGGAGCTCGGCCTCCTTGAGCACGTAGTACCAGAGCGGCGCCTTCCCCTCCCAGCCCGGCTGCTTGAGCCCCAGCTCGGCGTTCGTGAGCGGGGTGACGCCCATGGCGGTGGCGACGTCCTGTCCGCAGGGGAGGCCCAGCCGCTTGCCGCGCAGCAGGTTGCGCTCGGCGAGGGCGACGATCGCCTTGCTGGTCGGCGCGACCACGGTCGACGGCAGCGTGAACAGCGGCAGCGACAGCTGGGTGTCGATGAGCCGGGCCATGTTGCGGTCGTCCGGGGGCTCGAGCCCCGGGATGTCGAAGAAGTAGTTCCAGTCGCACCACAGGTTGGCCGGGATCGGCCGGTTGCCGCGCAGGTCCTCGAAGCCGTCCGCGCCGAAGATCGGCACGGTGTGCCCGTCCTGCATCTCGTACTCGGCGCGGATCATGCTGTGCCCGAACCGGTAGGCCGCGCCGGAGTACTCGATCGGCATGTAGGGGTTCTCGGGGTGCTCGGGCTTGTACAGGGTCCCGGTGAACTTGATGGTGCCGTCGCGCTTGATGAGGCTGCTCACGACCGGCTTCCCGACGATGCGCGGCAGGTAGTCGTTCACGATCAGCCACTGGTAGTGCCACCGGGTCTGCCGCTGCGCCTGGGCGTAGGTCATGCCCTGGTCCATGAAGGAGTTGTGCAGCCGGATGAAGACGGTGTGCAGCTGGGCGACGATGAGGTTCTCGTCGTTGCGCGGGTCGCCGAGGTGGGCCGCCCCGACGTCGTCGCGGGGCAGGTCGACCAGGTCGTCGTGCTCCCAGACCCGCAGGTAGCCGTACCGCTCGGGGTCGTAGAGCTGCGGGCTGCCCTTGATGCCCTTGCCGTAGACGCTGCCCAGGTCGAACCACGGGGTGTCGTAGTTCCGCATCGCCATCGGGTCCTGCAGCCGGTGGGTCAGCGGCGTCTTGTCCAGGGTCATGTCGTGGTCGACGAACTGGCCGAAGTAGATGTAGCCGGCCGGGATGCCGGGGTTGTCGAAGGCGACGTCGCTGTCCTTGACGTCGGACAGCGGGGCCTTGCCGTCGTTCATGCTCGCCGCGAGCCAGAGCAGCAGACCGTCGGTCGGGGCGAAGGGCGGCAGGTCCTTGAACATCAGCCCGAAGCGGGCCTCGAGCTTCCGGTCGACGCGCGCCGCGATCTCGGCGCCCCGCGGGTCGCCGACGGCGTGCGCGGCCGTCTCCGCGGGCGCCTCGGTCCCCGTCGTGGGGGCGGTCGGGTCGGTCACCGGGTCGGTGGTGACCACCTCGGCGCGCGCATGGCCGATCCCGCCGACGACGGGAGCCGCCGCGACCGCCAGCGCCCCGGCGAGGAAACCGCGGCGGGCCACCCCCCGCTCCCGCCCGGCGCCGCTGAACGGGCACCCGCCGCCTGCCTGCTGGGAGTCCTGCACCCTCATCGCCTCCACGCGTGGCCCGGACCCGGCGGCCCGGTGCGGGAGCAGCGTCGCCAGCGGGGCGGGCGGCGGGGCAGACGCGTCCGTGGGGTCGGCGCACCCCTAGTTCTGGGGTGCCCGGCGGCTACCCGGTCGCCAGGTCGCGCCGGCGGAAGCCGGCGAAGCTCGCGGCGAGGAGGGCGCCGGCGAGGGCGGTGAGCACCAGCACGGGGCCGGTGGTCCACGGCTCCAGCGGCATGAGCGGCACCCAGCTCACCGGGGAGAGGTCGCCGACCCACCCCGGCCAGTCGAACGACTCGGCGAACATCGTGATGACCAGGAAGAGCCCCACGGCGGCCCAGGACAGCGCCGCGGCCAGGCGGGGGAGCAGCCCGAACAGCGCGACCGCGATGCCGGCGACCACCCAGACGGCGGGCACGTAGGCGAGGGCCGCCCCCACCATCCGGCCGAAGGCGGCCGCCTCACCGGTCTGCAGCACGCGGACCACGCCGGTGGTGACGCCCGAGGCCGTCATGGCGAGGGCGGAGCCCACCAGCGCGACGGCGACGTGGCTGCCCAGCCAGGCCGACCGGCTCGTCGCCGTGGCCAGCACCGGCTCGGCGCGCTGGTCGGACTCCTCGGTCCGGGCGCGCAGCACCGAGGAGACGGCGTAGGCCGCCGCGAGCAGCGCGGTGATGCTGAACGTCGTGCTCAGGTAGGCGGAGACCAGGTCGTCGACGTCCGGGTCGCCGAACACCGCGAGCGCCTCCTCGTTGCCGGCGATCAGCGTCTCGACGGAGTCGGCCAGCGCGCCGTAGACCACGCCGAGCAGCGCCAGGCCCAGCACCCAGGCGAGGAGGGCGCCGCGCTGCAGCCGCACGGCCAGGCCGAGCGGGGAGCGGAGCCAGGGTGTCGCCGAGGCGCGGCCCGGGCGCGGCTGGGTGAGCCCGGCGCCGAGGTCGCGGCGGTCGAGCAGCGCGAACCCGCCGAGGACCAGGACGACGGCGACGACCAGGCACAGCAGGAGGGGGAGCACGGCGTCGTCGGAGAAGGGGTGGGCGGCCTGCGCCCAGCCGATCGGCGAGGTCCAGACGACCCAGTTGCCCTCGATGTCACCGACGGCGCGCAGCACGAAGAACACCGCGAACAGCCCGCCCACCAGGCCGTACACCGACCGGGTGTGACCCGTGACCTGCACGGCGACGGCCGTGATGCCGGTGAACACCTGCCCGGCCGCCCCGAAGGAGGCGCCGAGCACGAACGACCCGGTCGCCGGCAGGCCGGTCGCGGTGGCGCCGAGGCCCACCGCGACGGCCAGCGCGGCGCACGCCAGCGCGGCGAGCAGGACGGCGGCGAGCAGCGGGGCGTGCCGACCGACCCGGGCCGAGCGGAGGAGCTCGGTGCGCCCGGCCTCCTCGTCGGCGCGGGTGTGGCGGGTGACCGTGAACATCGCCATGAGCGCCGCGATCAGCATGACCGTCGCCGAGATCTCGAACGCGACCGCGCCGGCCACGGTGTCCAGCCCGACCGGCGGCCCGGCCAGGGCGATCGTCGCCGCGTTGCTGCCGACGGAGGCGCGGTAGGCCGCTAGCGCCCCGGGGCTGTCGTAGAAGGACTGGCTCGACACCGACTGCAGCGCCACCATCGCCGTCCCGGCGGCGATCCACACCGTTAGCCGGACGCGGTCGCGGCGCAGCGCGAATCGGAACAGCGCCGCCGTCCCGGTGGTGGTGGAGGAGCGGCCGGGGCGGTCCGGCGCGGTGGGACGGGCAGGGGCCTCGGACAGCTGCGTGCTCACGACCGCACCGGCTCCCGGGCCGCTGTGCCGTCATCGGCGAGCTCGTCGCCGTAGTGGCGCAGGAACAGCTCCTCCAGCGTCGGGGGTGCGCTGGTGAGGCTGACGACGCCGAGGCCGGTGAGGTGGCGCAGGGCGCCGTCGAGGGCGTCGGTGTCGACGTCGAAGCGCACCCGGCCGTCCTCGTGGCGGAGGTCGTGGACGCCGGCCAGGGACTCCAGGCCGGCGGCCGGGCGGACCGTCTCGGCGGTGATGGCGGTGCGGGTCAGGTGCCGCAGCTCGTCGAGGCTGCCGCTCTGCACCGTCCGGCCGTGGCGGATGATGCTCACCCGGTCGCAGAGCGCCTCGGCCTCGGCCAGGATGTGGCTGGACAGCAGCACGGTGCGGCCCTCGGCGCGCACCTCGCGGATGCACCCCTGGAAGACCGCCTCCATCAGCGGGTCGAGCCCCGAGGTCGGCTCGTCCAGCACCAGCAGCTCGGCGTCCGACGCCAGGGCGGCGACCAGGGCGACCTTCTGCCGGTTGCCCTTGGAGTAGGTGCGCGCCTTCTTGCGCGGGTCGAGGTCGAAGCGGTCGAGCAGCTCGGCGCGGCGGCGGGGGTCCAGCCCGCCCTGCAGCCGGCCGAGGAGGTCGATCGACTCCCCACCGGAGATGTTGGGCCAGAGCGTGACGTCGCCGGGAACGTAGGCCAGGCGTCGGTGCAGCGCGACGGCGTCCCGCCACGGGTCGCCGTCCAGCAGCCGCACCTGGCCGGCGTCGGGTCGCAGCAGGCCCAGCAGCACGCGGATGGTCGTGGACTTGCCCGAGCCGTTCGGGCCGAGGAAGCCGTGCACCTCGCCCGTGCTGACCTCGAGATCCAGGCCGTCCAGCGCCCGCGTCGCACCGAAGGTCTTGACCAGCCCCGCTACGGAGATCGCAGTCATGCCGGGAACGCTACAGAGGTTTCACGAATGTGTGAAGCTCATTGAGGACGGAACACTTCGGGTACCGTGGACGGCGTGACGGTCGCGGAGAACACCGACGCCGAGCGGGCTGCGCTGCTGCGCTTCGTGGAGCGGTTCGCGCTGGTGCTGCGCGAGTCGGGCATGCAGCCGATGCCGGCCCGCGTCTTCGCGTACGCGCTGGCCGACGACGCCGACCGCTACACCGCCGCGGAGCTGGCCGACGGCCTGCAGGTGAGCCCGGCGGCGATCAGCGGGGCGGTCCGCCAACTGGTGCAGATCGGCTTCCTCGTGCGCGAGCGGGAGCCCGGCACCCGCAGCGACCTGTACGTCCTGGACGACGGTCAGCTCTGGACCCGGTTCGTGACCGCCGAGCTGCAGGCCCTGCGCCGGTTCGAGGACGTCGTGGCGGCCGGCATCGAGCAGCTCGGCGCCGACCGGCCCGGTGGGCGCCGGCTGGTCGAGACGCAGGAGTTCTTCGCGTTCCTGGGCGAGGTGCTGGCCGACGCGGTCACCCGCTGGCCCGAGGAGCGCGAGCGCCGCCGGCTCGGCTGACCGCTCGGTAGCGTCAGGAAGCGTTGAACTTCGCCACGTCGATCTTGAAGTCGATGGCGTTGGGTGGACGTAGGGACTGCTGCAGTGTGATCCAGGCCGGGT
>NZ_SSXA01000086.1 GCF_021698975.1 Blastococcus sp. KM273128 | reverse complement strand
CACCCGGCCTGGATCACACTGCAGCAGTCCCTACGTCCACCCAACGCCATCGACTTCAAGATCGACGTGGCGAAGTTCAACGCTTCCTGACGCTACCGACGGATCAGCCCTCCGTCGGGTCCCGCGGCACGGTGGGGGGCACGCGGGTCGGCCCCGCCTCCGGCGGCCGGGGCCGGTCCTGCCGGTGCAGCCGGACGGCGACCAGCGCGACGTCGTCCTCGGGGCGGCCGTGCACCAGCCGGTCCAGCAGCTCGTCGAGCAGGGCATCCAGCGGCAGGTCGGCGAGCTCCTCCACCGCTGCGCGCAGCCGCTGGATGCCCTCGTCGAGGTCGGAGTCGCGGCGCTCGACGAGGCCGTCGGTGTAGAGCAGGACGGTCGAACCGCGCTGCAGCGTGGCGACCGACTCGCGCCGCTGCGTACCGGGGTCGACCCCGAGCAGCAGGTCCCCGGTCCACTCGCCGAGCTCGGCCACCCGCCCCTCCGGCGTGAGGATCAGCGGCGGCAGGTGGCCGGCGTTCGCCCAGCGGAGCCGGGTGACGCCCTGCCGGAGCTCCTCGGGCGTCTGCTCCAGCCGGGCCACCGCGGCGGTGGCGAGGGTCGTCATCTGCAGCGTCGTCATCGAGGCGTCCAGCCCCCGCAGCACCTCGCCCGGGCCCGCGTCGCTGTAGGTGGCGACCCCGCGCAGCAGCCCGCGGAGCTGCCCCATGGCGGCCGCGGCCTCGGTGTCGTGCCCGACGACGTCGCCGATGACCAGCATCGTCGTGCCGCCGGGCTGCAGGAAGGCGTCGTACCAGTCGCCGCCGACCCGGGCTGCCTCGGCGGCGGGGAGGTAGCGGACGGCGATCTCGGCGTGGTCGGGCTCGGGCGGCTCGGTGAGCAGGCTGCGCTGCAGGCCCTCGGCGAGCTGCTGCTGGGCCTGGTAGAGCCGGGCGTTGTCCAGCGCCAGGCCGGCGCGGTCGGCGGCCTCCTGGGCGGTTGCCAGGTTCTCGGCGCGGGTCGGCGTGCGGTCCGAGTAGTAGACGGTGAGCGCGCCCAGCGTCCGGTTGCGCCCCCGCATCGGCAGGACGACCGCCTCGCGGGGGGCCAGGCGGGCGAGCAGGTCGCGCGCCTCGCCGGGCGAGAGCAGGTCCAGCACCGCGGCGCCGGAGCTGCGCTGCTGCTCGCCGGTGCGCAGCGCGACCGCGGCGGGGGAGTCCGGCGGCATGGCGTCCACCCGCACCTCGGTGTAGCGGTCGAGGAGGGGGCGCAGCTCCGGGTCGGCGTGCCAGCAGCCGACATCGCGGGGCCGGCCGTCGCCGTCGACGACCGTCACGATGCAGAAGTCGGCAAGCGCGGGGACGACGAGCCGGGGCAGGTGCTGCATCGCGCGGTTCTGGTCAAGGGGGCCCGCGAGGTCGGCGCTGACGTTGGCCAGCAGCGCCAGCCGCTGGGCTCCGCGCTGGGCCCGCTCCTCCGCCGCGCGTCGTTCGGTGACCTCCAGGAAGTAGACCGACAGCCCGTCGGGCGTCGGCCAGGCGCTGATCTCGTACCAGCCGTCCAGCGGCTCGGGGTAGTAGGCGTCGAACGCGACGGGGTCGCCCGTGCGCACCGCCTCGTGGTAGCTCTCGTCGAAGACGCTGCCAGGTGTCGCGGGGAAGGCCTCCCAGAGCACCCGGCCGAGCAGCTCGTCACGGCTGCGTCCGAGCAACCGCTCCGCCTGCGCATTGACGTGGGTGAACCGCCACTCGTGGTCCAGGGAGTAGAAGCCGGCCGGCATGGCCTCGAGCACCCGGGTGACGCGTGTCGCGGCCTCGCGCTCACCGGTGGTGTCGTACGCCGCGCCGATGAGGTGGGGGGTGCGCCCAGCAGGCCCGGGGACGTGGCGCCCGCGGGCGTGGATCCAGCGGGTCCGCCCTCCGGGGAGCACGATCCGGTACTCGACGTCGTACTCGCCGCACGTGTCCACGCTCGCCTGCAGGGCGTCGGCGTGCCACTCCATGTCGTCGGGGTGCACGCGGGCGTTGAAGGCGTCCAGCGACTGGTCGAACGTGGCCGGGTCGTAGCCGAACATCCGCTGGAGCTGCTCGTCCCACAGCAGCACCCCGCTGGAGGGCTCGAAGTCGAAGGTGCCGACCTCGCCTGCCTCCTTGGCCAGCTCCCAACGCAGCCGCTCGATCTCGTACTGGCGGAGGAGGGCGGCGAGCTCCAGCTCGGTCATCACCGAGCCGGCCAGCTGCTGCAGCGTCGCGATCTCCGAGCCCGCCCACGGTCGCGGCTCGGGGTCGAAGACGCACAGGGCGCCGACCGGGGTGCCCCCGGAGTCGGTGAGGGCGACGCCGAGGTAGGCGCCGACGACGCCGGACCGGACGGGCGGGAGGTCCCGGACCCGCTCGTCGGCGCGGGCGTCGGGGACCACGAGCGCCTCGCCGGCCGGCAGCGCCGCGGTGACGGTGCAGAGCGACTCCCCGAGCGGCCCGGTCGTCCCGACGGCCGCGCCGCCGGTCCCGGCGGCGACGTGCTGGACGTCGGCGAGCAGCGAGACCTGGCTGCCGCGGGTGCCGAGCAGACGGGCGGCCAGCTCGGCGAGCCGGTCCAGGCCGGCGCTCCCCCCGCTCGGCAGGACCCGGCGGGCGGCCTCCACGCGCGCCGGGTCCAGGCGCAGCTCGGCCGCGGAGCGCTCGCCGAGGCCCGGTCCCGCGTCGACCGTGCGGTCCGTCCCGTCCACCGAAGCCCTTCTGCCCGGCGGTCGCCGGATGCGCGATGCCCGCGCGCCACGTGGTTCGGGCATGACGGGTCCCCAGCAGTTATGTCACGGAGGGCCGGTTGCGTGCAACCAACCGTTGGGTCCGGCCGGGAGAGATGGGCCTCAGTCCGCGGGCACGACCAGCGTCAACGCCGTGTCGCCACCGTGTTCCACGTGGAACCCCGCCTGCCTCAGCAGGCTCCTGAGTCGCACGACGTCGCCGGGCTCGGAGGTGGTGGTCGCGAGCAGTCGGGCGAGCCGCCCCTTGTGCGCCTTGTTGAAGTGGCTGACGACGGTGCGCGTGCCGTCGGGCCGCTCGCTCAGCACGGTGACGGTGACCGCGCCGGGGACCGGGGCCAGCGCGGCGTAGGAGCCGCTGCGCAGGTCGACGACGAGCCCCTCGACCGCGGCCAGCACCGGGCCGAGCGCGGGCTTCCAGAGGGCGCGGAGGGTGGGCAGCCCCGGCAGCGTCGAGCCGGCCGAGAGCCGGTACGCGGGGATGGGGTCGTCGGCGCGGACGAGGCCGAACAGCGCGGAACCGACGGCGAGCCGGCGCCCGGCCCGCGCCCGCTGCGCGCGGGTCATCGACGCGACGTCGAGGGCGTCGTAGAGGACGCCGGTGTACCGCTCGACGGCGGGCCGGGTGGCGCTGGTCCAGAGCTCGGCGTTCCGCGTGATCTCGGCGTCCTGCTTCGCCGACAACCCGAGGGCCGCGCGGGCGGCGGGCACGTCGGCGGCCAGCTTCACCAGGGCCTCGGCGATCTCGGTCCGGACGCCGGTGAGCTCGGGGGCGGTCAGGGCCGCGAGGTCCAGCGGCGGGCCCTCACCCCCGGGGGCCTTGGTCTCCGAGGGCGGCAGCAGCACGAGCACGGGGAGCCAGCTTAGGCAGCCGGCGCCGGGTCACTCCGCGAGGTCGACCACCACGGGGGCGTGGTCGCTGGCGCCCTTGCCCTTGCGCTCCTCGCGGTCGATGAACGCGCCGTCGACCCGGGCGGCCAGGGCGGGGGAGCCCAGCACGAAGTCGATCCGCATGCCCTCACGGCGCGGGAAGCGCAGCTGCGTGTAGTCCCAGTAGGTGTAGACGCCCGGGCCGGGCGCGTGCGGGCGCACCACGTCGGCGTACCCGGCGTCGACCACCGCCTGGAACGCGGCCCGCTCGGGCGCGGAGACGTGCGTGGACCGGCTGAACACCGACATGTCCCAGACGTCG
Source organism: Blastococcus sp. KM273128 (assembly GCF_021698975.1). GTDB lineage: Bacteria > Actinomycetota > Actinomycetes > Mycobacteriales > Geodermatophilaceae > Blastococcus. The sequence goes on along the minus strand of NZ_SSXA01000086.1, from coordinate 12,547 downwards.
TCGTCCTGCGGGGCGATGTTCCAGTCGCCGACGAGGGCCACCTGCGCGGCCGGGTCCTCGGCGAGCCAGCCCGCCGCGGTGCCCCGCAGCGCGGCCAGCCACTCCAGCTTGTACGTGTAGTGCGGGTCCTCCAGCGTCCGGCCGTTGGGCACGTAGAGGCTCCAGACGCGCACGCCGCCGCAGGTCGCGCCCAGCGCGCGGGCCTCCGCGGCCGGGGCCACCCCCTCCTTCGACGACCACGACGGCATCCCGGGGAAGCCGGTCGTCACGTCCTCCAGCCCGACGCGGGAGAGGATCGCGACGCCGTTCCACTGCGAGTGGCCGACGTGCGCGACCTCGTAGCCGAGCGCGGTGAACACCAACTCGGGGAACTGGTCGTCCCGGCACTTGGTCTCCTGCAGCGCCACCACGTCGACGTCGTGCCGCTGGAGGAAGGCGGCGACGCGGTCGGCGCGGGTGCGGATCGAGTTGACGTTCCAGGTGGCCAGTCGCACGCCGCGGAGCTTACGGAGCCCCACCGACGGGACCGCTCCCCCGCCGATCCGCCGAAGGTGCCCCCACCTGGCCGAACTCTGGGAGCATGGCCGGGTGAGCTGGTACGGGGCCGCGGGATGACGGACGGGACGACACCCCCCTCCTCGGAATCGGGCGCACGCCCGCCGGCGCGGGAGCAGCGGCGCGGCTTCGGCGCCGCCCTGGGCTGGACGGCCCTCGGGGCGCTGGTGCCCGGGACCGGATTCCTGGCGGCCGGCCGCCGTCGGCTCGGTGCGGCGGTGCTCGCCGTCTTCCTGCTGCTGGTCGCCGGCGGGGTGTGGCTGGCCACCGCTGGGCAGCGGGTCGCCGCGCGCACCCTGGTCGACACCGACGTGCTGCTCTGGGCGACGGTGGGCGTCGGCGTGCTGGCGCTCCTGTGGATCGCCGTCGTCGTCGCCGGCTACCGGATGCTGGTGCCGCGGGGCACGTCCCGCGGGCGGCACGTCGTCGGCGGCCTGGTCGTCGCGGTGCTCGTCGCCGCGATCGCCCTGCCGGCGGTCTTCGCCGGGCACCTGGCCACGACGTCGCGCGACCTCATCGCCGGGGTGTTCGACGACGAGCGCGAGTCGGCGACCGTCGACGCGGACGAGGAGGACACCGCCGAGCTCTTCGGCGGCCGGGAGCGGGTGAACGTGCTGCTGCTCGGGGGCGACGGCGGCGAGGGCCGCGAGGGCGTGCGCACCGACACCGTGATCGTGGCCAGCACCGACGTGGAGACCGGCGAGACCGTCCTCGTCAGCCTCCCCCGCAACCTGCAGGACCTGCCCTTCCCCGAGGACAGCCCGCTCGGCGAACTCTACCCCGACGGCTTCGACGCCGGGAGCGAGAGCGAGAGCCTGCTCAACGCCGTCTACCGCAACGGCCCGGCCTGGTACCCCGACGCCCTGGGCCCGACCGACGACCCGGGCGCCGACTTCCTGAAGCTCGGCGTCGGCGAGGCCCTCGGGCTGCGCATCGACTACTTCGCCCTGGTCAACCTCGAGGGCTTCAGCCGCCTGGTCGACGCGCTCGGCGGCATCACGGTGAACGTCAACTACTACGTCCCCGTCAACGGCGACCCGGGCACCGGCGAGCTGCCCGACGCCTACATCGCCCCGGGCCGCGACGTCCCGATGGACGGCCCCATGGCGCTGGAGTTCGCCCGCGGCCGCTTCGGGCTCAGCGACTACGACCGGATGGAGCGGCAGCGGTGCACGATCTCCGCGATCGTCGACGCCGCCGACCCGGTGACGCTGCTGCAGCGCTACCAGCAGCTGGCCGCGACCACCGAGGACATCGTCAGCACCGACATCCCGCGGTCGCGGCTGGACGACTTCGTGGACCTGGCCTTCCGCGTGAAGGACGCCGAGATCCGCAGCGTCGTCCTCGACCCCTCGGTGATCGACCCCGCCTACCCCGACTACGACGCCATCCGTCAGCTCGTCCAGGACGCGATCGACCCGCCCGCGCCCCTGCCCGCGGCGGCGACCCAGCCGTCGGCGGACGTGCCGGCCGGCCCCGAGGTCCCCGAGCCGGAGGCGGGCCCGGCGACCGACGTCGCCGACGCCTGCGCCTACGACCCGCAGCGGGCGGCGGAGGCCCGCGCCGCCGGGGAGCCACCGACCAAGGGCGGCTGAGGCCCGCGTCGAGCGCGGCCCGGGGCGGGGCGGACAATGCCGGTGTGCCCGCCGCCGTCGTCCGCCCCGTCTCCACCGTCGACGACGCGCTCCGTGCCGAGCTGCTGCGCTGCTGGACCGACGTCAGCAACGCCGGCGGCGCGGTCGGGTTCGTGCCCCCGGTCACCGAGGACGACGTCGTCCCGCTGCTGGACAAGCTGCTGGAGGGGGTGCACTCCGGCCGGGACGTGCTGGCCCTGCTCGAGGTCGACGGCGAGACGGCGGGGTTCGCCGGCGTCGTCGGCTCGCTGAGCCCGCTGCGCCGGCACTGGGGCACCGTGCTGCGGGTGCAGGTGCACCCCACGCGCCAGGGTCAGGGCCTGGGGCGGGTGCTGATGGCCGGCGTGCACCGGATCGCCCGCGACCGCGGCTGGGAGTTCCTGCACCTGACCGCCCGCGGGGGCACCGGGCTGGACGAGTTCTACAAGGGGCTGGGCTACGTCGAGGTCGGCCGGCTGCCCGGCGCGATCCGCGTGGCCCCCGGTGACGACCGCGACGAGATCGTCATGGCCTGCCCACTCTGAGCGCCTGCCGTCAGACCTGGACGGGGGTCTCCCCGCGGGCCGCCATGCGGGCCCGCAGCCGCTCCCGGCTCTCCACGAACCGGGTGGCCTCGGCGTCCAGCCCGGCCAGGAACGCGGCCAGCTGCTCGCGGGCCTGCTCGCCCTCGGGCCCGAGGTCGTCGCGCTCGAAGACCTTCCAGGTGCGCAGGATCGGGCTGACCACCTCGTCGTGGTGCAGGCGAAGGTCGTAGATGCCGGCCTTCGCGATGATCGTCGAGTTGCGCCGGAAGTTCGCCATGTTCGCGCCCGGCATCTCGAAGGTCATGACCTCCTTGGCGACGGCCTTCATCATCTCGTCCGGGTCGATGTCGAACGCCGCCGTCACCAGGTTCCGGTAGAAGATCATGTGCAGGTTCTCGTCGGTGGCGATGCGGGCCAGCAGCTTGTCGGCGATCGGGTCGCCGGTGGCGCGGCCGGTGTTGCGGTGCGAGACCCGCGTCGCCAGCTCCTGGAACGAGACGTAGGCGACGGCCTCCAGCGGGGTCTTGTCGCCCGAGTCGTAGCCGGTGGTCATGTAGTCCATCCGGGCCCGCTCGAGCTCGACCGGGTCGACGCCGCGGGTCACCACGAGGTAGTCGCGCAGCGCGACGCCGTGCCGGCCCTCCTCCGCCGTCCAGCGGCCCACCCACTGGCCCCAGGCGCCGTCCCGGCCGAACCGGGTGGCGATCTCGCGGTGGTAGCTGGGCAGGTTGTCCTCGGTCAGCAGGTTGACGAACATGGCGGCCTTCGCCGTCGCGTCCAGCCGGGACTGCTCCGGTGACCAGTCCTCCCCGCCGAGGAAGGCGAAGTTCCGGCCCTCGTCCCAGGGGACGTAGTCGTGGGGGTGCCACTCCTTGGCCATCCTGATGTGCCGGTCGAGGTTCTCGGCGACGACGGGCTCGAGCTCGATGAGCACGGCTGCCTGCGGCGACGTCTGCGGCATGGGGACCTCCGGGTCGGCTCGGCCTGCCTGGGTCGCACCGTACGCCGGTGGGATCCCGGCCGCGGGTCGGGACGCGGGGTGCGCCCCGGCCTCCGGCGGGGCCGGTTTGGCAGGCTGGGGGGCATGACCGATCCGGCTCCCGGCACCCCCGCCCCGCGCAACGCCCGCCGGGAGCGGCTCGTCGGGCTGTTCGTGCTCGGCGTCGCGCTGGTGCTGCTGGTCTCCACCCCGACCTGGTTCGCCAGCGACCAGAGCGGCGTCGCGATCGCGCAGCTGGTCGTGGCCGCGCTGGTCGCCGGCGTGGGCGCCTGGCTGGTGCGGCGCGCGGGGCGGGGCTGACCGGAGCCTGCCGTTGCGGCGGCGGGTGACCCGCACCACACTCGCTGCCCAGGAGTGGCGAGGGAGGACCCGGTGGAGCTGGACAAGCAGGAGCTGGTGCGGGTGCTGCGCACCGAGGGCGACAACGACACGGCGGAGAAGGTGGAGCAGCGGTTCTCCGACCGCATCGACACCGACCGCGACGGCGACGCGCTCGCCGAGGTGGGGCTGGACCGGACCCAGCTGATGGCCAAGCTCGCCGGGGGCGGGTTCGGGACGACGCTGACGCCCTGAGCCGCCCCCGGCGCCAGGATCAGCCCGTGAAGGGGCGCTCGCGGGCGAGCTCCTCCTTGGCCACGCCGCGGATGTGCACCGCGTCCGGGCCGTCGACGATGCGCAGCGTGCGGGCGCTGGCGTAGAAGCGGGCGAGCACGGTGTCGTTGCTGACGCCGGCGCCGCCGTGCACCTGGATGGCGCGGTCGATGACGTCGAGGGCGACCTTCGGCGCGGCGACCTTGATCGCGGAGATCTCCGTGCGGGCGCCCTTGGCCCCGTAGCGGTCGATCAGGTCGGCGGTCTTGAGCACGTAGAGGCGGGCCTGGTCGATCTCGATGCGGGACAGGGCGATCGCCTCGCGGACGGTGCCCTGGTCGGCCAGCGTGCGCCCGAACGCCACCCGGTTCTTGCTCCGCTCCACCATGAGCGCCAGCGCCCGCTCGGCCATGCCGATGGCACGCATGCAGTGGTGGATTCGGCCGGGGCCCAGCCGGGCCTGGGCGATCATGAAGCCGTCGCCCTCGCCGGAGAGGATGTTGGACACCGGCACGCGGACGTCGGTGAAGCGCAGCTCGGAGTGGCCGTGCTGGTCCTGGTACCCGAAGACCGGCAGGTGCCGGACGATCTCCAGGCCCGGGGTGTCCCGGGGGACGAGCACCATCGACTGCTGGCGGTGCGGCGGGCCGTCGGGGTCGGTCTTGCCCATGACGATGAAGATCTGGCAGCGCGGGTCGGCGGCGCCGGAGGTCCACCACTTGCGGCCGTTGATCACGTACTCGTCGCCGTCGCGGACGATCGAGGTCTGGATGTTGCGGGCGTCGGAGCTGGCGACGTCGGGCTCGGTCATCGCGAACCCGGAGCGGATCTCGCCCTCCAGCAGCGGGTTGAGCCAGCGCTCCTTGTGCTCGGGGGTGCCGAACAGCATGAGCGTCTCCATGTTGCCGGTGTCCGGCGCGCCCACGTTCATCGACTCGGGGGCGATGACGGGGGACCAGCCGGTGATCTCGGCGACGGAGGCGTACTCGAGGTTGGTGAGCCCGCCCACCTCGTGGTGGAAGAGGTTCCACAGGCCGCGCTTGCGCGCCTCCGCCTTGAGCTCCTCGAGGACCGGCGGGTGCTCGTGGTCGTCGTGGCCGCGCTCGGCGCGCCAGGCGTCGTACACCGGCTCGGCGGGGAACACGTGCTCCCGCATGAAGTCCCACGCGCGTGCGCAGACGTCCTCGGCCTTGGCGGAGAGAGCGAAGTCCATGCCGGGCAACGTAGCCCCGGACGTGACCGCCGTCGCACCGGGGGTGCCGGGCGCAGGAACGCGCGGAGCCGGGCCCCGCCGCCCTCGGGGAGGACGACGGGACCCGGCTCCGTGGTGCGGTCCCTGCCGGGGCCCGGGCCGAGCGGCTCAGGCGCGGGTGCGCCCGCCGACGGCGTTGCGCACCGGGCCCAGCGCGATGACCAGGCCGGCCAGGGCGCTGACCAGGTGCAGCCAGTTGTCGGCCCAGTTCAGGCTCAGGAAGTCCCACTCGGCGTCGACGGCGAAGAGGCCGTAGACGAAGGCCGCGCCGTACCCGATCGCGAGCAGCCACCCGTACGTGCGGGCACCGCTCAGCGTGCGGAACAGGGCCAGGCCCGCCGCACCGATCAGGATGTGGACGATGTTGTGGAACGGGTTGATCTCGAACCCGACGATGGTCTCGCCGGTGTCGTGCGCGAAGAAGTCGTCGAACCCGGTGATGAAGAATCCGACGATCCCCACCAGCAGGTAGACGGCCCCGATGACCGCCGCGAGCATCTGCGGCCAGGTCAGGCCCCGGTCCGCGCCGGTGTTCCCGCGGGTTGCAGACATGGTGTCCTCCCAGTCGTCGTCCGGCCTGCCAGGTGCTTGACAGGTGACTGCCAGGAGGGCGTTACCCGTGCCCGGGCCGCGGTAACGGCCGCCACCCGTGTGGGCGACCGGCGTTGCCGAACCGATACGCGGCCGGTCCGCCCCGGCCCGGGACGGACCGGCGGTCTCAGCCTTCGCTCGGGCGGGGGGTCGCCTTCGCCCGGCGGACGACGAACGGGCCGATCGCCAGCAGGTCGACCGGGGCCGAGCCGAAGCACTCCAGGGCGTCCCGCGGGTCGTCGACCATCGGGCGGCCGGCGGTGTTCAGGCTGGTGTTCACCACCACGGGCAGCCCGGTGCGCCGCTCGAAGGCGGAGATCATCCGGTGCACCAGCGGCTCGGCGTGCGGGTCGATGGTCTGGATCCGCGCCGTGCCGTCGACGTGGGTGACGGTGGGGATGCGGTCGCGCCACTCCTCTGCGACGTCGTGGACGAAGAGCATGTACGGCGAGGGGATCGGCCCGCGGCTGAAGATCTCCGGGGCGCGTTCCAGCAGCACCATCGGGGCGACGGGGCGGAACTGCTCGCGGCCCTTGACGTCGTTCATCCGCTCCAGGTTGGCCTCGAAGCCGGGGTGCGCGAGCAGCGAGCGGTGGCCCAGCGCACGGGGGCCGTACTCGCTGCGGCCCTGGAACCAGGCGACGATGCCGTTGTCGGCGAGCACCTCGGCGACGGCCTCGGCGACGTCGTCGGGACGCTCGTAGGTGATCGCCGCCGTCTGCAGGACCTGCTCGATCTCGTCGTCGCGCCACCCGCGGCCGAGGTCCGCGCCGGCCATCGGCTCGGTGCGCTCGCCGAGCTCCGCGGCGACGTGCAGGGCGGCGCCCAGCGCCGTGCCCGCGTCGCCGGCGGCGGGCTGCACCCACACCTGCTCGAACGGGCTCTCGGCCAGGATGCGGGTGTTGGCGACGCAGTTCAGCGCGGTGCCGCCGGCCATGGTGAGGGTCTTCTCGCCGGTCTGCTCGTGCACCCAGCGGGCGAGGTCGACCAGCACTTCCTCGAGGCGGGTCTGGACGCTGGCGGCGAGGTCGGCGTGCGCCTCGGTCCAGTCGTCGCCCTTGCGCAGGCGGGGCGCGAACTCGGCGAAGTCGATCCGCTCGGTGCGGAAGCCGCCGTCGTCCGTGGCGCGGATCAGCTCGGACAGCTCACCGAGGAACCGCGGCTTGCCGTAGGAGGCCATCGCCATGACCTTGAACTCGTCGGAGCTGCGCAGGAAACCCAGGTGGTCGGTGAGCTCCTCGTACATCAGGCCGAGGGAGTGGGGGAGCGCCTGACCGGCGAGCACCTCCAGCTGCCCGTCGACGTAGCGGCCGGCGAGGTGGCTGTGCGCCTCGCCGCGGCCGTCGAGGACGAGCACCGCGTTGTCGCGCTGCGGGGCGGCCTTCCCGGCGGAGGCGGCGTGCGCGACGTGGTGCTTCACGAAGCGCACCTTCGCCGGGTCGAGGCCGGGGAGGGCGTGGGCCAGGAAGTCCGGGGCCATCTCGGCGTACTTCTTGCGCATGGTGTCGCCGTCGTCGAAGAGGCCGGAGTCCTCGGGCGTGCCCATGAGCGCGGGGTCGAAGGAGTAGGCGACGGCGTCGAGCTCCTCGGGCCGGATGCCGGCCTCTGCGAGGCACCACGCGGCCGAGAGCTCGGGCAGCTCCCACGCGCTCCACGGCAGCGGGCGCTTGCCGTGCTTGCGGCGGCTGAACCGCTCCTCCTCCGCGGCGGCCACGACCCGGCCGTCGACGACGAGCGCCGCCGCGGGGTCGTGGTAGATCGCGTTGATGCCGAGGACCTTCACGCGTGCACTCCTTGTCCCGGGCCGCCGGCGCGCCTGCTCCGGGCGCCTCGACCCGCTCTGCTGATGGTGATCATGGGTGGGATCGGCCGGTCCCGCAGGTCGAGGCGGGCGGCCGGTCGCTCCGCGGGCGGAGCAGCTCGTGCTCGACGACGGCGGCCAGGCCGAGGGTCTTGTAGCCGACCTCGTCGAACAGCACGGTGAGCCGGTCGTCCTCGACCCGCATGACGACGCCGGGGCCCCACTCGGTGTGCTGGACCGGCGTCTCCACGGGGAAGGGGGTGTCCTCGGGCGCGGCGGCGACGTGCTCGTGGGCCGTGCCGGCGGAGCAGTTGTCGCAGTTGCCGCACGGTTCGTCGAGCTGCTCGCCGAAGTAGCCGAGCAGGAACTGGCGGCGGCACTCGGTGGTCTCGGCGTAGCCGCGCATCATCTCGACGCGGGACTGGTCGACCTTCTCGTGGTGCTCGGCGAGCTCGCGGGCCTGCGCGGCCGCCTCGCCGGGCGGCGGGGCGCCGTCGGCGGGGTGGGCGGCGCCGTCCTCGTCGAGCACGACGGCGGAGACCTGCTCGAGCAGGTTGAGGTCGCGCACCAGCGGGGTGGCGGGGCGGCCGGTCTCCTCCCGCAGCGCCTTCACGTCGACGCCGTCGTCGATGCCTGCCGCGGCGGCGGCCTGCACGAGGCCGGCGACCTGCTGGAGCTCCTCCTCGGCGGGGGTGCCGGCGGCGAAGAACCGGCGCAGGCCGAGGTCCTCCTGGCGGTAGACGAGGACGGCGAGGGCGGGGGCGCCGTCGCGGCCGGCGCGGCCGATCTCCTGGTAGTAGCTGTCCACGGAGTCGGCCGGCTCGGCGTGGACGACGAAGCGCGTGCCGGGCTTGTCGATGCCCATGCCGAAGGCGGTGGTGGCGACGACGACGTCGAGCTCGTCGTCCATCCAGGCCCGCTGGGTCTCCTCGCGGTCGGACTTCTTGAGGCCCGCGTGGTAGGCGTGGGTGCGCAGGCCGCGGTCGGCGAGGGCGGTGGCGATCTCCTCGGTGCCCTTGCGGGTCGCGCTGTAGACGATGCCGGGGCCGCGTCCTTCTCCGACCTCGGTGAGCACCCGCTCCAGGACGGCGTCCTGCTTGCCCCGGGCGTCGGCGTGCTGGTCGACCTCCAGCCGGATCTCCGGACGGTCGAACCCGGCGACGACGACCTCGGGCTCGTGCATCCCGAGCTGCTCGACGATCTCCGCCCGCACCGGCGGGGCGGCCGTCGCGGTGAGGGCCAGCACGGTCGGGTGGCCGAGCTGCTCGATGACGGTGCCCAGGCGCAGGTAGTCGGGGCGGAAGTCGTGGCCCCAGGCGGAGACGCAGTGCGCCTCGTCGACGACGAACAGGGCGGGCTCGGCGGCCGCGATCACGTCGACGACCTCGGGCTTGGCCAGCTGCTCGGGGGCGAGGAAGAGGAAGCGGACCGTTCCGTCCCGCAGCCCGTCGAGGGCTTCCTGCTGGTCGCCGGCGGAGAGGGCGGAGTTCAGCTGAGCGGCGCCGCCGGCGTCGTCGGCCAGCTCGGTGAGCCGCTCGACCTGGTCGCGCTGCAGGGCGATGAGCGGGGAGACGACGAGCACCGGCCCGTCCAGCAGCTGGCCGGCGACCTGGTAGATCGCGGTCTTGCCGGCGCCGGAGGGCAGCACCGCGAGGGTGTCGCGGCCGCTGACCGCGGACTGCATGGCCCGCTCCTGACCGGGGCGGAATTCCTCGTAGCCGAGGACCTCGCGGGCGAACTCGCGGATGCGGCGGGTGCGGACGGAGGCGCTGGCGCCGGCGGGGTTGTCCCGCTCGGAGGAGGGAGGCACCGGCTGCCACTCCCCTGCGGGGGAGCGCGGCAAACGGTGCGCTGGCCCACGCCGCTTCCCTTGCAGTGCCCCCGACGTTCCCGCGGGAACGCGGCTCAGCCGTCGAGGGGGGACCTCCCCTCCGCTTCCAGCTGCCGGAGGAGGTCGCGGTTGCCCATGAGGACGCCGATCGCCCAGTGCATGTCCAGCCGCTCGTACGGGGCGGGTGCAGCGGCGGGCAGGTCTGGCGGGCCGTCGGGGAACAGGACCCGGTCGAGCCGGGCGGTCGCGGTCGGGAGGGGCAGCCGGGATCTCGTGGTCGCCGGGGATGCGCCGACGCGGCCGTGCCCGGGGGATCGGCCCGGGCGGTGACGTCCTCGGCCGCTGCGGCTCGAGGTGGGCCCGGCCCCGCGTTCCGGCCGGGCCGGTGACCGCCTGCGGCGGCTCGATGCGCCGGGGCCGCGGCGGGTCAGAGGTGCGGGAACGGGCGTGGGTGCGTCGGCGGGACGGCGTCCGACCGTGGTGTCGATCGGCGCGACACCGGCGTAGGGGTCGTCCCCGCGTGCGGGGTCCGGCGGCGCCCCGTGCAGGCCGCCGGTGAAGGCGGCGTCGGCGGTGCCCCAGACGCGCTGGCCGTCGGGGGTGGTCACGACCAGCCGGCCCTCCTGGCGGCTCATCACCAGGCCGCGCTCGTGGACGAGGCCGTGGTCGACGTCGCAGAGGAGCACCATGTCGGCCACGTCGGTACGGCCACCGAACAGCCAGTGGTGCATGTGGTGGACGTGCAGGCGCTCGGGCCGGGTCTCGGGGCAGCCCGGGCGCGCGCAGCCGCCTTCCCGCCGCAGCAGGGCCCGGCGCTGCGCCCCGGTGGCCCGCCGCTTCCGGCGTCCCACGGCCAGTGGCTCCCGACCGCGCTCGATCATCGCCACGACGGTCGCCCCGCAGAGCAACCGGCGGGCCTGGGCGCCGGTGAGCGCGGGCCCGCCCTCGAAGTGGGCGCGGCCGGCAGCGGTGTCGTCGGCCAGGACGTCGGCGTCGACGTGGACGACGACCTCCCGCCGCGGTGGGTCACCGGGGCGGCGGTCCAGTGCGGCGCGCGCCTCGGCGAGGGCGGTCACCGCCGCGATCCGACGGGCCGCGGTGCGCTCGCGCACCATCCCGATGGCGGCGTCCTCGGCGCACCGCCGCTCGACCTCGGCGTCGACGGTGCCACCGGCCGCGCGGATCGCCTCGTGGGCAGCCGCCGCCTTCTTGCCCTGCGCGCGCTCGCGGCGGGCCTCTCGTTCGGCCAGCGCGTCGACCGCCGTCATGAACGCGGCGCCCTGCTCGGCGGGCATGCGGACGCGGAGGGTGAACCAGCCGTCCTCGAAGCGGGGCTCGAAGAACTGCTCGCGCTCGACGGGCCGGCCGCCGTTGGCCGCGGTCTCGTCGACCCGCCGCCACTCGCGGCAGAAACGCTCGGTCTGGGAGGCGGTGGCGGCGAAGGCGAACTCGAGCAGTGCCGCCTCGGAGTCCGGCTCGGCGACCCGGGTCAGGGCGCGCACCTTCGAGTAGGACAGCCGGCCGGCGGCGAACACCGCCTCGATCCGCGGCAGGCCGCGCAGGGCCCGGGCGACGCGGACGTGCTCCCGGGCGGCGCCGGGGCCCATGCCGCACTGCCAGGCGAGCCAGTGGGCGCAGGAGAGGATGCCGACGCCGTGCCAGCCACCCCGTTCGTCGAACTCGGCGACCAGTCGCAGCCAGGTGGCCGTCGCCGCCGCCAACCGCACCGCCCCGCTGGTGATCGCCAGGGCGAGCTGCTCCAGTGGTGTCTCCTCGACCGGACCGTCACCTTCGACTGTCGAACGCATGTGCGAAAGCTAACGGTCAGGTCCGACACAACCACTGCTCAGGGCGGTGCACCGTTCCCGCGGGAACGCCGTGACGCGGTGACGACGTGGGGCCCGGCCCGACGGCGTGGACGCTGTCCGAGGCGCTCTCGCGGGAGCGGTGACGGGCTGGCGCCCGCCTGCCGAGGCGCTGCCGGCCCGAGCGACGAGGCTCGGGCGCTGCTCCCGAGAACCGCTCGATGCGGTCGAGGCGGTGGCGGTCCGGTGCGAGGGGCACGGACGTTCCCGCGGGAACGCGCGTGGGTGGCGCTCGCGCGGTAGCGGGCCGCCCGCGCGCCGGGGGGCTCGAGGTGTTTCCGCGGGAACGTGACCGCGGTGGCGCAGGGGGTGCTCCGGGGGCCGTGGACGGTCAGAGACGTTCCCGCGGGAACGTCGGCCACGGGGCGCTTCCGGTCGCAGTGCGGCCGCTGGCGTCCGGAGGTGGTGGCGCGGGCGTTCCCCGGGTCGGGCAGCGGAATCCCGGACGTTCCCGCGGGAACGTCCGCAACGCGCGAAGTCGGCAGGCCCGCGCGAGAACGGGAGGGACTGGCAGCCGGGTATGCGGCGTGGAGCCGGGGCAGCGGGACCTGGCGGCTCCCGGCCGTCAGCGGAGGGGGGCCCGCCGAGGGGCGACGTCGGCGTGCTCCGCAGCGGCCCGGCCGGCGTACCAGCCGCCCGCGTCCACCGAGGACCGGCTGCGGCTGGCCCGCACCTTCGGGAAGATCTCTGCCGTGCGTGCCTCCACGGCCTCCTGCCGCGACCGCAGCACCGGCAGCAGGTCCGCGCCCCGCTCCGCCGCCGCCTCCGCAGCGGCCGCCTCGGTCGCCCGCCGGCGCGCCGCGGCTAGCTGTAGCGACCAGACAGGTTGTTCACGCGGCGAGGCGGCTGATCGGTGGCTGACCTTCGAGGGCGGAGTGGCTGCGGGCAGTGTTGTAGTGCTTC
>NZ_SSXA01000085.1 GCF_021698975.1 Blastococcus sp. KM273128 | reverse complement strand
CACGGCCCGCTCACGCAGTTCGTCTGGGTACTTCTTCGGTGCTGGCACTGCTCCACCCTTCCGTGGCTTCAGTGCCTCCATCAATCCCGGGGCGGTTCAGAGGCGTTATGTGCACAAAACGCCGCGTGGGGGCGCTTTGTGCACAAAAGGCCGCGTGGTGCACCGGGTTGTGCGTCGGTTCAGCTGATGGCGGTCGGGTCGATGTCCCGCGACCCGAACGGCTCGACCAACGCGGAGAGCGGGACCGGGCCGTCGTCGGCGTCGTAGACGTACTCGACGCGGCCGCCGGCGAGCACCGGGCGGGTCATGACCGGCCGGATGCGCCGCGGCGCCGCCATCGCGGAGGCGACGTCCGGGTGCGCGCAGAGGTCGCGGAGGCTCGAGGCGGTGGCGTTCATCATCGTCAGCGACCCGTCGCGGAAGCCCGCGAACGCCTCGGCGACCGGCTGCCAGGTCACCCGGTCGGCCTCGCCGCCGACGTCGCGGGTGCGCTGCCCGGACGGGAGCGCGGCGACGAAGAACCGGGTGTCGAACCGGCGGGCCGACCACTCCGGGGTGATCCAGTGCGCCCAGGGCCGGAGCAGGTCGGCGCGCAGCAGCAGCGACCGCGCGGCCAGGAAGTCGCTCAGCACCAGCGTGCCCTCGATGAGCGCCAGCCGGTCGCGCTCCCAGTCGTCGCCGGTGGTGTCGGTGACCGGGGTGCCGTCCCGGTGTGCGGCGAGCAGGACGCCGGACTCCTCGAACGTCTCGCGGACCGCCGCCGCGACGAGCGCGGTCGCCAGCCCGGGGTCGCAGGAGAACGCCGCCGCCCAGTCGGCGGGCGGCGGGCCGGCCCAGTGCTCGGCGGCCTCGCGGTCGCGCGGGTCGACCGAGCCGCCGGGGTAGACGTGCATGCCCGGCGCGAAGGCCATCGTCGGGCGGCGCCGCAGCAGGTAGACCTCCGGGCCGGTCGCCCCGTCGCGCAGCAGGACGACGCTGGCGGCGTCGCGTGGCTCGACGACGTCGGTTTCCCCGCGCAGGTAGCGCGCGACGAGCTCCGTCCGGTCGGTAGCCATGGCGGTCATGCTCGCACCGCATGGTCCTGGACCGCCCGGCGCCCAGGAATCGTGTTGTCCGGTGCCGGTTCAGCCCAGCAGCAGGCGCCAGGTGGCGTAGCCGTCGTCGGCCGCCTCGCCGAGCCGGCGCCACTCGGCGGCGGCGGGGTCGCCGAGCACCTCGTCGAGCCGCTGCAGCCGCTTGCGGTCGCTGCCGGCGAAGCGGTCCCGCTCGGCGAGCGGATCAGCGATGAGGCCGGTCAGGAAGGCGGCGTCCCCGCTGTGCCGCTCCCGGTCGCGGGCGTCGGTCGCCCAGGCGGCGGCCTTCAGCACCAGGGCGCCGAGCGGGTCCGGCACCGGCACGAGCGCCGTCCGCGAGCCCTTGGTCACGTGCACCGGCATCGCCCGGCGCAGCGCCTGGGTGCCGCCCTCGATGCGGATCGTGTCACCCCCGACGGTGCGCAGCCTCCGGCGCGGCGGGGTGTGGTCCGGGGCGAGGACGTCGGCGCGCGCCTGGTCCCGGGCCCGGACGAAGCGGTAGACCTTGCCGGCGGCGTCCGGCTGCGGCTGGAGGTCCAGCTCCCGCACCGCGCGCACGCAGCGCGCCAGTCCTGCCTCGTCGGTCAGCAGGTCGGCGAGGACGTCGACGTCCTGGCTGGCCCGGGTCGCCACCCGCCCGACGAGCAGGCCGTGCAGCATCACCATCTGGCCGCCGACCAGCACCCAGCCGGTGGGCGGCAGCTGCTCGGCGAGGTCGAGGACGAGCTCCCAGAGGGTGTCCAGCGGGCCGGCCAGCGCCGGGAGCTCGACCCTCGGCTCCGGTGGTCCCGCGCCGGTCACCGGGGCAGGTCGGCCAGCGCGGCCGCGAGCAGGTCGAGACCGGCCCGGCGGGTGCGCACGTCGGGTGACTCGGCGAGGTCCACGGCGACGACCGCGGCCGGCATGTATGGGAGGCCTACGAGGCTCAGCTCGTACCGCGGCACGCGCACGACCAGGTTGGCCTCGCCGCGCTCGGACAGGCCGAGGTCGCGGCGCAGCCCCGCCAGCGTCACCTCGGTGCAGTACACCTCGGCCGCTGCGTCGGGGGCGACGATGTCGGCTCCGACGGCGGCCGCCGCGGTCAGCCCGGAGGGCACGACGCCGTCGGTGTCGAGCAGCCGCTGCCGGTAGGCGGGCAGCACCCGCAGCTCGTGGCGGTCGGCGCGGTCACGGGCGGCGGCGACCAGGCGCTCGGCGTCGTAGCCGCGCAGCCGGGCGAGCAGGCGCGAGCGGTCCGCGGGCGGCAGCCAGTCGACGTCCTCACCGGAGAGCTGCCACAGCGCGGCCCACACCGTCCGGGGTGCCAGGGCCCGCCCCGCGGTGATCGGCAGGCGCGCTCGACCGTCCACGGTGTCCTCGTCGAGCACGAGCGTGCGACCGACCCGGCGGGCGGTCAACTTGCCCGCGCGGATCAACCGGCGGACCTGTTCCGGCTCGACGCCGAGCCGCTCGGCGGCCTCGTCCACGGTGAGCATGCCGATCCCTCTCGTTGGCACAAACAGGCGTCTTGCACGCCCAATTGTGCCAACGAAGGGGTCGGTGGGACCCGAGGCGCGCGGGAGGGATGACGGCAAGGGGCGGACGTCCGGCCGCGACGCTGGATGAGTTCCCACCTCCGCCGGAGTCTCCGCTGACATGACCGACGACGACCTGCCCCGTGCCATCGGCCGCCCGGCACTCGGGGCGCTGCGCGCGGCCGGGATCAACCGGCTGTCCGAGGTGGGTCGGCTCCGAGAGGAAGACCTGCTGGCCCTGCACGGCGTGGGCCCGAGAGCCGTCCGGCTCCTGCGGGCCGAACTGGCCGAGCGCGGACTGGATCTCACGGACCCTGACGAAGGGTTCTAGCTGCGCCCATGTCGTCGAACGCCTCCACGGCCAGGGTCTTCCGCCCCTGATCGCGGGACGCGACGACCTGCCGCCCACCGCGGTCGCGCCCTAGCGTCCGGGGCGACGTCCCCGGCACGGAGGAGCAGGCATGCGCGCGGTGCAGTACCGGACCATCGGCGGCGAGCCCGAGGTGGTCGAGATCCCGACGCCGGAGCCGGGCCCGGGGCAGGTCCGGCTGCGGGTCACCGCCGCGGGGCTGTGCCACTCGGACGCGTTCGTGATGAGCCTGCCGGCCGAGCAGTACGTCTACGGGCTGCCGCTGACGCTCGGGCACGAGGGCGCCGGCGTGGTCGACGCGCTGGGCTCCGGCGTGACCGGCGTGGAGGTCGGCGAGCCGGTGGCGGTGTACGGGCCGTGGGGCTGCGGGCTGTGCCACGCCTGCGCGCGCGGAGCGGAGAACTACTGCCCCCGGGCAGCCGGGCTGGGCATCCAGCCGCCGGGGCTGGGCTCCCCCGGCGCGCTGGCCGAGTACATGCTCGTCGACGACGTCCGGCACCTGGTCCCGCTCGGCGACCTCGACCCGGTGGCCACCGTGTCGCTGACCGACGCGGGACTGACGCCGTACCACGCGATCGTCTCGTCGCTGGGCGCGCTGCCCGCCGGGAGCACCGCCGTGGTGATCGGCGCCGGCGGGCTGGGGCACGTGGGCATCCAGATCCTGCGGGCGATCACCGGCGCCACCGTGGTCGCGCTGGACATCAGCGAGCAGAAGCTGGAGCTGGCCCGGGAGGTGGGCGCGCACCACGTGCTGCCGTCGGACGAGTCCGCCGTCGGGGAGATCCGGTCGCTGACCCGCGGGGTGGGCGCGCAGGTGGTGTTCGACATGGTGGGGGCGCCGCCGACGCTGGAGATCGCCCGGCAGTCGGTCGCGCTGGACGGCGTCATCCAGATCGTCGGGATCGGCGGTGGGCTGCTGCCGACCGGCTTCTTCTCCACGCCGATGGGGGCGTCGGTGCGGGCGCCGTACTGGGGCCGGCGGTCGGAGCTGATGGAGGTGCTGGACCTGGCGCGCGCCGGGGCGATCCACGTCGAGGTGGAGCGGTACACCCTCGACCAGGCGCCTTCCGCATATCGCAAGCTGCACGAGGGCACCATCCGCGGCCGCGCCGTCGTCGCCCCCGGGGAGTGACCTCCTGCGCACTCAGCCGGTGGTGACCGCGCCGGAGTTCGGGACCAACTCGACCCAGGTGGTCCCGGGCGCCAGGGTCACCGGGTCGCCGTCGACGTCGGTCAGCTCCACCCGGTCACCGACGCCCGGCTTGGACCAGGTCGCCTCGGCGGTGTGCCCGCCGGAGGCGACGAGCGCTGGTCCGCTGCCGGTCAGGACCGTCTCCGGGACGGGATTGCCGGCGGGGTCGCGGGCCTCGGTCTGGACGACGTCGACGCGCAGGACGACGACGTTGACGGCACCGATCCGCGCGCCGTCCGCCTGGACCGCGAGGGTGCTGCCCTCGGCGCGCAGCCAGCGACCATCGGTAGCGCTCCAGGTCCAGCGGGGCGTGCTGATGCTCGACAGCTCGAGGTCCAGCGTGGCCGCGGGTTGGCCTGCCTCGACGGCGGTGGGCTGCTCCCCCGGTGCGGCGTGCTCGAACTGCACGCCGGGTGAGGAGCGGTGGTCGGCGTCGGCCTGGTCGAGCAGGGTCTGCGGGGTCGCGTGGACGTTGTGCGGCGCCGAGCGGGCCGTCGTCCGGAAGAAGCCGTCGGCGCCGGAGTCCTGGCGGAGCACCTGCAGCCCGGCGTTCTCGGCGGCGGCGATGTAGGGCGGCACGCCACCGGAGAAGGCGAGCAGCCCGCCGAGCGGTGCGGCGATCGCGGCGTCCATCGGCCGGATCGACCGCACGGGGCCGATCTCCGGCGGGAGGGTGGAGTGGTAGACGGCGACGAACCGGGTCATCCCGCCCTCGACGACCTGCTCCCACACCATGTCGGCGGCGTTGAGCCCGGTCTGCGGGCGGGCGGCGGAGCTGTTCTCGATCTTCACGGCGAGCGCCGGGCGGTCGGGAACCGTGTCGGCCGGGACGCCGGTCAGCGGCCAGGCGGGCCCGGACGGCGACGTGCCGGCGAGCACCGAGTCGAGGAACGGCAGGGTCGCCACGTGCGGCTTCACCGTCGGCCACACGACGACGCCGGCGACCACGAGCACCGCGAGCAGGAGGAGCCGGGCGCGGCGGGGCCTGGGGCGTCGACCCCCTCTGGCCGTCTTACTCTTGGCCGGCGCCGGCCGCTGACCGGAGCCCTTCCTGGGCCGGGAGCGCGTCGCGGCCCTGCGGGCGGTCGTCGGCCGGGAGCGGGGACGCGGTGCAGTGGTCCTGGGCAACGGGGGCTTCCTGACTCGGCGACGTCCTGCCTCTTCTGTATCGGCACGGCCGGCCGGACCCCCGACCGCGGCGCTGACACAGCGATTCGGACCGTTGCTCCTGGACTGCCGTCGCCGTGTCAGATGCCGTCACTCAAGTCGACATCCGCCGCGCAGATGACCCGACCGCTGTCGACGACACCGGCAAAGTCGGGGATCACGACCGTCAGCTGAGGTCAGCGTCGCGCAGCTCGAGGATCGCCTCACCGGACAACCGACTGTCGGTGACGACCACACGTCGCTGCACGTCGTCCCAGAACGAATCCGGGCTGGGGTGCTGTGCGAGCGCTACCAGTTGCCTGAGCAGGTACTCCGGCAGAGGCTGACCGGCTCGGGAAGCACGCCTCGCCAACTCCTCCGCGACGTCATCGGGGACGTCGGGAATCGTCATGGAAACCGGCATGCAGGCACGGTAACGGCGCTTGAAACGACAGGCAGCTGCCCACTGGAAGACGGCCCATCCAGCAGCAACAGGCCTGCCGCGGGGCGGCACGTCTCAGCGCCGCCCCGCGACGGTTGCTCCAATTGCGAGAAGGCAGGTCAGGCAGCCTCGGCGGGGAAGACGACGAGCGATCCGTCGCTGCCTCGCTCGATCTCGATCGCGACGTCGGCCTGGTGCAGGCCGACAGCGAGGCCGTCACCCAGAGCGCGGAGGCGGTACGCGGTCGCGAGAAGGTGATCCACCTCCCCGGGCGTGACGACGACGCTGAGGAAGCCGCCGGAACGCCTCACCTCGAGAGCCGACAGCCGGTGGAGCACCGAGGTGATCCCGGACTCCAGTTCGTCGACGCGACGCTCGTCGTCCCGCAGCGTGCGGATGAACGTCTTGAAGGGGTGGTTGCCGCCCTCAAGCTGCGCGTGCTCGACGGCCTGGAGGACGAGGACCCGTCGCTTGAGAGCGATCACGAGCCGCGCGAGCTCGAGATGCGCACGGAAGGCGCCGCCTTCCTCGTCGATGCCCGGGAACGCCTTCGTGAGTGCGCCGACTTCGACCGATCCTTCAGGGAGCTTGTCCAGCGCTTCCTGCCACTTGCCGAGCCGCCTGCGGGTCTGCTCCATCGCCTTGCCGATGGCGTGCACGGCGGAGTCGAGGCCGAGGGAAAGACCGAGGCGCCCCTGATCGAGGAGGATCGAGGTGGCCTTGTCGATCGCGTCGCGGCAGCCGTCGAGTTCGCTCCGTTCGGCCTCGAGCTTGTCCTCGTGCAACTGCTCGAGCAGGTCCGTGATCCGCTCGATCGACTCTTGACGCTGCTGATCGGCGTGCGCGCTGACGCCGACCGCGACAGCCATCAGGACGAGTGGCGCGGCGACCGTCAGAGCTCCGGCGCCAGCGGCCGCAACTCCGGCAGTGGCAGCCGAGCCGCCTGCCGCTCCGGCAGCCGCCGCCTTGCCTGCGACGGGGACGAAGGCGGCGTGGGAAGTGACTCCGGAAGAGTTGACCAGAGCGCTGCGAACTCCTCCCGCGACTCCCTTGGCGGCCATGGGTCGCACGAGCCCCTTGCCAACCTCTGCGGCGACCTTGGCCGGCACCACCATGCGGTACAGCGTCTCGCCGCTGGCGGCGGCGCTCAGCGTCGGTGAGGTCGACTTGGCCGTCTGCGCGACCAGCTGCGACAGCTGCTGCGCCAGCGGGCTCGCTGCGTGGAGCGGGATCCCGCCGTTCCGCTCGCGTCGGGTGGAGATCGGATGGGCTTCCAGCGTCGCGATCGGAGCCGCGGCGAGTGTCGCCAGGGCCGTCCTCAGCTCAGCCAGACGGGCGGGCGTCATCGCTTCGTCGCCCAGGACGTCGGGGACGCTGACCTCCTCGGTGGCGAGCGCCCACACCGGCACCGAGGCGTTGCTGTCGACAGTCACGTGCTTCTACTCCCAGGTTGGTCTTCCAGCGCCGACGGCATCAGCGATGCTGGTGGCGATCTCTGCGCTCGGCGGTCGATCCGATCGGCGGGTCTCCCCGTACATCGGCGGTTCAGCGAGGCTCACTGCCCGCGGCCGCTCCCCTCCTTGCCCGACAGACGCTGCGCCACCGCCGGGCCGCCGACGCGTCGAATCAGGTCCAGGTCGCCGCAGACGACGAGCAGGTCGCGGGCGCGGGACAGCGCGACGTACAGCATCTCCCTGGCGCGCGCCTCGTCGCGGAAGCCGTTGACCGCGAGGACGACGGCCGGCCGCTCCAGCCCCTTGAAGCCGAGCACGTGCCCGTAGAAGACGTCGTCGTCCTGCCAGTAGGTGGCCCAGTAGGCGTCCTGCCCCTCGGCCTGCCGCTCCACCTGGACGGGGTGCCGTCGGTGCGTGGTCAGCAGCGCGACCGACTCGGGCGGCCACCCGTGGTCCAGCAGTTCGTCGGCGATGTCGTCGGCCGCGCCGACGGCGTCCTCGGTCGCGCACTGGACGAACCGCACGGGAAGGCCCGCCTGCCCGCGGATCCGCATCTGCTCCGGCGCCAGGCTGGAGAACGTGCCGGCGATCTGCTTGGTGTTGCGCAGGTTCTCGTTGAGCGGGATGGGCATCAGGTCGACCGTCGGCCGGCCCTGCCGCGCGAAGATCCGCTGCCCCTCGTCGGAGAAGACGTACAGCGAACCCGTGTCGGGGTCGCGCAGCGCCGCGAGGACGGCGTCCCACCAGCTCTGGGCGAAGTCCTGCCCTTCGTCGACGACGACCGCATCGAAGCGCTCACCCTCCGGGAGCTCCGCCGCCAGCGACACCATCGCTGCGGGCAGCGATTCCTCCCAGTAACGGCTGTCGTCGTCCGAGCCCGGCTCCACCCCCCAGCCGATGCCGAGGTTGTGGAAGGTGCCGACGTAGGCCGGTCGCTGCCGCTTCGGCAACGTCTCGACGCGGCGCTTGAGGAACTCGGCGAGCCCCCGCGAGTAGCACATGACCGCGACCCGGTGACCGTCCGCGGCGAGGCGGCGGGCCTTCTCGACGGCCAGCCAGGTCTTCCCGGAGCCGGCACCTCCTCGGATCTCCACCCGGGTAAAGGATGCCAGCAGGTCGAGGACCTTGGCCTGGTCGCGGGTGAGCAGGTCGCAGGCGGCTTCGCGCTCGGCGAGCTGCGCGAGCAGGTGCTGCTGCGGGATGAGGGTGCCGGCCAGGCAGTCGACGAGCGCCTCGACGTCCTCGGCGGTCGGCGGGTCGGGCTCGTCGCGGACCTTGTCCAGCGCGGCCCTGATCCGGGCGGCGGCGTGCGGGACGTCGGTCGTGTCGATCGCCATCCAGCGGGCGAGGCCGGGCGCCATGAAGTCCGACGACAGGGTGGTGACCGGCAGCGCGACGAGGTGCGCCGTCCGGGGCCGGCCGGCGGACCAGCGCGGGTGCTCGGCGAGGTAGCCGCACAGCAGGTGCTTGCAGGCGACGGCCTGGTCGACCGGGTGGATCACGTGGTCGGTGCCGTCCCCACCCTGCCGCCACTCCCCCCGCTGCAGCGTCACATGGCCGCCCTTGACCTCGACGACGGCGACGCCCACGCCCGGCCAGGCGACGACGACGTCGGCCTCGCGGTCCTGCTGCCCGTCGCTCAGCCGGACGTTGCAGAAGACGGCGGCGTCGTCGGGCAGCTGCCCGCGCAGCGTGCGGACGAGCAGCTCCTCGGAGGAGTGGGCGAACTGCGGGTCCTCGGGGAACAGCCGGGCGGTCACGCGCGCGCCCCGGTCACCGAGAGCGCCTCCCAGAACACCGCCTCGCTGATCACCCGGACGCCGAGCGCCCGCGCCTTGCTGGCCTTGCCCGACTGCGAGTGCGGGTCCGCGCACACGAGGACGCTGGTCTGCTTCGACACCGAGGACATCGGCCGCAGCCCGGCGTCCCGGGCGGCCTGCTCAAGGTCGTCGCGCGTGCGGCTCATCGCGCCGGTGAAGACGATCCGGTCTCCGGGCGAGAAGACCTCGGCCCGCCGGGGCAGCGAGACCTGCGCGCCGCTGCGGACGACCGAGAGCGCCAGGTCGACGTCCCTGCTGCGCATGCCGAGCAGCGCCGCCACCCGCTCGAGGTCGGTCCGCTCCCCGTCGGTGACCACTCCGTCGGCGTAGGCGGCGGTGGCCAGCGCCTCGAGGTAGACCCGGTGCGCGGCCGTCACGTCGTCGGGTCCGCAGCCGAGCTCTCCGGCGAGCGCGACCAGCTGGTCGGCCTCGGCGACGCTGACCAGCCGGTCCTCCAGCGCCTGGTCGAGCACGGTCAGGTACGGCGCCATGCTGGGCGGCGCATCGTCCAACGCCGGCAGGGCGGCGACAAGGCCGGCGAGGTAGCCGTCCCGCTCGCGGACGGCGGCGGTCGCGGCGTCCCGCGGCAGCGTCCGGCACGGCGGGCACGGGTCCTCGTCGTCGTACCCGGTCGCGGCGGCGACGAGGTCGGTCCAGCCGCCGTCGAGCGCCTCGAAGCCGCGGTAGCTGCCGTCGTCGGCGAAGTCGACGCGGACCCCGGCGCCGGCCAGCGATCCGCCACCCACGTCGGAGGCGAGCATGGCCAGCATCAGCTCCGCGGTGGCGCGGGCGTCGTGCAGCGCGGCGTGGCCGTGCACGAGCGGGATGTCGAGGAAGCCGCACAGGGCCTGCAGCGATCGGGTGCCCGAGCCGAAGAACAGCGGCGCGAGGCGCATCGTGCACAGCGTCGGCGACAGGGCGGTCGGCAGCCCGGCGCGGCCGAACTCGCGGGCGAGGAAGCGCAGGTCGAACAGCGCGTTGTGCGCGACGAGCACCCGTCCGGCGAGCAAGGAACGCAGGTGCGGCGCGACGTCGGCGAAGGCCGGGGCGTCGACGACGTCGCCGGCGCTGATGCCGTGCAGCCCGGTCGGGCCGACATCGCGGCCGGGGTTGAGCAGGGTCTCGAACTCGGCCTCGACCTCGCCGCGGTCGTCGAGCAGGACGACGCCGATCTCGACGACGCGGTCGGTCCGCGGGGACAGGCCGGTGGTCTCCACGTCGACGACGGCAACGGTCACGACGGCTCCTTCGCGCTCGCGGCCGGACGTCGGCCGAGGGGTGCGGACGGGGCGGACCATGACACGGCGGGGGGACAGAACCGCAGGTTTCGGGCCGAGCCGGTCCGCTCCTGCCACATCGGCCTCAGAGTCACCTCACGGCAGTGCGACGGCGGCCGATCGCCAGTCGGCGCGCGCTACCAGCAGGGTTGGACGCACGCCCGTAGAGCGCTCAGCGAGGGATGACCGGGAGTCGGGATGCGATCGCCTCGACGTCGACGCCACCGGCGGCCACGTCCATCACCAGCGTGAAGGCTGCGTCGTCGTCCAGGTCCGGGGCATGGCCGTTCAAGTCGAGGAAGACGACCGTCGCCAGCCAACCCAGCCGCTTGTTGCCGTCGACCAGTGCGTGGTTGCGGACGACCGAGTGCAGCAGGGCCGCAGCCTTCAGCGGAAGCGTCTCGTAGGCGTCCTGTCCGAACGCCTGTGCACGAGGGCGACCGGCGGCGGAGTCCAGGAGGCCGACGTCTCTGACCGGGCCTGCGCCCAGTACCCGGGTAAGGCCCAGCAGGTCTTCCAGGTCGAGGTACTCGACCTCGGTCACGCCGTACCGAGGCGATGCAGGACATCGCCCCACTGCTCAGCCAGCCGCGCGGAGCTCTCCTGCACCCGCGCGGCGTGGCCGCTGCGTGCATGCCGCTCCAGGACGGCGCGCCGGACGATCTCCTGCCGCGAAGTCCCCTCCGCCTCTGCGAGCGCTGCGAGCGCCCGCTCCAGCTCGTCGTCGATGCGCAGCGTCATGGCCATGGGCGCGATGGTATCGCCGTGATACCACTCGCGGTAGCCCGAGTCCGTTTCCGCTCCCCGGCCGCCGCTCGGCTGTGGACGCCCCCGATCAGCCCGCCGACTGCTGGAAGCGACGGAGGAGGTCGGCCGGGATCCGGCCGCGGTCGTTGACGTCGATGCCGTGGCTCCGAGCCCAGGCACGGATCTCGGCGGATGTGGCGGGCCGGGCCGGCACCGGCCGGCCCAGAGCGAACGAGCCCTCGACCGCCTCGGTCGCGCGCGCCGCGCCCAGCTCGGCGAGGCAGGCGCCGAGCCAGCGGTAGGTCCACTCCTGCGCCAGCGGGCGGGTCTCGCAGAAGGCGACCGGCACGGAGGGGAAGCGGGCCTGCGCCTCGGCCAGCGCTTCGGCGACCCGGGCGCCGGGGCTGTGCGGCAGCTTGAACAGCCGGCTGTAGCGGTCCTCCACCACGACGGCGGCGCGCGGCAGCGCCGTCAGCTCGGCGAGGGCGTAGGTGAGCTTCCCCGACAGCAGGCTGCCGGCGAGGTCCTCGAGGGTCTTCCGCTCGACTGCGGCGACCACGTCTCCGTCCAACTCGACGGCGTAGTCACCGGCGGAGAGCCGCTGCCGCCGGGTGGTGGCCTGCTGACTCCCGAACGCGTAGGGGTACTTCTCGCCGCTGTCGACCAGGATGTCGAGCACCTGGCCGTGCGCCCGGGCGGTGGGCAGGTGCACACCGGGGCGGGCCTGCTTCGTCGTCCGGGGCGATTGCCAGAAGATCACCTCGCGTCCGCGGGCCCGGGTGATGACCAGTTGCGAGCGGTTCTCCCGCGCGCGGGCCAGGACGAGATCGATGGCCGGTCCCCGGCGGGAGCAGGAGCGGACGGGGTGCCGCTCGACGATCTCGGCGTCGGCCGGCCACTCCTCGGCCCGATGGCAGTACACCTTGGCGGTCCGTGGCCACGGCTCCTTGGCCTTGACGACGACGCCGGCCGGGCCGAGCGGGATGCGCACGAGGTAGGGCAGCGTCGAGTCGGGGTCGGGGTTGCGCGCCACGATCAGGTCGTCGACCACGCCTCCAGCCTGGCACGGCGGCCCGGTGAACTACTCATCCCGGTCGGCGAAGGCGGACGAGCACCGCTCGCACGACCCCTGCGCGGCGACGAAAGCCTCGGGCGCGGTGGATCGGCGGCAGGTACGGCACCAGCGGAAGGACCGGCGCCGGTGCGAGGCAATGGCCTCCGCCATCTCGGCGACGAGGTGCGGCTGGTGCAGGACGTCGTCCCGGGCCAGCCGCGGCTCGTCGCCCATCAGCGGGCCGGGACGGTGCTGCCCCCAGGACGTCAGCGGGCGGGCCAGGACGAACCACGGACCTTGGACGCCGACCGCGAGCTGCGCCGGCTCGCCGCTGACGAACCACCGCACGCCGTCCTGACCGTCGGCCGCGTCCTCGCGCCGCCACCCGGTACCCAGTGCTCGGATGAGCACGGGGTGCTCCACGTCGAGCAGGCCGGCCAGCTCGGCCTCGTCGGCGGTGGGATCGGACTCGCTCCCCCACGCCAGGTCGCAGCTGCGGCAGACGAAGGCCGGCTGCTCGTCCATCACCAGGCAGCCACCGAGCGCGACCTGCCCGTGCTCCGCCTGCTCGAAGAGGTCACCTCCCGGCAGCCCGTAGACGAGAGGGACTGAGTCCTCCCGCCCGCACCCGGGGCACACCCGCCCCACCTGCACACCGACCGATCCGCCCATGCCACTCCCTGGTCTGCACCGTCCCCGTGACGGCAGGGGCGGACCATGACAGGCGCCACCGACAGAGCCGGCCACCCGGGCAGGCGTCCGCCGCAGCGCCACCCGATCGGGCGACGGCACGTCCGCCCGGTCCCCGGAGGACCGCTTCGGCCAGACTGCCGGTCATGGAGTTCGAGGCCTTCTACCTGCCGCTGGGCGAGAACCGGTTCGCGCCCACCCGGGCCACGGAGAGCCCGTGGGACCACAGCGCCCAGCACGGCGGACCGCCGTCCGCGCTGCTGGCCCACCTCGCCACCGACGCCGCCCGGGCGACAGGCACGCCTACCCGCCCGGCGCGGATCAGCGTCGACTTCTTCGGCGCCATCCCCCGCCGTGAGCTGGCCGTCGAGGTGTCCCCCGTCCGCCCGGGACGTCGGATCGACCTGACCGAGGCGGTGATGACCGTGGACGGCCGCACCGTCGCCATCGCCCGCGTGTGGTCGCTCGCGGTCGGGCCCACCCCGCCGGTGGTCACCGAGCTCAGCCCGCCTCCGGCCGTCCCCGACTCCTCGCCGCAGGAACTGTTCGGCCTGCCCGACTGGGGCTTCGGGCAGGCCATCGACTGGCGTTACACCGCCGGGTCACCGCAGGAGCCCGGGCCGGCCGACGTCTGGACCCGGGTGCGCGTCCCGCTGGTCGCCGGCCGGCCCCTCACCGGTCTGGACCGCGCACTCATCGCCGCCGACGCCGCCAACGGCATCTCCGTGGAGCTGCCCATCGACAGCTGGTGGTCCATCCCGCCGGGCATGACCACCCACCTGACCCGCGAGCCGGACGGCGAGTGGGTGCACCTGGCCTGCCGCACGCAGATCGCTGCCGACGGCATCGGGCTGTGCCACGGCGAGCTCTCCGACGTGCATGGCTCGATCGGCGAGGTCGCCCAGCCGCTGCTCGTCCAGGCCCGCTGAGCCTTGTCCGGCGTCGCACACACGCCGGCACCGCCGTCGGCGAGGATGCCCGGGTGACCCAGCGCATGCACCGCTCCCACCGCGTGGCCGGCGCGCTCGTCGGCTCTGCCGTCGGCGACGCCCTCGGCGCCCCGTTCGAGTTCGGGCCGCCCGGGCAGTTCTCCGCCCGCTTCCCGGTGCCCGCGCGCGGGTCGAGGACGGAGATGTGCGGCGGCGGCTCGTTGGGCTGGGAGCCGGGCGAGTTCACCGACGACACGCAGATGGCGCTGCTCGTGGCGGCCTCCCTGGTCGAGCGCGGCGGGCTCGACGAGGCCGACGTCTTCGCGCGGTTCTCGGCGTGGGCGGAGGCCAGGCCGCCGGACATCGGCAACCAGACGCGCGCCGTGCTCGGCTCCGGCCGGCCGTGGGACGTCGCCGCAGCCGAGCACTTCGCCCGCTCCGGGCACGCGGCCGGCAACGGCTCGCTGATGCGGACGACGCCCGCGGCCATCCGGTTCTCCCGGGAGGGGCGCGAGGCGACCATGGACGCCGCCCGGCGCATCTCGGCGCTCACCCACGGCGACCCGTCGGCCGGCGAGGGCTGCGCGATCTTCCACGAGCTCATGCGAGCGGCGCTGGACGGCGGCGAGCCGCTGGCAGCAACTTCAACGGCGCTCGAGGCGGTGCTGCCCGAGCACCGCGAGCGGTGGGCGGCGGTGCTGGCTCCGGACTGGACACCTGACCGGGCCACCGAGTCGAACGGCGCGGTGTGGCCGACGCTCGGCCAGGCGGTGTGGGCGCTGCGGAACGGGCGGGACTTCGCCGAGGTGCTGCGGCTGGTCATCGACCTAGGCGGCGACACCGACACGGTGGCCGCCGTCGCCGGCGGTCTGGCCGGGGCGGTGTTCGGGATGGGCGCGATCCCGAGCCGGTGGGCGTCGGTGGTGCACGGGCGGGTGCCCGGCCACGGCGATCGCATGTGGCGGCTGGCCGATCTGCAGCAGCTCGCCGCCTCGCTGGACGGCGGGGTGCAGCAGAACTACGACCCGGGCGTGATCCCGCGGATCGGGCCCACGGAGGTGCTGCCCGGCATCTGGGCCGGCAATCTGGACGGCGCCCGGTACAGCGAGGAGGACTTCGCCGTCATCTCGCTGTGCCGGCTGGGCGAACCCTTCCCGCACCCGGTACACCGGATGGCCTACATCGCCGACAACGAGCACAACGCCGACCTCGACGTCATGCTCGCCGACGTCCTGGACGACATGAGGGCGCTGCAGGAGGAGGGGCACCGCCTGCTGGTGCACTGCCACGGTGGCGCCTCTCGAACGGGTCTCGTGCTCCGCGGCTGGCTGGTGCGCGAGAAGGGGATGTCGGTCGAGGAGGCGACGGCGCACGTCGCCGAGCGCTGGCCGCACCTGGGCCTGTGGAACGACAGCTTCACCGCCGCGCTGGAACGGCTCGCCGCCCGGGCGCCGTGACATTCCACGGCCGGCTAGTTGGCGTTGAGGCCGAAGCGCCGGGTGAGCAGCTTGAATTTCCAGTACGACTCGATCTGCTCGATGGTGTCGTCGGGGGTGTTGCCGTCGACGACTTCCAGCACCGACACCTGGTAGTGGCGGCGGCCGTGGCGGGCTACGGCCCTGAGGCGGACGTCGCCGCCATCACCACCGTTGGCGTACTCCAGCCAGCGGCCGAGCAGGCTGTCGGCACCCTTCGCCGAGCCGACGTACTGCTGCCCGGACTCGACGTCGACCAGCAGGTACACGCCCTTCACGGCGCGCAGCACCTGCTGCCAGCCGTGAGGGAGGGTGGGGATGTCGTCGACCGGCCGGACGAACTCGCGGAACCCCGGGAAACGGGGCTCGTACTGCTCGGCGATCTCGAGGACGGGCTTGGGCTGGTTGGCGGCTCGCTGGACCCAGCTCCGAGTGCCGGCACCCCAGTCGATGACGACCTTGTCGGTGTAGTCACCGAGTTGATCGAGCAGCCGCAGGTCGTAGCCGTGGTAGCCGGACACGTCGCCGCCGGTCAGGACGTCGACGGTGCCGGCCGGGCAGGTGGTGATGCCGGCGACCTCGTAGAGGCCGACGAACACGGTCTTCCGGGCCTCGGTCACGATGAAGCTGGCCAGCAGGTCGCCCACGTCGAACAGGTTGCGCTGCTGGACGCTCTGGTACCGCTCGAACGCGGATCTGTCGCTTCGCCAGGCCTCGTAGAGCCGGCCGGGCTTCAGCCGGTTGTCCTGGTGCCGGACCAGGCGGACCTGCGCCGGATCGACACCCTCGAGGGACAGCAGGTCGCTGAACGTCAGCATCGGCATACCCCGATCGAGCCGCGCATGAGTCAGCGGCTCTCGTCGTCCCGGGGAGAAACTGCCGGCACGGCCGGACGACGGGAGAAGCCGGGGTCGAAGCGCTGGGTCATGTCCAGCTCGCCGGCGTCGGCAGCAGCGTGCCGCCTGGGCAGGGGCATCTTGAACTCGGCGGTCTCATCGGTGAAGTGCTTGGCCACGGCCCCAGGCTACGAAGCGGAACGGGTCCGGCGCGATAGGCGCGAGAGGCGTCCCGCACGGCTGGGACGAGAGGGTCGCGTGTGGTGGCCTGTCGACTTGTCTGCTCGTCGATCAGGCCTGGGGCAGGTTGACCGACAAGGGTACGGCGCCCCCGTGGCAGATCCGGTGGTTGGTCAGCAGCCCGTACGTAGCCTCATCGACGGGCTCGCCGGTTCCGAGGTTGCGCGTGTGCCGCGGATGCGACCGCCGGAGACTTGCAGCCGGATGCGGTGCCCGGCCCGGAAGCGGGGCGCGGTGTGGGGCAGCGTCCTCTCCTCGAACCGATCTCCCTTGACCGACTCCTCCGCCGGCGCCGGGTTGAGCCGAGTGGCGTCCACCAAGGTGGTGTGCGACGGCCCCGGTGACCAGCGGGCCCTGCACGTGAAGGCGGCCACCGCGTGATCTTCTGGATACCTTCCACAGC
>NZ_SSXA01000084.1 GCF_021698975.1 Blastococcus sp. KM273128 | reverse complement strand
TTCGGCACGCTGTTGAGTTCTCAAGGAGCGGACGCGCAGAAACTCGACCCTTCCGGGCCTCACCTCTGGCTGGATGTCCAACTCTACGCCGGTTTCCGGTAGACCCGCTACCCGCGGGCCCCGGCCCGGCGGCCCTCCCGGGCCGCGCGGCGCAGAAAGAAAGTTACACGCGCCCCCGACCCGACGTCAAACCGGGTACGCCGTGACGCCCGACACGGCGGCGCCCGTCCACGCCCTGCGAGCGCATCGGCCCTGGTCAGGCCGCCCTTCGGCCCGCCGGCCGTCGCCTCATCCGCTCCGGGGGCAGGTCGCGGAACCCGTTCAGAGCCCCAGCAGCCCCTCGATGCCCACGGTCAGACCGGGGCGCCGGCCGATCTCGCGGACCGCCAGCAGCACACCCGGCATGAACGAGGCGCGGTCGAAGGAGTCGTGCCGCAGGGTCAGCGACTCCCCGGCCGCCCCGAGCAGCACCTCCTGGTGCGCCACGAGGCCGGCCAGCCGGACGGCGTGCACGCGCACCCCCTCGACGTCGGCACCCCGGGCGCCGGGCAGCTCGTCGGTCGTGGCGTCCGGCGCCGGCGGCAGGCCGGCGGCCCGGCGGGCCGACGCCACGAGGCGGGCGGTGCGCACCGCCGTCCCCGAGGGGGCGTCCACCTTGTTCGGGTGGTGCAGCTCCACGACCTCGACGGACGGGAAGAAGCGCGCGGCTTCCTGCGCGAAGCGCATCAGGAGGATCGCGCCGATGCCGAAGTTCGGGGCGATCACCACGCCGACCTCCGGCTTGGGCTCCAGCCACTCGGCGACGGTGGCCAGGCGGGCCTCGTCGAAGCCGGTCGTCCCGACGACGCAGTGGATGTTGTTGTCGATGCAGAACCGGATGTTGTCCATCACCACGTCGGGACGGGTGAAGTCGACGACGACCTGGGCGCCGGCATCGGCCACGTTGAACAGCCAGTCGCCGTCGTCGACCATGGCCACCAGCTCGAGGTCGTCGGCGTCGTTCACCGCCTTGACCACCTCGGTGCCCATCCGCCCGCGGGCCCCGAGCACCCCCACCGGGATGAGGGGGGACTCCCGGTCGGCGGGAGCGGGCTGCTGGTGGGGTGCGGTCGTGGTCACGCGGTCAGGTTTCCCGGCCCGGCGTCCCCGCGCAAGGCAGGCCCCGGATCAGCGCTCCCGGCGGGTGAGCGCCTCCCACACGAGCAGTCCCAGCACGATCCCCACCACGTCCGCGACGACGTCGGCGGCCGACATGGACCGGCCGATCGGGGTGAGCCCCTGCACCAGCTCGCTGCCCACCGCATAGGCGAGGAGCGCGGCACCCAGCGGAACCCGGGGCATCCCGGCCCACCGGCCCGTCCCCGCCAGCGCGGCGAAGACGAGCAGGTGGACCACCTTGTCGGTGCCCGGGGGCGCGGTCGGCACCCCCGAGGAGGGCAGGAAGAGGACGACGGCGGACACCAGCAGCGCGACGGCGAAGGCCGCCTGCGGGAGCCCGGTCCGGGTCGTCGGCATGCGCCGGGTCAGAGCCGGTCGAGGTCGGACTCGCGGTACGGGCCGACCACGGCCAGGCAGGTCTCCCGGCCGAACAGCTCCCCCGCCACCGACCGCACCTGCTCCTCGTCCACCGACTCGATGCGTGCGAGGACGTCGCGCACCGGCACGTACTCGCCGTAGGAGAGCTCGCTCTTGCCGAGCCGGCTCATGCGCGAGCCGGTGTCCTCCAGGCCCAGGACCAGCCCGCCCTTGAGCTGCCCGCACGCACGGGCCACCTCCTCGGCGGTGAGCCCGTCGGCGGCAACCCGCCCGAGCTCGTCGCGGACCAGCCGCAGCACCTCGGGCACGCGCTTCTTCG
Source organism: Blastococcus sp. KM273128 (assembly GCF_021698975.1). Taxonomy (GTDB): domain Bacteria; phylum Actinomycetota; class Actinomycetes; order Mycobacteriales; family Geodermatophilaceae; genus Blastococcus. The sequence continues at coordinate 15,007 of NZ_SSXA01000084.1, read as the reverse complement.
AGCACCCCGCGTAGACGGAGAACGCCCCCGCGCCGGCGTAGTGGGTCAGCGCCGACCCGACGCTGTACACCAGCCCGCGCTTCTCGCGGATCTCCTGGAACAGGCGGGAGCTCATGCCACCGCCGACGGCGGCGTCCAGGACGGCGGCGGTGTAGCGACGCTCGTCCAGCCGCCCCATCGCCGGCGTGCCCAGCAGCAGGTGCGTCTGCTCGGTCCGGCGGGAGATCAGCCCGGTGCGGTGCGCCGGGCGGACCAGCTCGACGTCGCCCGTGCGCAGCGGTGCGGGGCGGGCTGGACCCGAGAGCCGGTCGCCGAAGGCCGCCGTCACCAGGTCCAGCACCTGCTGGTGGTCCACCCGCCCGGCCGCCGTCACCACTATGGACGGGGCGGCGTAGCGCTCGCGGTACCAGCCGTCGACGTCGTCACGCGTCAGCGCCTCGATCGACTCGACGGTGCCCAGCACCGAGCGACCCAGCGAGGTGTCCCCGTAGAGGGTCTCGGCGAACAGGTCGTGCACGGCGTCCGAGGGCTCGTCGTCGCGCATGGCGATCTCCTCGAGCACCACCGTGCGCTCGGACTCGAGGTCGGCCGCCGTGTTGGTCGCCTCGGTGACCAGGTCCGCCAGCAGGGTGACCGCCAGCGGGAGGTCGCTGGCGAGCACGTTGGCGTAGTAGCAGGTGTGCTCCTTGGCGGTGAACGCGTTCATCTCACCGCCGACGGCGTCCATGGCGGTGGCGATCTCCAGCGCCCCGCGCGACGTCGTCCCCTTGAACAGCAGGTGCTCGAGGAAGTGCGACGCCCCCGCGACGGCAGGCGTCTCGTCGCGCGAGCCCACGCCCACCCAGATGCCGAGGGTCGCCGACAGCACCCCCGGCATCGTCTCGGTGAGCACGCGGAGCCCCCCGGGGAGCTCCGTGCGTTCCACCCGGCCGCCGACCTCGTCGAGGTCGAGCAGCGCGGTCGTCCCGACGGGAACCGGGGTGGGGGCCGCTCCCGGAGAAGCGGCGCCCACCCCGGCCCGGATCAGATCCGTCGTGGTCACTCCCCCGCGGGCGCGGCCTCGGCCGGCGCCTCGGCGGGAGCCTCGGCACCCTCGGCGGCGACGGGCGCGAGGCTGATCTTGCCCCGGGCGTCGATGTCGGTGATCTCGACCTGGAGCTTGTCGCCGACGTTCACGACGTCCTCGACCTTGCCGATGCGCTTGCCGGCACCCAGCTTGCTGATGTGCACCAGGCCGTCCTTGCCCGGCAGCAGGGAGACGAAGGCGCCGAACGGCGTGGTCTTCACGACCGTGCCGAGGAAGCGCTCGCCCACCTTGGGCATCTGCGGGTTGGCGATGGCGTTGATCCGGTCCACCGCGGCCTGGGCCGAGGGGCCGTCGGACGCACCCACGTAGATGGTGCCGTCGTCCTCGATGGTGATGTCCGCGCCGGTCTCGTCCTGGATCGCGTTGATCATCTGGCCCTTGGGGCCGATGACCGCACCGATCTTGTCGACCGGGATGCGCACCGTGGTCACGCGCGGGGCGTACGGGCTCATCTCGTCGGGGGCGTCGATGGCCTCGTTCATCACGTCGAGGATGTGCAGGCGGGCGGCGCGGGCCTGGGTCAGCGCCTGGGCGAGCACGTCGGACGGGATGCCGTCGAGCTTGGTGTCCAGCTGCAGGGCGGTGACGAAGTCCCGCGTGCCGGCGACCTTGAAGTCCATGTCACCGAACGCGTCCTCGGCGCCGAGGATGTCGGTCAGCGCGACGTACTCGGTCTTGCCGTCGACCTGGTCGGAGACAAGGCCCATGGCGATGCCGGCGACCGGGGCCCGGAGCGGCACACCGGCGTTGAGCAGGGCCAGCGTCGAGGCGCAGACCGAGCCCATCGAGGTGGAGCCGTTGGAGCCCAGCGCCTCGGAGACCTGCCGGATCGCGTAGGGGAACTCCTCGCGGTCGGGCAGCACGGGCAGCAGCGCGCGCTCGGCGAGCGCACCGTGGCCGATCTCGCGCCGCTTGGGCGAGCCCACGCGGCCGGTCTCGCCGGTGGAGTACGGCGGGAAGTTGTAGTTGTGCATGTAGCGCTTGCGGTTGTCCGGCGACAGCGTGTCCAGCTGCTGCTCCATGCGGAGCATGTTCAGCGTGGTGATGCCCAGGATCTGGGTCTCGCCGCGCTCGAACAGCGCCGAGCCGTGCACGCGCGGCACGACCTCGACCTCGGCCGACAGCGGCCGGATGTCGGTGACGCCACGGCCGTCGATGCGGACCTTGTCACGCAGGATGCGCTGCCGGACGACCTTCTTGGTGACAGCGCGGAAGGCGGCCGACACCTCCTTCTCGCGACCCTCGAACTGGTCGGCGAGCTGGGCCTTGACCTCGTCCTTGAGCGCGTCGGTGGCCTCCTCGCGCTCCTGCTTGCCCGCGATGGCCTGCACCTCGCCGAGGCGGGTCAGGGCGGCGGACTCGACGGCGGCGTACACGTCGTCCTGGTAGTCCAGGAAGCGCGGGAACTCCGCGACCGGCTTGGCGGCCTTGGCGGCCAGGGCGGACTGGGCCTCGCACAGCGCCTTGATGAAGGGCTTGGCGGCCTCGAGGCCCTGGGCCACGACCTCCTCGGTCGGGGCGCTGGCGCCACCGGCGACGAGCTCGATGGTCTTCTCGGTGGCCTCGGCCTCGACCATCATGATCGCGACGTCGCCGTCCGGCAGGAGGCGGCCGGCCACGACCATGTCGAAGACGGCCTCCTCAAGCTCCGCGTGGGTCGGGAAGGCGACCCACTGGCCGCGGATGAGCGCGACGCGGGTGCCACCGACCGGGCCGGAGAACGGCAGGCCGGACAGCTGGGTGGAGGCCGACGCGCCGTTGATGGCCATGACGTCGTAGAGGTGCTCGGGGTCCAGCGCCATGACGGTGATGACGACCTGGACCTCGTTGCGCAGGCCCTTGGCGAAGGTCGGCCGCAGCGGGCGGTCGATGAGCCGGCAGGTGAGGATGGCGTCCTCGGAGGGCCGGCCCTCGCGGCGGAAGAACGAGCCGGGGATGCGGCCCGCGGCGTACATGCGCTCCTCGACGTCGACCGTCAGCGGGAAGAAGTCGAAGTGCTCCTTGGGCTGGCGGCCGGCCGTGGTGGCCGACAGCAGCATGCTGTCGCCCATCGTCACGACGACCGAGCCGGCGGCCTGCTTGGCCAGCCGGCCGGTCTCGAAGGTGATGCTGCGGCTGCCGAAGCTGCCGTTGTCGATGACCGCGGTGGCGGTGGTGACCCCGTCCTCGGGGTCGAACTCGGCGGCGATCGGGCCGCTGGTGGTGGGTGCGGACACGCTGTCCTTCTCTCGTCTGGTCGCAGCCGGCCCCTTGCCGGGTGCGACTTCCTCGTACGGCGCTGCACGCCGTGGGCGTCCGGGGCGACCGGTCTTCGATCGAAGCCCTCGGGCGGTGCTGGTTCCCCGTCGGACGGGGGTCCACTCCCCTGTCACGGGGTGTCCCGGGGGCCACTACCGAGGACCGGCCCTCTGCGACGGGCGCGTGGGGCGGGCTGGCCGTGGCTCGTGCGGCGGGTGCCGCACGAGAGAGGGGACCGTCCCGGTTGCCCGGAGCGGTCCCCTCGACGTGCTAGCGGCGCAGGCCGAGCCGCTCGATCAGCGACCGGTAGCGGTTGATGTCGGTCTTCGCCAGGTAGTTCAGCAGCCGGCGGCGCCGGCCGACCAGCAGGAGCAGGCCCCGCCGGCTGTGGTGGTCGTGCTTGTGGTGCCGGAGGTGCTCGGTCAGGTCGCTGATCCGGCGGGACAGCATCGCGACCTGCACCTCGGGCGAACCGGTGTCCTTGTCGACCGTGGCGTACTCGGTCATGATCTGCTGCTTCGTCGCGCTGTCGAGCGCCATGGTTCGCCTCCTGGGCGGGTCACGTGTGGCCCCCGGTCTGACTCACGAGGGCAGCTCTCACACAGCCGTGCGTGCACGGCTGCCGGCAAGACTACCAGCGGTGATCGGACCGGTCGGACCGAGTGGGGGCGACCCGAACGGGTCAGTTCGTCAACCCCAGGACGTGGCGGGTGTCCTCGACGTCCTTGGCCATGGCGGTGAGCAGGCCGTCGACGTCGGCGAAGGCGGCCATCGGGCGGAGCCGGTGGGCGAACTCGACGCCGACGTGCTCGCCGTAGAGGTCGCCCTCGTAGTCGAGCACGTAGGCCTCGACGGTGCGGCGGCTGCCCTGGAAGGTGGGGTTGGTCCCCACAGAGATCGCCGCCGGGAAACGCTCCAGGCTGGCCCCGCTGCGGGGGTCACGGGTGACCAGGTGACCCGCGTAGACGCCGTCGGCGGGGATCGCGGTGTACGGCGGCGTCTCCACGTTGGCCGTCGGGTACCCGAGGTCGCGGCCGCGCCGGTCGCCGCGCACGACGACGCCGTCGACGCGGTGCGGCCGGCCCAGCGCCCGGGCCGCGGGCACCAGGTCGCCGGCGGCGACGCAGGCGCGGACGTAGGTCGAGGAGATGGTCACCTCGCCGTCCTCCGAGGCGTCCTGCGCCAGGGGCACCCCCTCGACGGCGAAGCCGAAGCGGCGCCCCTCCTCGGTCAGCGAGGTGACGGTGCCGGCCGCGCGGTGGCCGTAGGTGAAGTTCTGCCCCACCACCACCTGCGCGGCGTGCAGCCGCTCGACGAGCACGGTGTGCGTGAAGGTCTCCGGCGGGAGCTTCATGAACTCCGCGGTGAACGGCAGCACGCACATGGCGTCCACGCCGAGCTCGGCAACCAGCTCCGCCTTGCGGTCCAGCGAGGTGAGGATGGCCGGGTGCGACCCCGGCCGCACGACCTCGGCCGGGTGCGGGTCGAACGTCAGCAGCAGGCAGGGACGCCGCATCGCGCGGGCGCGTGCGACGGCGGCGCCGATGAGCTCCTGGTGCCCGCGGTGCACCCCGTCGTACATCCCGACGGTGACCACGGTCCGCCCGAGGTCCCCCGGGGTGGACTCCAGCCCCCGCCAGCGCAGCACGCGACCGTCCCCCGCCGCGGTCAGGAGACCCGGTGCAGCCAGCCGTGGGTGTCGGCCACCCGCCCGTGCTGGATGTCGAGCAGCGTCTCGCGCAGCCGCATGGTGAGCGGGCCGGGCTCGCCGTCGCCCACGGTGAAGTCACCGGTGCGGGCGCGGATCTGGCCGACCGGCGTGATGACGGCGGCGGTCCCGCAGGCGAAGGTCTCGGTGATCGAGCCGTCGAGCGCGCCGCTGCGCCACTCGTCGAGGGTCACCTTCCGCTCGGTCACGCGGTGCCCCAGCTCCCGGGCCACCGTGATCAGCGAGTCGCGGGTGATGCCCGGCAGCAGCGTGCCGGAGAGCTCAGGGGTGACCAGCTCGGCGTCCGCGCCGGAGCCCAGCACGAAGAACAGGTTCATCCCGCCCAGCTCCTCGATGTAGCGCCGCTCCACGGCGTCGAGGTAGACGACCTGGTCGCAGCCGAGCTCGCTGGCCTGCTGCTGCGGGCGGAGGCTGGCGGCGTAGTTGCCGGCGCACTTCACGTCGCCGGTGCCGCCGGGCGCGGCCCGCACGTAGTCCTCGGAGACGAAGACCGAGACCGGGTGGACGCCGCGCGGGAAGTAGGCGCCGGCCGGGCTCGCGATGACGAGGAAGAGGTACTCGTGCGCCGGCCGGACGCCGAGGAAGGACTCGCTGGCCAGCTGGTACGGGCGCAGGTACAGCGTCTGGTCCGGCCCGGTGGGCACCCAGTCGCGGTCGGCGTCGACGAGCGCGTCGACGGCGGCGAGGAACGCCTCCTCGGGCACCGGCGGCATCGCCAGCCGCTCGGCGCTGCGGACGAACCGCGCGGCGTTGGCCTCGGGGCGGAAGGTGGCCACGCTGCCGTCGGGCTGGGCGTAGGCCTTGAGCCCCTCGAAGATCGACTGGGCGTAGTGCAGGGCGGCGGTGCCGGGGTCCATCGGCAGCGGCCCGTACTGCGTGAGCCGGGCGTCGTACCAGCCGCGGCCGACCTGGTGCCGGGCCACGAACATGTGGTCGGTGAAGTAGCGGCCGAAACCGGGGTCGGCGAGCAGCTCCTGGCGCTCGGTGGTGGAGCGACGCTGCACGTCCTCCACGACCACCGGCACGCCCTCGACGAACGTCCGGGACGAGGTGCGGTTGTCGGCGAGCGTGTCGGTCATGGCTCCTACCCGGGCGTGCGAGGGAACGGCACCGGCCCGCGGGCGTGCGGGGCCGGTGCCGTCACCCTAGCCCGGCTCAGGCCTGCCCCTGGTGCTCGCCCTTCGGCCCGGCGGTCTCGAGCACCTCGTAGGTCCAGACGTGCGCCGAGTGCGGGGCGGCGGAGGCGAGGGTGTCGCCGCCGCCGTCGTGGGCGCGGTCGAAGTCCTGGCTGGACTGCCAGGCCTCGTAGGCCTCCACGCTGCTCCACCGCGTGTAGACCAGGTACTGGTCGGTGCCCTCGACCGGGCGGAGCAGCTCGAACCACTCGAAGCCCGGCGTGGTCTCCACGGCCCCGGCGCGCCCGCGGAACCGCTCCTCGAAGCGCTCCTGCTTGTCCTTCGGCACGGTGATCGCGTTGATCTTGACGACGCTCATGGTGCGGCTCCTTCCCGGACGGCGCGGGCGCCAACCGCACGGCCGGTCGCGCGTGCGGCACGCTGGTGCAGGTGAGCGCCCCCCGCACCGCAGACCTCGGCTTCGCCCGCCTGGACCTCGACCGCGAGTCCCGGACCGGTACGCCGGAGGTGGTGTTCGCGGCCGGCAAGACGCCCGACCAGACCGTCGCCTGCCTGGCCGCCCTGCTCGAGGGCTGCGCGGCCGGGTTCGCCTGGGCCAGCCGGGTGGACGGCGCGACCGCGGCGGCGATCCGCGAGCGGTGGCCGGACGCCGTCGTGGACGAGGACGGCGGGTGTGCCTCCGTGGGCACGCCGCCGGAGCCGGTCGGCGAGGTGCTGGTGCTGACCGCGGGCACCTCCGACGGGCCGGTGGCCGCGGAGGTCGCCGCCACGCTGCGGGCCTGCGGCGTGGGCAGCCGGCGGGTGGACGACGTCGGGGTCGCGGGCATCCACCGCGTGCTCGCCGTCGCCCCCGAGTTGGCCGCGGCCGACGCGGTCGTCGTGGTCGCCGGGATGGACGGCGCGCTGCCCAGCGTCGTCGCCGGGCTGACCGACCGCCTCGTCGTCGCCGTCCCCACGTCGGTGGGCTACGGCGCGGCGTTCGAGGGGCTGGCCGCGCTGCTCACCATGCTCACCGCCTGCGCGCCCGGGGTGCTCGTCGTGAACATCGACAACGGGTTCGGGGCCGGGGTGGCCGCCGCCCGCATCGTCCGCGCCGCTCAGCGGTAGCGCACGGGGTCCGGCAGCAGCTCGTTCATCGCCCCCGAGCGGAAACCCCGGGGGTCGAGCTCCACCCTGCCGAAACCGGGAACGGCCGTGCGCAGGTCGACCCCCGCCGCGACCTCGTCCACCAGCGCCGCGTCGACCTCCACCCGGGCCACGTCCCCGCCCAGGTCGCGCACCCGCAGGTCGCGCACCGGCAGCCCGGCGGCCGCGAGCGCGGACCGCAGCGCCGCCTCGGCGCGCTCGACGCGGGCCAGCCCCGCGGCCGACACCGGCACCCCGTAGGCGATCCGGCTGGCCAGGCAGGCCGCGGCGGGCTTCTCGGCCAGCGGCAGCCCCCAGCGGCGGGCGGCGGCGCGGACGTCGTCCTTGGTCAGCCCGGCGCGCGCCAGCGGCGTCCAGGCGCCCCGCTCGGCCGCCGCGCGGATGCCGGGCCGGAAGCCCGCCACGACGTCGTCGGCGTTGGTGCCGGTGACGACGTCGTCGATGCCCAGCCGGCCGGCCAGCGGGAGGAGCACCTCGACCAGCTCGGTCTTGCAGAAGGCGCACCGGTCACCGGCGTTGGCGCGGTAGCCCGGGCGGGACAGCTCGTCGGTGCGCGGCCGCTCGTGCCGGACCCCCAGCGACGCGGCGAACTCCTCCGCGCCGGCGAGCTCGGCAGCGGGCAGGCTCGGCGAGACGGCGGTGGCCGCGACCACCCGGCCGGCACCCAGCGAGCGGACCGCGGCGGCGAGCAGGACGCCGGAGTCCACGCCACCGGAGAACGCGACGAGCACCCCGGGCAGCGGGCGCAGCAGCGCGTCGAGGTCGGCCAGGCGGGCGTCGAGGGTCACGGGCGCCAGGCTGCCACCGGCTCAGGCCGGCGGGAAGCCGACGACGACGCGCGCCGTGCGCCCGGCGTCCTCGACCAGCGCCGTCAGCCGCCCGTCGGGGTCCACGGCGGCGTGCAGGCCGGCCGCGCCGGTGGCCGGTATCCGCTGCCCGTAGCCCAGCGCCCGGGCCTCGTCGGCGGTGAGCGGTCGCTCGGGGAAGACCAGCCGGGCCGCCTCGGTGAGCGGCAGGAAGCCCGGGCCGCCGCCGGCGACCAGCGACGCGGCGGCATCCTCGACGGTGCCCGCCTGCGCGATCGTGAAGGGGCCCGAGGCGGTGCGGCGCAGCGCGGTCAGGTGGCCACCCACGCCCAGGGCCGCACCGGCGTCGCGGGCGATGGCGCGGATGTAGGTGCCCGCGGTGCAGTCGACGGTCACGTCGACGTCGACCAGGTCGGGCTCGGGGCGGGTGGTGCGGTGCACCCCGAGGCGGTGCACGGTCACCGAGCGGGGCGCGAGCTCCACGGCCTCCCCCGCGCGCACCCGGTCGTAGGAGCGCACCCCGGCGACCTTGACCGCGCTCACCGAGGACGGGACCTGCTGCAGCGCGCCGGTCTGCGCGGCGAGCGCGGCACGCACGGCGTCGTCGTCGATGCCCGCGGTCGAGGCGGTCGCGAGCACCTCGCCCTCGCGATCGTCGGTGACCGTGGCCTGCCCGAACCGGATGGTGGCCTCGTAGGTCTTGTCGTGGCCGCCGACGTACCCGAGCAGCCGCGTCGCGGTGCCGACGCCCAGGACCAGCAGGCCGGTGGCCATGGGGTCGAGGGTGCCGGCGTGCCCGACCTTGCGCACCGACAGCGCGCGGCGGGCGCGGGCGACGACGTCGTGGGACGTCATGCCGCCGGGCTTGTCCACGAGCAGCAGGCCGGGCGGGACGTCGGCGTCGGGGCGTCGGGGGCTCACGCCCTCACGGTCTCAGGTGCGCCCAGCCACCGATCACCCGCCACCCGCACCAGGACGGCCAGCAGCCGCAGGCCGATGAACAGCGTCAGCCCGGTCCAGATGCCGGCGAGGCCGAGGTCCAGCGGCCCGGCCAGCAGCGACAGCGGCAGGAAACCGGTCAGCGCGGCGGCGATGGTGACGGTGCGCAGGTAGCCGACGTCGCCGGCGCCCATGAGAACCCCGTCGAGGGCGAACACCACGCCGGCCAGCGGCTGGAAGCAGGCCAGGAACCACCAGACGACGGCGGCCTGCGCGAGCACCGCGGGGTCGTCGGTGAACAGCGGCGGCAGGACGTCGCGGAGCGCGAGCAGCACGGCGGCCACGAGGCAGCCGGTGCCCAGGCCCCACAGCACCACCCGGCGCGCGGTGGCGCGGGCCTCCGCGGGTCGGCCGGCACCGAGGGCGTGGCCGACGAGGGTCTGCGCGGCGATGGCGTAGGCGTCCAGCACCAGGGCGAGGAAGAAGAACAGCTGGAGCGCGATCTGGTGCGCCCCCAGGGCTGCGGTCCCCGCGCGCGCGGCGACCCCGGCCGCGACGAGGAACGACAGCTGGAGCACCGCCGCGCGCAGCAGCAGGTCGCGGCCGATGACCAGCTGGCGCACGATCGCGCGCGGGCGCGCGGCCCAGCCGGCGTCCTCGCGCAGCAGCGCCCGGACGAACAGCGCGGCGGTGAGCGCCTGCCCGGCCACGTTCGCCCAGGCGGAGCCGACCAGGCCCAGCCCCACCGGGTGAACCAGGAGCGGGCACAGCACGAGGCTCAGCAGGCTGCCCGCGACGACGTAGCGCACCGGGCGCCGCAGCTCCTGCACCCCGCGCAGCCAGCCGTTCCCGGCCAGCGACACCAGCAGCAGCGGGGCGCCGAAGGAGGCCACCCGCAGCCACCCCTCCCCCGCCTCGGCGACCGGCCCGGCGCCGCCGGCGAGCGCCCGGGTCAGCGGCCCGGCCAGCCCCTGGAACAGGGCGAGCACGAGCACGCCGAGACCGAGCGCGAGCCAGGTCGCCTGCACGCCCTCCTCGACGGCCCCGGCGCGGTCACCGGCGCCGGCGCGGCGCGCGGCGCGCGCGGTGGTGCCGTAGGCGAGGAAGTTCAGCAGCGCGGCGGCCCACGCCAGCAGACCGCCCCCGACGGCGAGGCCGCCGAGCGCGACGGTCCCGAGGTTGCCGACGACGGCGGTGTCGACGAGCAGGTACAACGGCTCGGCCGCGAGCACGACCAGCGCCGGCGCCGCGAGGGCAGGCACGGACGCCGGCCGGGAGGCGAGCCCCGCCGGATCGCGGTCGCCGCGGTGCGGTCCGGAGGACCGCGGAGTCATGGCGCGTGGAGCTCCGCGCGCAGGCACTCCACCGTCTTCTCCCGGTCGAGGTGGGAGGTGTAGCCCGCCGCCGCGCGGTGGCCGCCCCCGCCGAGGGCCGTGGCCACCCGGGCCACGTCGGTGGCCCCGCGGGACCGGAGCGACACCGACCACGTCCCGTCGTCCTGACCCTTGAGCACGCAGGCGACGTCGGCCTCCGCGGTGGACCGGACGACGTCGACCAGCGCCTCGAGCTGCTCGCCGGGCAGGCCGTGCTCGGCGGCCTCGGCGGTGCTCGACCACGTCCACACCAGGCCCGCGCCCACCTCGCGCTCGAGGACGGCGCGCCCGGCGACGACCGAGAGCAGCCCCAGCCAGCCGAAGGGGGCGGTGTCGAACAGCCGGCGGCTGATCTCGGCGTGGTCGATTCCGGTGGCGAGCAGGCGGGCGGCGAGCTCGTGGGTCTCCGGCCGGGTGCTGCCGAACCGGAAGGAGCCGGTGTCGGCGGCCAGCCCGGCGTAGAGGCAGGTGGCGAGCCGCTCGTCCAGCGCCACGCCCAGCCCGTCGAGCAGGTCGGCCACGAGCGTGACGGTCGCGGGGGCGGCCGGGTCCACCAGCCGCACCCGCCCGAAGCCGGGGTTGCTGGCGTGGTGGTCGACGACGACGGAGGTGCGCGCCCGGTCGAGCAGCGGGGCCAGCTCCCCGAGGCGCCCGGGCGAGGCCGCGTCGAGGCTGACGAAGACGTCCGGGGACGACGGGACGGCGTCGGCGGGCACCATGCCGCCGGCACACGGGATCCACGCCAGCGAGGCGGGCAGCGTGAACCGGCCCGGGAAGGTGGCGAGCACCCGTGCGCCGCGCCGGCGCAGCCCCTCGGCGAGCGCCAGGGTGCTGCCGAGGGCGTCGGCGTCGGGCTGCACGTGACCGGAGAGCACCACGGTCGCCCGTTCGCGGGCCGCCTCGGCGAGCACCGCTACGGCCGACCGCGTGGCGGAGACGGGATCCCCGCCCGGGGTCGGGGCGGTCACCCGGCGGGGTCGGGGTCGGCGACCCGGCCGCCCTGCCGCTCGGTGATGTCGCCGCCGCCCACGGGGTAGCCCGGGCCGCCGTCGTCCGGCTCGTCCTCGGCGATGCTCGGCGCGTCGCCGATCTGGCCGCGCCGGCCGCCCTGGGTCGGGTCCCCGGCGTCGGGGGCCGGCCGGCCGCCCAGCTCGGCGCGGCCGTGACCCTCGTCGGGCAGGTTCGGATCGGGGTCGTTCTCGCTCACAGCGTGCTCCTCGTCCGGGGCGTCAGGTCCTCGCCGCCGTCATCGGCGGTCGCGGCTGCGGCCGGGCTGTCCCTGCCGTCCTCGTCGTCGTCCTCGTCCTCCGCGGGCCGCCGGTAGGGGTCGGCCTCGCCGGCGTAGCTTGCGCCCTCCCGGGCGCGAGCCAGCTCCTCGTCGGCGTGCCGGGCCCGCTCGAGCGCCTGCTCGAGCTCCCGCGCGGTGTCGGGCACCATGTCGGCGACGAAGGTCAGCGACGGCACGAACTTGATGCCGGTCTGCCGGCCGACGGTGGACCGCAGCACCCCGGTGGCGCTGGTGAGCGCCTTGGCCGAGTCGGCGACCTGCGCCTCGTCGCCGTAGACGGTGTAGAACACCGTGGCCTCGCGGAGGTCGCTGGTCACCCGGGCGTCGGTGATCGTGACCATGCCCAAGCGGGGGTCCTTGATCTGGTGCTCGATCGTCGCGGAGACGATCTGCCGGATGCGCACCGCCAGCTTGCGAGCGCGAGCCGGATCAGCCATCGGGACCTCCTGATAACGGGATGGAACGGCCTCGTCGCAGAAGCCCGCCCCGAGCGGAGCGAGGGGTGGGGGGCGACGAGGTCCTCAATCGGTGTCGCTGAACAGCTGCCGGTGCGTCGACAGCAGCGTCACCTCCGGGCGGTCGGCCAGCAACCGCTCGCAGGCGTCGAGGACGTCGGCGACCTGGGCCGCCTCGCCGGCGACGGTGGCGAGGCCGATCTGCACCCGGCGGTGCAGGTCCTGGTCGCCGACCTCCGCCGCTGCGACGGCGAACCGCCGCCGCAGCTCGGCGACGATCGGCCGGACGACCGACCGCTTGCCCTTGAGCGAGTGGACGTCGCCCAGCAGCAGGTCGGCGGTGAGCGTGCCGGTGAACACTGGAAGGACCCCCTTCACCCCACTACTCGCACGCTCGCAGCGGGCCCCGGAAGGGGGCCACCCCTGCCCCCCACCGCTCGCGGGCTCGCGCCGGGACCCTGCAGGAGGGCCGTTCCAGCACGTCACCCGCTCGCAGTGGGGGGCAAGGGGTCATCTGACTCAGTCGCGCGGCTTCTCGCGCAGCTCGAAGGTCTCGATGACGTCGTCGACCTTGATGTCGTTGAACGACCCCAGGCCGATACCGCACTCGTAACCCTCGCGGACCTCGGTCGCGTCGTCCTTGAAGCGGCGGAGCGACTCGACCGACAGGTTGTCGGCGACGACGGCACCGTCACGGATCAGGCGCGCCTTCGAGTTGCGCACGATCGTGCCGCTGCGGACCAGCGAACCGGCGACGTTGCCGACCTTCGGCACCCGGAAGACCTCGCGGACCTCCGCCGTGCCGAGCTGGACCTCCTCGTAGATCGGCTTGAGCATGCCCTTGAGCGCGGCTTCGATCTCGTCGATCGCCTGGTAGATGACCGTGTAGTACCGGACGTCCACCCCCTCGCGGTTGGCGAGCTCGGTGGCCTGGCCCTCGGCCCGGACGTTGAAGCCCAGGACGATGACGTCGTCGGCCAGCGCGAGGTCGATGTCGCTCTTGGTGATGCCGCCGACGCCGCGGTGGATGACCCGCAGCGAGATCTCGTCGTCGACCTCGATCTTCATCAGCGCCTCTTCGAGCGCCTCGACGGTGCCCGAGTTGTCGCCCTTGATGATCAGGTTGAGCTGGCGGTTCTCCTTGAGCGCCGCGTCGAGGTCCTCCAGGCTGATCCGCTTGCGCATCGAGGCGTTCTGCGCGTTGCGGATGCGGGCCTGGCGGCGGTCGGCGATCTGCCGGGCGACGCGGTCCTCGTCGACGACGAGGAAGGTGTCACCGGCACGGGGCACCGAGGTGAGACCCACGACCTGCACGGGGCGGGCCGGCAGGGCCTCCTTCAGCTTGTTGCCGTGCTCGTCGAGCAGCGACCGGACGCGGCCGTAGGCGTCGCCGGCCACGATCGAGTCGCCCTGGCGCAGCGTGCCGCGCTGGACGAGGACGGTCGCGACGGGGCCGCGGCCCTTGTCCAGCTTGCCCTCGATGACCACACCCTGCGGGTCCTGCTCGGTGTTCGCGCGCAGGTCCAGCGAGGCGTCGGCGGTCAGCAGGATCGCCGCGAGCAGGTCGTCGAGACCCTGCCGGGTGATCGCCGAGACGTCGACGAACATCGTCTCGCCGCCGTACTCCTCGGCGACCAGGCCGTACTCGGTGAGCTGCTGGCGGATCTTGGCGGGGTTGGCCCCCTCCTTGTCCACCTTGTTCACCGCGACCACGATCGGGACCTCGGCGGCCTGGGCATGGTTGAGCGCCTCGACCGTCTGCGGCATGACGCCGTCGTCGGCCGCGACGACCAGCACGACGATGTCGGTGACCTTCGCGCCTCGGGCACGCATCGCGGTGAACGACTCGTGACCCGGGGTGTCGATGAAGGTGACCGGCCGCTCCTGGCCCTCCAGCTCGGTGACGATCTGGTAGGCGCCGATGTGCTGGGTGATGCCGCCGGCCTCGCGGGCCACCACGTTCGCGTCCCGCAGGGCGTCCAGCAGCTTGGTCTTCCCGTGGTCGACGTGACCCATGACGGTCACCACCGGCGGACGGGCGGCCCAGTCCTCCTCGTCGCCCTCCTCGTCACCGAAGGTGAGGTCGAAGGTCTCGAGGAGCTCGCGGTCCTCGTCCTCGGGGCTGACGACCTGGATGACCCAGCCGATCTCGGCACCGAGCAGCTGCAGCGTCTCGTCGTTGACCGACTGCGTGGCGGTGACCATCTCGCCCAGGTGGAACAGGGCGGTCACCAGCGCGGCGGGCTGGGCGTTGATGCGCTCGGCCAGGTCGGTCAGCGAGGCACCGCGGGGCAGCCGGACGGTCTGCCCGTTGCCGCGCGGCAGGCTGACGCCACCCATGCTGGGCGCCGCCATCGAGTCGAACTCCTGACGCCGCTGCTTCTTGCTCTTGCGCCCGCGGACCGGGCCCCGGCCACCGGGACGCCCGAAGGCACCGGCCGTACCGGCACCCGAGCCACCGCGACCACGGCCGCGGCCACCGCCGCCACCGCGGAAGCCACCGCCGGCGGGGGCACCGCCACCGCCGCCGCCGGGACGGAAGCCGCCACCGGCACCGGGACCACCCGGGCGGCCGCGACCGGCACCGCCCGGACCGCCCGGCCGGCCACCACCGGCGGGACGGGGCGGCATCATCCCCGGCGAGGGACGCTGCGGCATCATGCCCGGGTTCGGCCGGGGACCACCCGGACCGGCCGCCGGGCGGGGACCGCCGGGGCCGGCGCCGGGACGGGGACCGCCCGGACCGGGACGCGGACCACCCGCACCGGGGGCCGGGCGGGGACCCCCCGCGCCCGGCCCCCGGTGCGGGT
>NZ_SSXA01000083.1 GCF_021698975.1 Blastococcus sp. KM273128 | reverse complement strand
GTGCGGGTGCGGACGGCGGCGGGGGAGTACGAGGCGGGTGCGCTGGTGGTGAGCCCCGGCTCGTGGGCGCCCGAGGTGCTGGCGGACCTCGGCGTCCCGCTGACCGTGGAGCGCCAGGTCATGTACTGGTTCCAGCCGACCGGCGGCACCGGCGCCTGGACGCCGGACCGGCACCCGATCTACATCCACGAGGCGGCCGACGGCACCCAGGTCTACGGCTTCCCGGCGATCGACGGCCCGGACGGCGGGGCGAAGGTCGCCTTCTTCCGGCGGGGGGTCCCGTGCACGCCGGGGACGATCGACCGGGAGGTGCACCCCGACGAGGTCGCGGCGATGGCCGGGCACCTGGCCGGAGTGCTGCCGACCCTGCCGGGGCGGTTCCTGAAGGCGGCCACCTGCATGTACACGACGACGCCCGACGAGCACTTCGTCATCGCGCCGCACCCCGAGCACCCGCAGGTGACCGTGGCCTGCGGCTTCTCCGGGCACGGCTTCAAGTTCGTGCCGGTGGTCGGCGAGGTCCTCGCCGACCTCGCCACCACGGGGACGACGAAGCACCCGATCGGCCTGTTCGACCCCCGCCGGCCCGCACTGGAGGCCACCCGATGACCGCGACCCTCCCCGCCGCCTCGAGCCTGATGCCGACCCTGGCCGGGCGCTACTACACCGACCCGGCGCTGTTCACCCGCGAGCAGGAGCGGGTGTTCGAGGTGATGTGGCAGTGCGTCGCCCGCACCGACGAGGTCGCCGATCCCGGCAGCTTCCGCCGGGTGCAGGTCGGTCGGGAGAGCGTGCTGGTGGTGCGCGGCCGGGACGGTGTCCTGCGGGCGTTCCTCAACGTGTGCCGGCACCGCGGCGCGCAGCTGTGCAGCGAGGAGTCGGGGCAGGTGGCCCGCACGCTGCGCTGCCCGTACCACGCCTGGTCGTTCGGGCTGGACGGTTCACTGGTGGCCGCACCGAACCTGGCGCGGATGCCCGACGTCGACCGGGTGGCCAACGGGCTGGTGCCGGTGGCCCTGCGGGAGTGGCTGGGCTACGCGTGGGTGTGCCTGGCCGACGACCCTCCGTCGTTCGAGGACGACGTCGTCGGCGCGGTGACCGAGCGGCTCGGCGACCCGGCGGCGATCGAGGGGTACGACGTGGGGCGGCTGGCCCTGGGCCGGCGGATCCGCTACGACGTCGCGGCCAACTGGAAGCTCGTCGTCGAGAACTTCATGGAGTGCTACCACTGCGCGACGATCCACCCGGAGCTGACCGACGTCCTGCCGGAGTTCAGCCGCGGGTGGGCCGCGCAGTCCTTCGTCGGGCACGGGGCGGAGTTCGCCCCCGCCGCCGAGGGGTTCACCGTGGACGGGTCGGCCGGCTTCCCCGCGCTGCCGGGGGTCGACCCGGACCGGGACCGCCGCTACTACGCCGCGACGATCAAGCCGGCCGTCTTCCTCAACCTGGTGCCCGACCACGTGATCCTGCTGCGGATGACGCCGCTGGCCGTCGACCGGACGGTGGTCGAGTGCGACTGGCTGTACGCGCCGGAGGTGGTCGAGGCGGGGCTGGACGTCTCCCGGTCGGTGGAGCTGTTCCACCGCGTCAACCAGCAGGACTTCGCCGCCTGCGAGCGCACCCAGCCGGGCATGAGCTCGCGGGCCTACGCGGCCGGCGGCGTGCTGGTGCCCGTCGAGCACCACCTCGCGCTGTTCCACGACTGGCTGCGCGGCCGGCTCGGGGAGGGCTGAGCCGGCGGCCCGGTAGGCGTCAGAGGCAGCGGGGATCCCGGCTCGCTCGGTCTCCGCCCACCCCCTGCGGGCAGAGACCGAGCGTGCCCGGGGAACGTGCCGGCACCCGGGCGTCCTCGCCGGTCAGACCAGCTCGGGGACGCGCAGGTTGTGCAGGACGACGTCGAACTCGGCCTCCTCGGTGACCTCGACGCCCAGCTGACGGGCGAACTCGTCGCGCATCCGGTCGAGCTGGTCGCGGGTGGCGGCCATGGACGCGCGGTCCGCGTAGACGGCGGTCAGCGAGGCCCGGCCCCGCGCCCGGTCGACCAGCAGGCTGATGCTGCAGAAGCCCGCGACGTCGTCCATCGCCGGGACGATCCGGGAGCGGAAGGCGTCCAGCACCTCCTCCACCCGGCCGGGGTCGGTGCGGCTCCAGCCGACCCGGGCGCACGACCCGTCGCCGGCGGGGTGCAGCCGGTGCATGACGGCGACCTCCCACTCCTCCACCTCGGGGTACGAGCCGCCGAACTTCGCCATCGCGCGGTCGCGCAGGCGGTCCACGCGCTCGCGGGTCGCGGTCATCGCCTCCTCGGTCTCCCAGCCGGTCGTCACGATGCACCGGCCGGTGTCGCGGTCGCACAGCATCGACAGGCCGGTGCACCCGTCCATGGCGAGGACGGCGGGCATCACGGTGTCGCGGACGTCGGCGATGCCGTCGTCCAGGCGGGCCGGGTCGGCGATCAGCGTGGTGGATCGGGCGTACATGACGGCCCCCTTCCGGGACTGCGCGGCGCCCCTGCGGCGTCGCCGCGTCGTCCATGGTTCGCCGCTGCGGCGCGGTGTCAACGGGCGCGTGCGCAGCTCCCGTGAGGGCCCCCGCGGTGGGTCTCTCGTCAGAGCCCGGTCAGGGCACGACGTCCGGCACGATGTTCTGGCTCTCGATCGGCGGGCGCACGTAGTCGCTCTCGATCGGCGGGCGCGGCGGCAGCTCCGGGGCCTCGGGGGTGAGGTCCTCGTAGGGCACCTGGCCGAGCAGGTGCGTGATGACGTTCAGCCGGGCCCGCTTCTTGACCTCGGCGTCGACCACCCACCACGGTGCCTCGGGGATGTCGGTGGCGGCGAACATGGCGTCCTTGGCGCGGGAGAAGTCCACCCAGCGGTTGCGGGCCTCGAGGTCCATCGGGCTGAGCTTCCAGCGCTTCGTCGGGTCCTTGACCCGGCCCTGGAAGCGCTTCTCCTGCTCGGTGTCGCTGACGGAGAACCAGTACTTGATCAGCGTGATGCCGCTGCGCACGAGCATCCGCTCGAACTCCGGGCAGGAGCGGAGGAACTCCTGCACCTCCTCCTCGGTGGCGAAGCCCATGACCCGCTCGACGCCGGCGCGGTTGTACCAGGAGCGGTCGAACAGGACCATCTCGCCGGCCGCGGGCAGGTGGGCGACGTAGCGCTGGAAGTACCACTGGGTCTTCTCGCGCTCGGTCGGCGCCGGAAGCGCGACGACGTGGGCGGCGCGGGGGTTGAGGGTCTCGGTGATCCGCTGGATCGCGCCGCCCTTCCCGGCGGCGTCGCGGCCCTCGAAGATCACCGCCACCTTGAGGCCGCGGGCGCGGATGAACTCCTGCTGCTTGACCAGCTCGATCTGGAGCCGGGCGAGTTCCTTCTCGTAGTACGCGGTGTCGACCTTGCGGGTCGAGGCCGGGGCGTCCTCGACGGAACGGGTGGTCCGCGCTGCTGGGGCCATGGGTCAGCATCGCGCCGGCCACGCGACGGTGGCAACTGCTGGCTCAGGCGGGGACCGGCTCGGTTTGTGGGCTGACCCGCGGCTGCGTCGCTGCGTACGCCACTGCGGCGGCGACCACGAGCGCGGCGGCGAGCGCCGGGGCGGCGAGCGCGGTGGTGGTGCCGAACCGGTCGACGACGACGCCGGTGACCGCGGACGCGAGCGCCTGGCCGACGACGACGGCGGAGTTGAGCATCGTCATGGTGGTGGCCGAGCGGCCGGCGGGGCTGAGCAGTGCGCCGACGCTGTAGAGGGTGACCAGCGTCGGACCGACGCCGCAGCCGAGGACGGCGAGGGCGACGACGAGCGCGGGCACCGAGCGCGCGGTCGCGTAGAGCAGCGCGCCGGCGAGCAGCAGCGACCCGAACGCCGCCCAGCGCGCGCGGAGCGAGAACCGCTGGGGGAGGGCCGCGGTGCCCAGCGCCAGCACGGCCGACCCGATGCCCATGACGCCGTAGAGCAGGCCGGCCCGGTCGCCACCGCCGCCGTCCGCGGCGAGGAAGCCGGTGAGCGAGGTGAGCGTGGCCCCGAAGAAGAGCCCGACGCCGAGGGTGCCGGTGACGACGGTGAGCAGCGGGAAGCGGGCCAGCTCGCGGGCGGGCGCCTGGGTCTTGCTGCTGTCCTGCGCGCCGGGCTGGAGCCGGCCGGTGGGGTGCAGCGCGAAGGCGGTGACGAAGACGAGGGTGAGCGCGGCGGCGCCGGCGATGGCGACCCACGGGGCGATCGCGGTGGCGAGCAGCCCGACGAGGAACGGGCCGACGATGAACACCATCTCGTCGGCGGCGGACTCGTAGGCCATCGTCCCGTCGAGCGCCTGCCGGCGGCGGTCGCGCTGCACGGCGCGGCGGATGACCGCCATCAGGCGGGTGCGCGACATGGGCGCGACCTGCGGTGCGGACATGCCGATCAGCACCGAGAGCGCGAGGACCGCGGCGCTCGCGGCACTGCTCGCGACGACGAGCGGGAAGGCGGCCAGCAGGGCGCCGTGCAGCAGCCCGACCGGGACGAGGACCCGGCGCTGGCCGAAGCGGTCGGTCGCCGCACCCAGCAGCGGGCCGGCGAACGCGGTGCCGATGCCGGCGACGGCGGAGTTGAGCCCGCCGAGGGTGACCGAGCCGCGCTCGGCGACGACGAGGGTGAGCACCCCGACGGTCATCATCGCGAAGGGGAGCCGCGCGACGAAGGCGAGCGGGAAGTAGGAGAGCCCGGCGGAGCGGACGACCGCCGAGGTGGTGGGGCGCGTGCGGAACATGACCTCTGCTGCTGCGGATCGGGCGTGCCGCCTTGATCCGCCGGTCGGGCCGGCAGCAGGTAGTTACACACGGACGTTCGGGACGACCGCGAGCCTAGCGCGGCGTCGCTACTTCCAGCGGTCGACGAACTCCGCCGTGGCGGCGTTGACGACGTCGGGGTTGGTGGCGCTGAGGAAGTGCTGGCCGCCCTCGACGACGCGGAGCTCGGCCTGGGGGCTGCTCACGAACAGCCCGATCTCGGCCTCGGCGTTGGCCACCGAGTAGACGCGGTCGGCGGTGCCGTGCATCCACAGGACGGGGCACCGCACGCTGTCCAGGCGGGCGTGCAGGCCGTCCCGGTCGCGCAGGTTGATGCTGCTGGTCCGCAGCCGCTCGCGGCCGTCGTCGCCGGCGTAGTTCTGCTGGTGCGTCTTGTGCCAGAACGCGCGCTCGTCGTCGGGGACGTCGTCGCCCATGCCCTCGGCGAGGGTGGCGTCGACGAGCTCGGTCGGGATGACCCAGTCGTCACCGACGGGCTGGGCGAGGGCGTCGATGGCCGGGGTGCAGAACTCGACGCCGTTCCAGCAGCCCAGCTCGCGGCTGCGCTGGCTCTCGAAGTCCATCGAGGTGCCGAGCGGGACGATGCCCTTGATCCGGTCGGGGGCGAGCATGGCCATGCGGGCCGCGATCCAGCCGCCCTGCGAGGTGCCCAGGACGAACGCGTCGGGAATGCCGAGCGCGTCGAGCACCTGGAGTCCGGCGATCGCGGTGTCCCAGTAGGTGTACTGCCGGTAGGTGGCGCGCGTGGCGCCGTGGCCGTAGGGCTCGATCGCGAGCAGGTTGGCGGCGGCGGAGAGCTGCTCGTCGGCGAACTGCGGCCGGTACAGCTCGACCGACGTGGTGAAGGAGTTGACCATCACCAGGGTCGGCAGCGACGGGTCGTAGGCCCTGCCGAGCCGGTGGCCGATGGCCGAGCCACCGAGGTGCGGGATCTGGACGGTCTCCGTGTCGCTCATGGTCTCCCTCGCCGTCTGTGCAGGTCGGTCCCCGGTCCGGCCATCGTGGCCCGCGCCACATCCGCGGTCAATCGCCGTCCGGCCCTTGGCCTGCACGGTTGCCGCCACGAGGGCGTCAGCTGGCGACGACGGTGACCGGGCAGCTGGAGCCCGGCGCCCGCGCCAGCCGTGCGCGCGGTCAGCACGGCGCAGCCCAGTGCTTCGGCGAGGGCGACGTAGATCGCGTCGTACGCCGAGATGTTCTTCCGGAGGGTCCACATGCGGGGGAGCAGCGGATGGACCGGGTGGCGCACGAGGGCCATGTCCGACCACGTGCTGAGCAACTGCTGGCCGGTGGGCGCTGACAGGCGACCGTCGGCGACCAGCCGGCGCAGGGTCTGCGCCACCTCGACGTCGATCAGGTGCGGTGCGTGCAACTGCTCATGTGCGGCCGCCTGGCGGGCCGATCCGTCGCGCAGCAGTGCGGCGACGGCCGCCGAGGCGTCGAGCACGATCACCGGTCGGCGCGGCCTGCGTCCACGGCGTCGACGACCTCGTCGATGGGGATGCCCGTGTCCGGGAGGGCCGCCAGCAGCGCCGGGTCGTCCGCCCGCCGGCTGATATCGGCCAGTTCACGGATCGCGATGGCGCTCACCGAGGTGTGCTCGCGCTCGGCCAGCCGGGTGAGTCGCTCCACCACCTCGGCGGGCACGTTACGCAGGTGGAGTGTCGGCATGACGCGATGGTCGACCGTGGTGTCGCACTCTGCAAGCACGCCGGGCTCACTGCGACGGCCATGCGCGCCGGGGGAAGAGCGGACACGCGCTGCGCCCGTCATGGAGGTGGAGGCTGCAGTCGATGCCGTCGCGCTCGCGGACGATCGACTCGATCGCGGCGGACCAGGCCGCGTCGTCCGGCGTGGGCGTCGCGGGACCGGGCCGTTCCAGGCACATGGCCAGGTGCAGGTCAGCACCTTCGACGCCCTCGGCCTCGGCCACGACGGCGTGCAGGTCGGCGAGCCCGCCGATCGCCACCCGGTCGGGCTCGACCGGCAGTTCCTCGACCGGGATCAACAGCTTCACCATCGTGCCGTCGCCCCGAAGCCACGTCAGGAACAGTCGACGATCGGACGGCGGCCCATCCAGGTGCAGCAGGGTGCCCCACCGCTCGGTGAGCTCGCCGTCGTCGGTGACCGGGATGTCGGGGTGCGGGCGTGTCCTCATGGCCGAGGACTCTGCCGCGCCCCGGCCTCTCGCCGCGGGCGTCGTCCACAGGCGCCCGGGCTCGTGTCCTCGACCGGACCCATGGACCGTGAGGGACGTGTGCGGCGGGTTGCCCCTGTCAGCCGGCGCGGGCGAGCTCGGCGATCGGGGCGGACCAGGCGGCGGGCGCCGTCCAGACGAAGCTGTGCGCGCCGGGGACGCTGCGGAACCGGCCGTTGGCCGCCCGCTCGCCGAGCTCGCGCGCCCAGGCCTCGGTGCAGAGGCGGTCGCGGTCGCCGTGCAGGACGAGCACCGGCTGGGCGACGCGCTCGACGGTGTCTTCGAGGCGGTCACGGAGGTGGACGGCGAGGGCGTGCCGCACCCGGCGCAGCCCGGCGCGCTGCCGGTCGGGGGTGTGCTGGACGTCCAGTTCCGGCGGCTCGAGCCCGTGGTTGCGGCGCCAGGCGAGCAGGACGCGGCGCATGCTGCGGTAGGCGGGGTCCATGGTGGGGCTGGCGAGCACCACCGCCCGCACGAGGTCGGGTTCCCGGACGGCGACGTGGGCGGCGACCTGGGTGCCGCTGGAGTGCCCGACGAGGACGACGTCGTCCAGTTCTGCGGCGGCCAGCCACTCGGTGACGGCGTCGGCGTGGTCGCCGACGTCCATGGGGTGCGGCGGGTCGGCGCTGCCGGAGAAGCCGGGCAGCTCGACGAGGTGCGCGCGGGTCCAGGCGCCGAGCTCGCGGACGGCGGGCTCCAGGTAGTTGGCGACGGCGAGGCCGTGGACGACGACGACCTCGGGGAACTGCGGTCGTGCGGTGCCGGCGACGCGGCTGCGCATGGCGCCCCAGGAGGTGGTGCGGTGCTGCAGCTCGACGGTCACGGCCTACCGGCGGCGGGCCGGCTGCTTGAGCGACCGGCGCTCCCGGTGGTCAGCGGTCATGGGTCGGGAGACTAGTGCCCGATTCCAACGATCGTCCTGCCGATGCGTGCCGGCGGCGGCGTGGGTGCCTTCTGCGCGGCCCACTCAGCACATGAGCCGGAGGCTGACGAATGTCAGCACTAGCTCCAGGTGTTCTGGCGGTCAACAGCCACCACCGTCGCTGCAAGGGCTACGCCGAGGAGGAGGAGCCACCACTGGCCCCAGAGCAAGGCCCCTCCGACTGTTGCGGCGAGCGGGCGGGCCGCCCAGTACACGAGTCGCCCCGTCCCGTCTGCACGTCCTGGTGTGGAGGCCACGCCGTGATCTTGACGTCCCCGACAGGACACCAGCCACCCAAGAGGCAGGCATTCGGAGCGCGACAGTAGTCGTCAGCTTCTGCACCGCCGTGTCCCTGAGCCGCCCACTCAAGGACGCTCCGTCGCCTGCTCCCCCGACGCCTGGACACGGCGGTTGTGCCTGTCGACGATGGCCATCTGCGCAAGCCACGACGTCGCGACGCTGGGAAGGAAGTAGGCGAGATACCGCCAGGAGGTTTCTGACGACCCCGTCAAGCGCATGCTCGCCAACACCATCAGGGCGATGCCCACCGCTAAAGCGACCCACGTCCACCACGGAGCCCGATGGTTGCTGAGGTCGGGCCAGAAGCCGCGTCGAGGCACGCTCTTGTCGCCGTACGCCAGCGTGGTCCCGAAGGCGAAGACGGCGCTCAGGATGACGCCGGCGACCAGGACCATCCACCAGATCAGCACGGCAGCGTTGTACACGAAAGCGACCCGATCGAGTCTGCGCCGGACAGGTGTCGCTGGAGCCGCCGTCAGGACGAACGTTGCCGGGATCGGCACCAATAGGCGGTGGGGTCGCTCGCAGTGCGAGCCGAGGACGCCGCTGGTTGAGTGGCCGGTGCGGTGAGCAGACGCCGTTCCCGACTGTTCCGGGGGGTCCCGATGGCCAGGAAGAAGACCGCAGCGGAGACGTCGAAGAAGTCGATGGCGCAGACGCTGGGCGCCGTGGGTGCGGCGTTCGGGGCGATCAGCGTGCTCTCGCCGCGGACGGTGGCGAAGAGCTACGGCGTCCCGGTGTCGCCGTCCGGGCTGCAGCTGCAGCGGCTGTTCGGCAGCCGGGCGCTGGTGATCGCCGGCCTGGCGCTGACCGCGAAGACCGACGAGGAGGTCGACCGCGGGCTCGCCGCGGTGGCGGTGATGAACGCGCTGGACACGCTGACCGCGCTGGCGACGGCGGGGAAGGCCGGTGGGCGGACCACCACCCGCGCCGTCGTCAGCTCGCTGGCCTACGGCGCGGCGGCGCTGTGGATCCGGTCGCTGGACGACTGAGGCACGGCGCCCCGCGCCTCAGCTCTGGTCGGCCCTCGCGCGGCGGTCGGCATGCGTATCACCGGCGACCGCGATGTCGGTCGGCGGCACCTCGACGATCCACGCCCGCACCGTCTCCGGCGGGGCGCCGATGCTGTCGGTGGTGGCCTGGCTGACCGCGGCGAGCAGGGCGCGCTTCTGCTCCTCGGTGCGACCGGCGATCATCGTGATCTGGATGAAGGGCATGCCGCACCTTGACCCAGCCGGCCGCGAGCGACCACTCGGCAGGGGTCAGGCCGCGGCGGCCACCTGGGAGATCAGCCGGCGGGGCAGCTCGAGGGTCGGGTGGATCCCCTCCGTGCGGGGCTGCTGCGGCTCGCCGGCCTCCGGGGTGGCCGAGCCCAGCGAGCGGGCCAGCTCGTCAAGGTGCCGGAGGGCGTCCTCGTAGAGCTCCTGGATGGCGCCTGCTGCCGCCGCGTGCGCCGCTTCCGCGGGACCGACATGTCGACTGGTCATGGCTGCCTCATCGGCGGGTGGCCGGGCGTGCGTGACCGACGTCGCCACCGAGGATGCGCTCTCCGCGGACCGGGTGGTGCCCGCCCTGTGGGTGTCGGCTCCCGGGAGCCGGCCGCTGGTGTCGACACCGGGGGACCGGGGCGGCAGCATCCGGGGGCGTGACCGCTCCCGAACCCCACCGCTTCGTGGCCCGCGTCGTCGAGGAGTCGAGCAACAAGATCCACGAGGACGACGTCGCGCGGCAGTACGGCTTCTCGGGGGCGCTGGTGCCCGGCGTCGAGCTGTTCGCGCGGACGACGACGCCGCTGGTGGCGGCCTGGGGGGTCGAGTGGCTGTCGCGGGGCCGGGTCGACCTGCGGTTCCGGCGGCCCACCTACGACGGGGACGAGCTGCTGGTCGAGCCGGCCGACGGCGCGCTCACGGTGAGCGCGCCGTCGGGGGAGGTGCGGTGCGTCGGCTCGGCCGGGCTGTCGGCGGACCATCCCGATCTCAGCGGGTACGGGTTCGTTCCCCCGCCGGCGGACCTCGTGGCGGACCCGGTGGTGGGCCCGATGGGCAGCGTCTCCGAGGCCGGCACCGCGGAGCGCAACGACTGGTACCTGGCGGCGATCGGCGAGCCGCTGCCGCTGTACCGGCAGGAGTCGGTCGTCCACCCCGGCTTGCTGCTGCGACTGGTCAACGAGCTGCTCATGCGCAACGTCGCCCTGGGGCCGTGGATCCACACCTCCAGCGACTGCCGCTTCCTCGGCGTCGCCCGGCTGCCCGTGGAGCTGACCGCGCACGGCGTCGTCACCGGCGTCGGCCGCCGTGGGCGGCACGACGAGGTCCGGTACGACGCACTGGTGCTGGCGGGGGACGAGCCGGTGCTGCAGGTGCGCCACACCGCGCTCTACCGGCTGAACGCGGTCTGAGGTCCCGGGCCGCCCCTAGACCATCTCGGGGACGCGCAACTGGTGCAGGACGACGTCGAACTCGGCGACGTCGGTGGCCGACATGCGCAGCCCCCGGCGGAACTCGTCGCGGATGTACATGGCCCGCTGGCGGGAGGCCTCCATGGCCTGGCGGTCGGCGTAGACGGCGGTGAGGGAGTTGTCGCCCGTCTGCCGGTCGAGCATCAGGCTGAGGCTGCAGAAGCCGGGCATCTCGTCCATGCGCGGGATGAGGTCGGTGCGGAAGACGTCGACGACCTTGTCGATGCGGTCGGGGTCGACACGGGACCAGGTGACCCGGGCGCAGGCGTCGTCGCTCACGGGGTGCAGCCGGTGCATCGCCGCGATCTCCCACTCCCGCACCTCGGGCGCGGGCGCGCCGAACTGCTCGGTCGCTTGCTCGCGCAGCCGCATGACGGCCTCACGGGTGGCGGCCATGGCGGCCTCGCTCTCCCAGGCGGTCGTGACGATGCAGCGGCCGGAGTCGCGGTCGCACAACATGGACAGGCCGACGCAGCCGTCCATGGCGTCCACGGCGGGCATGACGTGGTCACGGATGTCGGCGATGCCGGCGTCGATGCGGCTCGGGTCGGCGGTGATGGTCGTGGAGCGGGCGTGCATGACGCCCTCCCTTCCGGGGCGCGCGGCGCCCCGTCGGCGTCCGCCCAGGTCATCGTGCTCACGTGCCGTCCGCTGTCAACTGGAGAGCGCGCACGGGGCTCGCCCGTGCCTGGCCGACCGCGCCATGTGGTGGTGAGGCCGTCGGTCGGCCGGTCCGCGTGGGGCGCCTCCGCTCGGGGCCGGGCCCGTCGTCGTCACCCGATCGGGTGATACGGATCGAGAAGGTGTCACTACCGTCCGGTCTGATCCGCACCGAGGTCGCGGACGCGCCACGGCTCACGGACGACGGAGGCTCGATGAACCAGGTCGACGGCGGGATGCGCTACTCGGCGACGGACCTGCTCACCTGGCACGGCTGCGCGCACGCCTCCCGGCTCGACGCGCTGGCGCTGAGCGACGCCGAGCTGGTGGCGTGGCTCGCCGCGCGGTCGCAGGCGCGTGCGGCGGCGATCGCCTCCGGTGCGGACTTCCCGGAGCCGGCGAACGCCCGTGGCGACGAGCACGAGCGCGCGATGCGGGACCGGCTGGTCGCCTCCGGGCTGGAGGTCGTGGAGATCGCGCGGCCGTCCGGGGTGAACGGGCTGATCGAGGCCGCGCGCGCGACCGAGCAGGCGCTGCGCGACGGCGCGGACGTCGTCTACCAGGCCGCGCTCTTCGACGAGCCGTGGTTCGGCTACGCCGACTTCCTGGTGCGGGTCGACGGCGTGCCGAGCCGGTTCGGCGACCACGCCTACGAGGTGCGCGACACCAAGCTGGCGCGCAAGCCCTCGGCCAACGCGCTGGTGCAGATGGCCCACTACGGCTCGATGCTGGAGAGCCTGCAGGGCTGCCCCCCGCCGCGGCTGGTGGTCTGGTTGGGCACCGGCGAGGAGTTCACCTGGGCGTACGACGACGCCGTCCCGTACCTGGAGGAGCTGCGTGAGCGGTTCCTCGCGTTCCACCGGGATCCGGTCGAGACGCTGGCCGACCCGGTCGACGCGTGCGGGCTGTGCCGGTGGGCCGAGCGCTGCGACGAGGAGTGGGGCTCCGACGACCTGCGGCACGTGCACCGGCTCTCCCGCCGCCAGCGGACGCTGCTGAGGGAGCGCGGCATCTCGACGGTGCAGGCGCTGGCGGCGGCGTCGGACGACGACCGGCCGCAGGACATCGGCCTGGTGACCTTCGATCGGCTGCGTGCCCAGGCGGCGGCACAGGCGGGGACGGACGACGTCGCGCTCGTGCGGCCGCAGCCGCGGGTCACCGGGATCGCCGGAACGCCGGAACCGCACCCCCTCGACGTCTACTTCGACCTCGAGGGCGACCCGTACGCCGCGATCCCGACGCTGGACTACCTGTGGGCCTACTGCGACGTCGACGGCACCTACTCCCACCGCTGGGCGCACGACGCGGAGGGGGAGCGGGCGGCGTTCCGCTGGTTCCTCGACGAGCTGCGCCGCCGGGAGGCGCTCGGCGGCGAGTGGCGGGTCTACCACTACAACTCCTACGAGGTGACCTCGCTGGAGCGGATCGCCGCCGCCTGGCCGGATGCCGCGGAGCGCGAGCGGCTCGTCGCCGAGGTCGAGCACGTCGTCGCCACCCGGTTCGACGACCTCTACCGCCGCGTCGAGGCCGGCCTGCGCACCCAGGACGGCAGCACCTCGCTGAAGATCGTCGAGAAGCTGGCCGGCTACGACCGCACCGCGGCGGCGGCCGCCGTCGGCAAGGCCGACGACAGCATCAAGGCCTACGAGGCCTACCTGGCGGTGGAGGACGGCGACGCCCGGGCGTCGTTGCTGGAGGGCATCCGCGCGTACAACGAGCACGACGTGAAGGCGACCCGCGCAGTGCACCTGTGGCTGCGCGCGCTGGCTGCCGATCTCGCCGAGGACGACCTGCTGGACGAGCCGGAAGACGACTACACGCCGCCGGACTCGGTGCTGCAGCGCGCGGCCCGCACCGAGGAGCTGCAGCAGCGGCTGCTCGTGGCCGCCGCGGCGGGCCCGCTGCCGTCGGGGTTGTCGGCGGCCGGCGCCGGGATGCTCGCCGAGATGCTGGAGTGGCACCGGCGGGAGTTCGTCGTCGCCTACCAGGATTTCCTGCGGCTGCAGGACTGGGCGGCCGACCACGACGGCACCACCTCCGAGCCGGCGGCCGAGGAGTCGCGGGACTTCGCCGAGCTCAACGGCGCCCCGGTCCAGGAGACGCGGATCCGGCGCGGCACCGAGCACGAGTCGTGCCTGGTCGACGTCGTGCTGGAGACGGTGCACCCGCCGGTGAGCGGACGGAGGAACGAGGCGCTGCTGCGCGAGTACCGGGCCACCCCGGGGGCGTGGAAGCTCCGGGCCGGCGCCGACGTGGTGGAGGTCGTGCCCGCGGGGCAGGGCCGCAAGCCGCTCGCGGTGCGGCTGCTCGACCACGACCCGAGGACCGGCTGGTTCTCCTTCAAGAAGGGGCAGGTGCCGGCCGAGCTGGGGCCGCTCGTCGCGGCGCCGTTCTACGACCCGGACGCCGTCTGGGAGTCGCTGATGCGGCTGGGGGAGGCAGCACTGGTGGCCGAGCCACCGGGGGAGGCGGTGACCGGTCTGCGCCTGCTGGACCGAGCCGCTCCGCTGGCCGCTGCGCGTATGGCGCTGCGGCCGGGGGAGGAGGAGGCGGCGGAGCGGGCGCGCCGGCTGCTGGGGGAGATGACCGCCGGGGTGCTGCCCGTGCAGGGCCCGCCGGGCACGGGCAAGACGTGGCTCGCGGCGCGACTGGTGCTCGACGAGGTGGCGCGGGTGGCGGCGACCGGGGGCTCGGCCGCGATCGGGGTGGTGGCCAACTCGCACAAGGTGATCGACCACCTGCTGGAGGGCGTCGCGGCGCTGGCGGCCGAGCGCGGGCTGGACCTCGCCGTCGGGCACGTCGGGTCGGGGGACCAGGTGACCGGTGCGGGTGTCGCGCCGATCTCCGGCGGGAGCCGGGAGCTGCGGCCGTGGCTGGACGGCCACCGCTCGGCCGGGCGGCCGGCCGTGGTGGGAGCGACCAAGTTCGGGTGGGCCCGGCCCGACCTGGCGGGTGCGCTGCACCTGCTGGTGGTGGACGAGGCCGGCCAGCTGTCGCTGGCCGATGCGGTGGCGGTGGCGCAGGCGTCGCCGCGGGTCGTGGCACTGGGGGACCCGCAGCAGCTGGCGTCACCGATCCAGGCCAGCCACAGCGAGGCGGTGCGGGTGTCGCTGCTGGAGCACCTGGCGCGGGGAAGCGCGGTGCTGCCGGCCGAGGCCGGGGTGTTCCTCGACGTCTCCCGGCGGATGCACCCGGCGGTGTGCGAGGTCGTGGGCGCGCTGGCGTACGACGGCGCGCTGCAGGCGCACGAGAGCGCGGCGGCGCGGGACATCTCGGGGCCGGACGTCGTTATCGGCGGTCACCGGATCCCGCTCCGGCCGGGGGTCGTGTGGCTGCCGACCGAGGCGGCCGAGGAGGCGCAGGCGGCGCTGGTCGCGTCGCTGGTGGGGGAGCTGGTGAGGCGGGCCTCGGTGACGGTCGATGGCTGCGCGCAGCGGCTGACGCTCGACGACGTGCTGGTGGTGGCGCCGCACAACGCCCACGTGAACCGGATCCGGGCGGCGCTGGGCGGCAGCGACCGGGTGGGGACGGTGGACAAGTTCCAGGGGCGCGAGGGGCACGTGGTGGTGTTCGCGCAGGGGCGGCCGGCGGAGAAGCCGGGTGACGTGCCGTTCCTCTACGAGATCAACCGGATCAACGTGGCGCTGTCACGGGCGCGGCTGATGGCGATCGTGGTGGCCCACCCCGACGCGGTGTTCCCGCCGGTGTCGCAGCCGGAGCACCTGAAGCTGGCCAGCCGCTTCGCGCGGGCGGTGAGGGCTCGGAAGGCCGTCGTCGATACCTGAGCCCGGCAGCGGACGAGGTGCGTGCACGTCCCCGCATGGGACATGCACCGCGTTGCCGGTCGTCGGCCGGCGCGGTCACCGGGCCGTTGGCGCGAAGGTCTTTCGGGCGAGACGAAGTCCGGCCCAGGCCAGGGCAGCGCCGAGCACGGCGCCGATGCTGTTGGCGAGCCAGTCGTTGGTCGAGCACGACCGGCCCAGGGCTGGTGCGACGGCCTGCAGCAGCTCCACGCCGGCCGACACAGCGATGGCCACCGCGGCCACCAGGACGGGTCGCCTGGTCGCGGTGGCGACGAGCACGACCGGGGCCAGGAACAGGATGACGTTGGCGACGTCGCCGCGGAACAAGGTCGGAACGCTCCAGGCCACCTCGCAGAAGGAGAACGCCCTCCGGTCGTCGGGCCAGAGCGTGAGACCGGCCGCCACCGCCACGGCGGCTGCCGCCAGCCACCGGGCCGCGCGCGGGCGGTTGGCCAGCCACCAGGCGGCCACCGGAGCGGCGACGAGGAGGACGAGGAACGCCGTCGGCTCGAGCCATCGGTGCTCGGCGAGCACGGTGCTGATCACACGCAGGATCCTGACCGTCCGACGATGCCGCACCGTCATGGCGCGCGCGGACTTCGCGACACGTCCACCTCACCGTCGCGTCGCGGCTGAGCAGCGCGAAAAGGTTCGCGGGCGCAGCCCGTCGGAGTCGGTCAGGCCCAGGACGTGCAGGGCACCCTCCCGGCCCCCGCTGCACGTTCCGAGCGCCTGCCCGGCGTCAGAGCCGATCGCCACCTCCCACAAGGTGGACGCAGAGCCGCAGATCGGCGCGCTCGTCGTCTCCCGCAGGAAGGTCGTGAACGGCGCGATCCGGGGGACGTCGCGATGCAGCCGGAACGCCCGGCGCAGATGTGGTCGTTGAGGCGTTCGGGCGCTGAGCTCGGGCGCTGAGCTCGGGCGCGCCGGTCCGCCGGCTCCCGGCCTCCCGCCCCGCCGGCGCCTACGGTCGATGGCGCGTCTTCCCCGTCTCCCGGCGCGCTCCCGGCAGTACCCGGTCCCTCCGCGACCGCTGTCCTGCCGTGCCCGGGTGACGACGCCGCCGGCCCGGTGAGGACGCCGAAGATCGTCGTCCTCGCGTAGGGAGCTGCACAGCGTTGTCCGGTCTGCCGTCCGGCGGGAAGCTCCGCGCGATGTCCACCGGCAACCTGCTGGCCGACTGCGAGCGGTGGTGCCGCGAGAACCTGCCGCGCCGGGTCGAGCAGCGCCGGCAGCCGACGCTGCGGGTCGTGCCGCCGCTGGCCGAGCCGGCGCCGTCCCGCGGTCAGGTCTTCCGGCCGGGCCCGGGCTGGCCGGGTGTGCCCGTCGCGCGTACCGGGAGCTGACCTCCGCGCAGCACGGCGGTGGCGGGCGCCCGGCCCGAGGCCGGCGCGGTCGGTGCCGCGCCGGCCGTCGTCCCTCAGGCCATCTCGGGGACGCGTAGGTGGTGGATCGCCAGCTCGAACTCGGCCACCTCCATGACCTCCGCACCCAGCGTCCGGCGCGCTCCTTGCAGGTCCTTCGGTCGTTTCCGGCCGGTGACGAATCGTGCCCGGGCAGCACCCTGCGGTGGGGACGTCGAAATTGTCGTCCTGAGCCAGGGAGCTGCGCAGCGTCGTCCGGCATGCCGTCCAGGGGCATCTTCCGCCCGATGAGCACTGGCAACCTGATGGCCGATTGCGAACGCTGCTGCCGGGACCACCTGCGCCGCCGCGAGGTGTCGGCCGCTAGCGGGACGACGCTCCGCCTGGTCGCCGCTCCGGTGGGTGCCCCGCCGGCCTCGCGCAGCGGCAGCTTCCGGCCCGGCCCCGGTTGGCCGGGCATTCCGGTCGCCCGTACCGGCAGCTGAGTCAAGCGAAGTCATTGATCGAACTGACGCTGGCGGCCCGCTGGGCGGGGCCAGACCACGAGAAATCAGAAGGAGACCGCGAGAAATCAGAAGATGGTGAAGATGGTCAGAACAGCGTGCTCAACGTCTGGAAGCAGCCCTCATCGGTTCACCGGTACTTGTTCGAAGTCGCAAGTAGGTTCAGCAGCAATGAGTTGGACGACGACTACTTCACTCCCTGGCCCAATAAGGACGGGCTGCGTGAGTTGAGCCTGCTAGCCGCCTAGCCCGGATCTTTCGCCCGCCCATCGGTGATCATCGGGATGCGACTCGGTGGGCCGCCGGTGCGTGATTCTGGCATTGGGGTGTGACGGTTCGGCC
>NZ_SSXA01000082.1 GCF_021698975.1 Blastococcus sp. KM273128 | reverse complement strand
GCCGCGCCGGCGGGTCGGCGGCGCGGGTCGGGGGAGGAGTCTAGGTGGCGGGGCTGGGCGTTCCCTGGCAGCGCCGGAACCCCCGTGCGCCCCCGCGTAACCTGCACGGGTGCTCATCCGCTCGTTCCCCGCCGGCGCGTTCGGCACCAACTGCTATGCCGTGGCGTCCGGGCCGGGGCAGGAGTGCGTCGTCGTCGACCCGGGCATGGACGCCGTCGAGCCCCTCGCCCGGATGCTCGCCGACGACGGTCTCAAGCCCGTGGCCGTCGTGCTCACCCACGGCCACCTCGACCACACCTTCTCGGTGCTGCCGGTGTGCGACGGCTACGACATCCCCGCCTACCTGCACCCGCAGGACTCCGGGATGCTGTCGGACCCGGCCCGGTGGCACGGCCCGCAGCTGGCCCCGCTGATCACCGGCGTCCGGCTGCCCGACCCCACCGACGTGCTGCCGCTGGACGACGGCGCGGTGCTCTCGCTCGCGGGGGTGGACCTCACCGTGCGGCACGCGCCCGGCCACACCCAGGGCTCGGTGGTCTTCGAGCTCGACCTCGGCGAGGCCCCCGGCCTGCTCGCCGGTGACGTGCTGTTCGCCGGCTCCGTGGGCCGGGTGGACCTGCCGGGCGGCTCGTGGGACGCGATGCTCACGTCGCTGCGCGACGTCGTCCTGCCGCTGGACGACGAGACGGTGGTGCTGCCCGGGCACGGCCCGGCGACGACGATCGGCCGCGAGCGGGCCACCAACCCCTACCTCGCCGAGGCCGCTGCCGCGCCGAAGGGGCGCGGGCTGTGACCGGCCTGACCGCCCCGAAGGGCACCTTCGACACCCTGCCGCCGGAGTCGGCCCGCTTCCTCGCCGTCCGCGACACGCTCACCGCGCCGCTGCGCCGGGCCGGCTACGGCTACGTCGAGACGCCGGTGTTCGAGGACACCGCCGTGTTCTCCCGCGGCGTCGGTGAGTCCACGGACGTGGTGACGAAGGAGATGTACACCTTCACCGACCGCGGCGGCCGCTCGCTGACCCTGCGGCCGGAGCTCACCGCCGGCCTGATGCGGGCGTTCATCGAGCACCGCCTGCACGGCGGGGCGCTGCCGGTGAAGCTCTGGACGGTCGGCACGGCGTTCCGCTACGAGCGGCCCCAGGCCGGCCGGTACCGCCACTTCACCCAGGTGGACATGGAGGCGCTCGGCGTCGACGACCCGGCGCTGGACGCCGAGGTGGTGGCGCTGGGCGTGCAGGGCTTCCGCGACCTCGGGCTCACCGACTTCGAGCTGCTGCTCACCTCGCTGGGCGACGCCACCTGCCGGCCGCAGTACCGCGAGCTGCTGGTCGCCTACCTCGACAAGCTGGACCTGGACGAGGAGACCCGGCGGCGCGCGGGGATCAACCCGCTGCGGGTGCTCGACGACAAGCGGCCCGAGGTGCAGGCACAGCTCGACGACGCCCCGCTGATGGTCGACCACCTCTCGGACTCGACGAAGGCGCACTACGACGCCGTCCGGCAGCACCTCACCGACCTCGGCGTGACGTGGACGGAGGCGCCCAGGCTGGTGCGCGGCCTGGACTACTACACGAAGACGACGTTCGAGTTCGTCCACTCCGGCCTCGGCGCGCAGTCGGCGATCGGCGGCGGTGGCCGCTACGACGGGCTGTCGGCGGCGCTCGGCGGGCCCGACGTCTCCGGCATCGGCTACGCCGTCGGGGTGGATCGCACCCTGCTCGCCGTCCAGGCCGAGGGGCTCGACGTCGGCGCGGTCGCCGGGGTGCAGGCCTTCGTCGTCCCGCTGGGGGCCGAGGCCAAGCGCGTGGCGGTCCGGCTGGTGGGGCAGCTGCGGCAGGCCGGCGTCGCCGCCGACACCGTCTACGGCGACCGCGGGCTCAAGGGCGCGATGAAGGCCGCCGACCGGTCCGGGGCCACCCACGTCGTCGTCGTGGGGGAGCGGGACCTGGCCGACGGCGTCGGCCAGCTCAAGGACATGCGCACCGGCGAGCAGGTGGCCGTCCCCGTGGGCGAGCTGTTCGACCGGGTGCGTGCGAGTGTGGAGGAGTGAGCACTTCGATGGAGCAGCGACCGCTCGGGAAGACCGGGGCCGACGTCAGCGTGATCGGGCTGGGCACGTGGCAGCTCGGTGGTGACTGGGGGGACGTCGACGAGGACACCGCCGCCGAGGTGCTCGACGCCGCGCTCGACGCCGGCGTGACCCTGCTGGACACCGCCGACGTCTACGGCGACGGCCGCTCCGAGGAGCGGATCCGCAAGGCGCTCGCGCCCCGCGCCGACCGGCCGTTCGTGGCGACCAAGGCCGGCCGCCGTGCCGACCCGTTCGAGGCCGCCCAGTACACCCCGGAGAACCTGCGGGCCTGGGTCGACCGGTCGCGCCGCAACCTCGGCGTCGACACCCTGGACCTGGTGCAGCTGCACTGCCCGCCGACCGCCGTCTACTCCGACCAGCGGGTGTACGACACCCTCGACGGGTTCGTCGCCGACGGGTCGATCGCCGCCTACGGCGTCTCGGTGGAGACCGTGGCCGAGGGGCTGACCGCCTTGCAGCACGAGGGCGTGGCCACCATCCAGGTCATCCTGAACATCTTCCGGCGCAAGCCGCTGGAGGAGCTGCTGCCCGCCGCGGCGGCCGCCGGGGTGGGCGTGCTGGCCCGTGTGCCGCTGGCCAGCGGTCTGCTCACGGGCAAGTACGACGAGCAGACGACCTTCCCGGCCGACGACCACCGGAACTTCAACCGCAACGGCGAGGCTTTCGACGTCGGCGAGACCTTCGCCGGCGTGCCGTTCGACGTCGGCGTCGCCGGGGCCCGCGAGGTCGCCGAGATCGCCGGCGACGCGGTGCCCACCGCGGCGTTCGCGCTGCGCTGGGTCATCGACCAGCCCGGCGTCACCACGGTCATCCCGGGGGCGCGCAACGTCACCCAGGTGCGCGGCAACGTCGCGGCCGCCACGATGGCGCCGCTCTCGGACGCCCAGCTCGCCGACCTCGAGCGGGTGTACGACGAGCGCATCCGCGCCCACGTGCACGACCGCTGGTAAGCCCCCTCCTCTCTCGAAAGGCACCACCGTGCTCCGCACCCACGACGCCGGAACGCTGCGCGCGTCCGACGCCGGCACCACCGTCACCCTCGCCGGCTGGGTGGCCCGCCGCCGCGACCACGGCGGGGTGGTCTTCCTCGACCTGCGCGACGCCTCCGGGTACGTGCAGGTCGTCGTCCGCGAGGAGGAGGCCCACCACCTGCGCAACGAGTACTGCGTGCTCGTCACCGGCGAGGTGCGGCGCCGCCCCGAGGGCAACGAGAACCCCGAGCTGCCGACCGGCGACATCGAGGTGGCCACCTCGGAGCTGCGGGTGCTCTCGGCCTCGGCGCCGCTGCCGTTCCCGATCGAGACCGACCAGGCGGCGTCCGACGACGTCCGCTACAGGTACCGGTACCTCGACCTGCGGCGGCAGGGGCCGGCGAAGGCGATCCGGCTGCGTTCGGAGGTCAGCCGGATCGCACGCGAGGTGATGGCCGGGCACGGCTTCACCGAGGTGGAGACGCCGAACCTCACCCGCTCCACGCCCGAGGGCGCGCGGGACTTCCTGGTGCCGGTCCGCCTGCAGCAGGGCAAGTGGTACGCGCTGCCGCAGTCGCCGCAGCTGTTCAAGCAGCTGCTGATGATCGGCGGGCTCGAGCGCTACTACCAGATCGCGCGCTGCTTCCGGGACGAGGACTTCCGCGCCGACCGGCAGCCGGAGTTCACCCAGCTGGACTTCGAGATGAGCTTCGTCGAGCGGGACGACGTGCTCGCCGTCGCCGAGGACGTCGTCCGGGCGCTGTGGCGGGAGCTGGCCT
The DNA here is from genome assembly GCF_021698975.1 of Blastococcus sp. KM273128. GTDB lineage: Bacteria > Actinomycetota > Actinomycetes > Mycobacteriales > Geodermatophilaceae > Blastococcus. The sequence continues at coordinate 13,673 of NZ_SSXA01000082.1, read as the reverse complement.
CCTACGAGGTCCCCGAGATCCCGCGGATGACCTACCGCGAGGCCATGGACCGGTTCGGCTCGGACAAGCCCGACCTCCGGTTCGGCATCGAGCTCACCGAGTTGACCTCCTACTTCGCCGGGACGCCGTTCCGCGTGTTCCAGGCGCCCTACGTCGGGGCGGTCGTCATGCCCGGCGGCGGGTCGCAGCCGCGGCGGGCGTTCGACGCCTGGCAGGACTGGGCCAAGTCGCGCGGCGCCCGCGGGCTGGCCTACGTGACGATCGCCGAGGACGGCACCCTGGGCGGCCCGGTCGCGAAGAACATCTCCGAGGAGGAGCGCGCCGGGCTGGTCGAGGCCGTCGGCGCGAAGCCGGGGGACTGCGTGTTCTTCGCCGCCGGCGCGCGCCGCTCCTCCCAGGAGCTGCTCGGCGCGGCCCGCAACGAGATCGCCAAGCGGCTGGAGCTGATCGAGCCGGGCAGCTGGTCGTTCCTCTTCGTCGTCGACTTCCCGATGTTCGAGGAGACCGAGGACGGCGACTGGACCTTCATGCACCACCCGTTCACCTCGCCCACCCCCGAGTGGCGCGACCGGTTCGCCGAGGACAAGGGCGCGGCGCTGTCCGACGCCTACGACATGGTGATCAACGGCAACGAGGTCATGAGCGGCTCGGTTCGCATCCACGACGCCGAGCTGCAGGAGCGGGTGTTCGAGACCCTCGGCATGTCCCGCGAGGAGGCCCGCGAGCGGTTCGGCTTCTTCCTCGAGGCGTTCGCCTACGGCCCGCCGCCGCACGCGGGGGCGGCGCTGGGGTGGGACCGGCTCTCGGCGCTGCTGTCGGGGGTGGAGTCGATCCGCGAGGTCATCGCCTTCCCGAAGACCGGGGCCGGGTTCGACCCGCTGACCGGTGCGCCCACGCCGATCACCGAGGCGCAGCGCAAGGAGGCCGGCATCGACGCGAAGCCGGAGGAGCCGGCGCTGCCCGGCGAGCCGGGTGCTCCCGGCCCGTCCGACCCGACGAAGTAGCCCCCTCCGTCCGTTGGAGCCGGCCGGGGCACGGGATACCGCCGGGTGAGTCGCGCTCTGCCCACGGGGGGTGGGCAGAGCGCGACTGTGCCGGGAACCCATTGCCCAGGAACTAGGTCTCTGCCCACGGGGGGTGGGCAGAGCGCGACTGTGCCGGGAACCCGCTGCTCAGGAACTAGGTCTCTGCCCACGGGGGGTGGGCAGAGCGCGACTGGCGCGCGAGCAGTGTGGTCCCGGCTCCGGGCGGCGCCCCGGGTCGGCGTCTGACGGGGAGGGGATCAGCCGGCGACCTCGGGCGGCCAGACGACGCGGAAGCGCTCGAAGACCACCTCCAGGTCTTCGGAGAACGCCCGGCCGCGCGCGGGCAGGGTGCGGCGGAAGTAGCGCTCGTGCTCCCGGAGCCAGCTCTCCCGCGTCCGGTCGTCCTCGCCCTCGTCCCAGGCGAAGGCGTCGTCGACGCTGCGCAGCGGGCCGAGCCGCAGCTCCGTCGTCCGGAGGACGCACCGGGGCGCGCCGCTGCCGTCGCACGCCACCCAGAGCCCGCCGATGCGCGGCAACGGCTGCCCGTCGTCGAGGAAGTCGACGACCAGCGCCGCCGTCGCCCGCTTGGTGCCGGCGAGCACGAGGCCGATGAGCTCGTCGGCCAGCGCGGCGCCGTCGCCGAACCGCTCGACCGCGGGCTCCTCGGTGGGCGGGGCGGGCAGGGTGGCGGCGTACTCCCGGTGCACCGCGAGCGCGGCGGTGCGGTCGAGGTCGCCCGGCTGATCGGTGGCCACGCCGGTAGTTTGCAGGGCATGCCGCTGCGTGCCCGCACCCTGCTCGGTCCCGGCCCGTCCAACCCCTACCCGGAGGCCACGGCCGCGCTCGGCCTGCCGCTGCTGGGCCATCTCGACCCGGTGTTCCTGGAGATCCTCGACGAGACCTCCGAGCGGCTGCGCCAGGTGTTCGGCACGGGCAACCGCCGCACGCTCCCGCTGTCGGCCACCGGCTCGGCGGGCATGGAGGCGGCGTTCGTCAACACCGTCGGCCCGGGCGACGCCGTCGTCGTCGCGGTGAACGGCCTGTTCGGGCAGCGGATGACCGACGTCGCCGCCCGGTGCGGGGCGGAGGTCGTCGCCGTCGAGCACGAGTGGGGGCAGCCGGTCGACGCCGAGCGGGTGCTGGCGGCGCACCCGTCGCCCAAGCTCATCGCCGCGGTGCACGCCGAGACGTCCACCGGGGTGCGCTCGGACCTCGAACCGCTCGCCGCCGGCAAGGGCGACGCGCTGCTGCTGGCCGACTGCGTCACCTCGCTGGGCGGGATCCCGGTGCGGCTGGACGAGTGGGGCGTCGACCTCGCCTACTCGGGGTCGCAGAAGTGCCTGGGCGTGCCGCCGGGGCTGGCGCCCTTCACCATCTCCGACCGCGCCTGGGAGCGGCGGGTCGAGAAGCCGCAGAGCTGGTACCTCGACCTCGGCATGCTGGGCGGCTACGCCGGGGAGGCCGCCGGCTCCGGTGGCCGCACCTACCACCACACCGCCCCGACCGGGATGGTCGTGTCGCTGCACGCCGGGCTGGGGCGGATCCTCGACGAGGGGCTGGAGGCCGTGCACGCGCGGCACGCCGAGGCCGGGCGGCTGCTGCACGAGGGGCTGGCCGAGCTGGGGCTGGAGCTGTTCGCCGCCGAGGGGCACCGGCTGCCGGAGCTGACGACGGTGAAGGTGCCCGAGGGCGTCGACTCCGCCGCGGTGCGCAAGGAGCTGCTGGAGCGGTACGACCTGGAGATCGGCGGGGGTGTGGGTGCCTACGCCGCGACGGTGTGGCGGATCGGCCTCATGGGCCCCAACGCCGCCCCCGACCGGGTGGCGCTCGTGCTGGCGGCGCTGCGCGACGTCCTCGGCCGCTGACCCCCGCCGGCCTGGCGGTTGACCATCGTCATCTGGCCGGCCGCAGCGGCGTGTCAGTCGCCACCTGCCGATGATCAACCACGAGGGTCACGCCAGCCGCGGCTCACCAGCGCCCGGCGGGTGCGGTCGAGCACCACGGAGGGTCCCTGGAGGTGCCGCCGGGCGAAGCGGAGCACGAGCCAGCCGTCGGCCGCCATCAGGGAGTAGCGGTCGACGTCCCGGTCGAACTGGTCGCCGCCGGCGTGCTGACGGCCCTCGTACTTCAGCGCCACCTTCCACTCCTCGTAGCCCAGGTCGGCGTGCGCGACGGCTCGCCCCCATCGGTCGTGCACGGGTGCCTGCGGCGTCGGTGTCGGGAGGTCGCTGACGGTCAGCCAGTACCGGACGACGCTCTCGGGCCGGGCATGGCCAGCGACGACAGCAGCGGCGCGCACTCCCGGGCGCGGACGACGCCGCGGACCCGGGCGGCCCGGGACAGACGTCGGGCCAGATTCGCCTGGTCGAGGTGGCCGGCCCGCATCAGCGCGTCACCGACCGCCACCAGGTCCCACGGCGGCGGGGTCGCGGCCAGGTCGAGGAAGGTCTGAGCCCCCGAGGTGAGGCGCAGCCCGCGGTGCTGGACGACGTCCTCGGGGAGCAGTCGGCGCGCGTGCGTCACGAACTCCGCTCGCTGGGGGAGCACCCGTCGCGGGGTGAGGACTATGTGCGCCCGGCGTGGGGCGTCGACGGGAGCACCCAGGAGCGCTGCGGCGGTCGCATGGCTGTATGCCGCGTCGGCCGGCAGCACCCGGGCGACCAGTCGCAGTCGTTCGGACTCGTCGACGGCGTCGTCCAGACGTGCCGTGAGGCCGTGCGCAAGCCGTACGAAGGAGGGGCCGCGCAGGTGGCCGCGGGTCAGGCCGACCGCACGCGCCTCGGCCGGTGTCCAGGTCGGGGGGAGGGGCATGCCGCTGACGGTGGGTCGTCGGGTGGCACCGGCAGGGCCCGCGCGCGGGATCCGTGGACAGCGGGTATGGCTGTGGACGCAGCCACCCCCGTGTTGATCATCGTCGTCTGGCTGCCCGACACGCCGGAGAGGCCAGCCAGACGACGATGATCAACAAGCGGGGAGGGGCGGCGGGTCAGGCGGTGTCGAGGCGGGCGAGCTGGTCGGGGGAGAGGGTCAGCCCGGCGGCGGCCACCGAGTCCTGCACCGAGGCGACCCGGGACGCGCCCGGGATCGGGACGACGGTGTCGCTCTGCGCCAGGTGCCAGGCGAGGGTCACCTGGTACACCGAGACCCCCAGCTCCTCGGCCACCTCCGCGAACGCCGGCGCGGTCGAGCCCAGCGACCCCGCGGAGGTCACCCCGCCGAACGGGCTCCACGGCAGGAACGCCAGCCCGTGGCCCGCGCAGTGCTCCAGCTCGTCGGCCGAGTGCCGCCAGCCGGGGGAGAACTGGTTCTGCACGCTGACCAGCGCGTCGCCCACGATCGACCGGGCGACGTCGATCTGCGCGATGTCGGCGTTGGAGATCCCGACCATGCGCACCAGCCCGTCGTCGGCCAGCTGCCGCAGCGCACCCATGGACTCCTCCCACGGCGTGGCCGGGTCGGGCCGGTGGAACTGGTAGAGCCCGATGGCGTCCACGCCGAGCCGCCGCAGCGAGTCCTCGCAGGCCCGCCGCAGGTAGCCCGGTGACCCGTCGAGCTCCCAGTCGGTGCCGCGGCGGGTGTGCCCGCCCTTGGTCGCCACCAGCACCGCGGAGGTGTCGCCCCCGTAGCCGGCCAGGGCGCGGGCCACGAGCTCCTCGTTGTGGCCGAACTCCGACTCGTCGCGGGCGTAGGCGTCGGCGGTGTCGACCAGGGTGACGCCGGCGTCCAGCGCGGCGTGGACCACGGCGACGGCGTCCTCCGGCGAGGGGCGCTCGTCCTTGGTGGACAGGGGCATGGCGCCCAGCCCGATGGCGCCCACGGTCACGTCTCCGATGCGTCGCTGCTGCATGGGGGCTGTCGTGCCCGCCGGGTAGCGTCGGGAACCGTGAGCTCGCTGTTCGACCCCGCACCCGACGAGGAGGGCGCGCCGGCCGTCGACCCGGGCGCCCCGCTCGCGGTGCGGATGCGCCCGCGGTCGCTCGACGAGGTCGTCGGCCAGCAGCACCTCCTGGGCGACCGCGCGCCGCTGCGCCGCCTCGTCGAGTCCGACGAGCCGATGTCGCTGGTGCTCTACGGCCCGCCCGGCACCGGCAAGACCACCCTCGCGCACGTCATCTCGCTGGCCACCAAGCGGCAGTTCGTGCAGCTGTCGGCGCTGGACTCCGGCGTGAAGGAGGTGCGGGCGGTCATCCAGAGCGCCAAGCGCGAGCTCACCTACGCCGGCCGGCGCACCGTGCTGTTCATCGACGAGGTCCACCGCTTCTCCAAGACCCAGCAGGACAGCCTGCTCTCGGCGGTGGAGGACCGGATCGTCAGCCTGATCGCCGCCACCACCGAGAACCCCTTCTTCTCCGTGGTCAGCCCGCTGCTGTCCCGCAGCCTGGTGCTGGCGCTGCAGCCGCTCACCGACGACGACGTCCGCCGGCTGCTGCACCGCGCGCTCACCAGCGACCGCGGGCTCGACGGCGCGGTCACGCTCGCCGCGGAGGCCGAGGAGCACCTCGTCCGCATCGCCGGCGGCGACGGGCGGAAGGCGCTCACCGCCCTGGAGTCCGGCGCCGGCGCGGCCCGCGCGGTCGGCGCCACCGAGATCGACCTCGCCACCCTGGAGACGGCGGTCGCCCAGGCGGCGGTCCGCTACGACCGGCAGGGCGACCAGCACTACGACGTCGCCAGCGCCCTGATCAAGAGCATCCGGGGGAGCGACGTCGACGCCGCGCTGCACTACCTGGCCCGCATGGTCGAGGCGGGGGAGGACCCGCGGTTCATCGCCCGGCGCCTGGTCATCAGCGCCAGCGAGGACATCGGCATGGCCGACCCCACCGCGCTGACCACGGCGGTCGCCGCGATGCAGGCGGTCCAGTTCATCGGCATGCCCGAGGGCCACTTCCCGCTCGCCCAGGCCGTCGTCCACCTGGCCACGGCGCCGAAGTCGAACGCGGTCACCGTCGCGATGGGCGAGTCGGTCGCCGACGTCCGGGCCGGCCTGGCCGGCCCCGTGCCGCCGGGGCTGCGCGACGCGCACTACGCCGGGGCCGGGAAGCTCGGCCACGGGAAGACCTACGCCTATCCCCACGCCCACCCCGACGGCATCGTGGCCCAGCAGTACCCGCCGGACGCGCTGGTCGGCAGGGACTACTACCGCCCGACCAACCGCGGCGTCGAGGCGCGGCTGGGCGAGCGGCTGGCGAAGCTGCGGGCGATCGTCCGCCGGACCCGCTGACCCGGCGGCGGGGCACGGACGGTCCCGCGGCCCCGCGACTAGTGTGACGAGGCCGGAACGTCGCCTCCCGGCGCCGAATCCCCCGAGAACAGGAGCACGCGTGTCCGTAGGAGAGATCGCCGGGCTGATCGCAGCCGGGGCCCTGGTGCTGCTGGTGGTGCTCGTGGCCGTCCCGCTGCTCAAGCTCGGCCGGACGCTCGACGAGACCACCCTGACCATCCGCCAGGTCCGCGAGCAGAGCGCGCCGATCCTGAGCCAGGCCGGCACCACGGTCGCGCACGTGAACAGCAACCTGGAGCGGGTCGACGACATCACCGGCAACGCGGCCAACGTCTCGAGCAACGTCGCGGCGCTCACCAGCGTCGTCGCCGCCACCCTGGGCAGCCCGCTGATCAAGGTGGCCGCCTTCAGCTACGGCGTCCGCAGCGCCGCCAAGAAGAAGCGGGAGGGCCAGGCGATCGCCGACGCCGCCGCCCGCGACAAGGCCGCGCGCCGCGCCCGGCGCTCCGCCCGGCGGGCCGCCTGATGCGCCGGCTGTTCTGGCTCGCGATGGGGATCACCATCGGGGCGCTCGTCGTCCGCAAGCTCTCCGCCGCCGCCGAGAAGATGACGCCGGCCGGCATCGGGGCCTCGATCGCCGAGGGGCTGCGCGACCTCGCCGACGCGATCGGCGACTTCGGCGCCGACGTCCGCGAGGCCATGACCGAGCGCGAGCTCGAGCTGCGCGCCGGCACCGGGCTCGACGCGCCGCTGCCCGAGACCGGCGACGCGGCGGCGCTGCGCCGCGGAGCGCACGCCGCCGACCTCTGACCCCCGGGGTCGTCCCGAGCACCACCCCGGCCCCCGACACCGAGAAGACCTGATGCAGACCGCCGAGATCCGCCGCCGCTTCCTGGAGCACTTCGCCTCCCGCGGCCACACCGTCGTCCCCAGCGCCTCGCTGGTGTCGCCCGACCCGTCGCTGCTGTTCACCGTCGCCGGCATGGTGCCGTTCATCCCGTACCTGACCGGCCGCGAGCCCGCGCCGTTCCCGCGGGCCACCAGCGTGCAGAAGTGCGTGCGCACCCTCGACATCGAGGAGGTGGGCAAGACCACCCGGCACGGCACCTTCTTCCAGATGAACGGCAACTTCGCCTTCGGCGACTACTTCAAGGAGGGGGCGATCCAGCACGCCTGGGAGCTGATCACCGGGCGGCTGGAGGACGGCGGGCTGGGCTTCGACCCCGACCGCATCTGGGTCACCGTCTACCTCGACGACGACGAGGCCGCCGACGCGTGGCACCGCATCGCCGGGCTGCCGGTCGAGCGGATCCAGCGGCTGGGCAAGAAGGACAACTACTGGCATACCGGGGCGGCCGGCCCGGGCGGCCCCTGCTCGGAGATCTACTTCGACCGCGGCCCGCAGTACGGCCCCGACGGCGGCCCGTTGGTCGACACCGCCGGTGACCGGTTCCTGGAGATCTGGAACCTGGTCTTCATGCAGTACGAGCTCACCGACGTCCGGAGCAAGGAGGAGTTCACGGTCGTCGGCGAGCTGCCGAACAAGAACATCGACACCGGCATGGGCCTGGAGCGGGTGGCCTTCCTGCTGCAGGGCGTCGACAACCTGTACGAGATCGACGAGGTCGCCCCGGTGCTGCGCCGGGCCGCCGAGCTCGCCGGGGTCACCTACGGCAAGGACGCCGACGCGGACGTCCGGCTGCGCGTCGTGGCCGACCACGTGCGCAGCGGGCTGATGCTCATCGGCGACGGCGTCACCCCGGGCAACGAGGGCCGCGGCTACATCCTGCGCCGGCTGCTGCGCCGCGCCGTCCGCTCGATGAAGCTGCTCGGCGTCGACGAGGCGACCCTGCCCGAGCTGCTGCCGGTGTCCAAGGACGCCATGAAGGCCAGCTACCCGGAGCTGGAGACCGACTTCGCGCGCATCTCCTCGGTCGCCTACGCCGAGGAGGAGGCGTTCCGCCGCACACTCACCTCGGGCACGGCCCTGTTCGACACCGCGGTGCAGCAGGCCAAGCAGGCCGGCGCCCCGACGCTCTCCGGCGCGCAGGCGTTCTCCCTCCACGACACCTACGGCTTCCCGATCGACGTCACCCTGGAGATGGCCGCCGAGCAGGGCGTCACCGTCGACGAGGACGGCTTCCGGGCGCTGATGCAGGAGCAGCGCGACCGCGCCCGCGCCGACGCCCGGGCCAAGCGCACCGGGTCGGTCGACGTCCTGGCCTACCGGCAGCTGCTCGCCGAGCACGGCCCCACCGACTGGCGGGCCTACGAGACCCTGCGCACCGAGTCCCGGGTGCTCGGCGTGGTCGCCGAGGGCGAGGTCGAGGGCGACCGCCCGGCCGGGCCCGGCGAGATCACCCGGGTGGTGCTGGACCGCACGCCGTTCTACGCCGAGTCCGGCGGGCAGGTGGCCGACGCCGGTCTGCTCACCTGGGACGGCGGCCGCGCCGAGGTCATCGACGTCCAGCGCCCGGTCAAGGGCCTGGTCGCCCACCAGGTGCGGGTGCTCGAGGGCGAGCTGCGCGCCGGTGCCGAGCTCACCGCCGAGGTGGACCGCGAGTGGCGGCTCTCGGCCTGCCAGGCGCACTCGGGCACCCACGTGGTGCACGCGGCGCTGCGCCAGGTGCTCGGCCCGCAGGCGCTGCAGTCGGGCTCCTACAACCGGCCGGGCTACCTGCGGCTGGACTTCGCCTGGCAGGGCGCGCTGACCCAGCAGCAGCGCACCGACATCGAGGACGTCGCCAACGCCGCCGTCCGTGCCGACCACAGGGTCACCGCCTCCTGGATGACGCTGCCCGAGGCGCAGGCCTTCGGGGCGCTCGCGCTGTTCGGCGAGACCTACGGCGAGCAGGTGCGCGTCGTGGAGATCGGCGGCCCGTGGTCGCGCGAGCTCTGCGGTGGCACGCACGTGCGCGGCAGCGCCCAGATCGGCACGCTCGCGCTGACGGGGGAGTCCTCGGTGGGCTCCGGCTCCCGGCGCGTCGAGGCCGTGGTGGGGCTCGAGGGCTTCCGGTACCTGGCGCGCGAGCGCGACCTGGTGCGGCAGCTCGCCGAGATCCTCAAGTCGCCGCAGGACGGCCTGGTCGAGCGGGTCGGCGGCATGGTCGCGCGGCTGCGGGACCTGGACCGCGAGCTGGCCGACCTGCGCGCGCAGCAGACGCTGGCCGCCGCCGGCGAGCTGGCGGCGGCGGCGAAGGACGTCGGGGGCGTCGCCGTCGTCACCGGGTCCCCGGCGGGCCTGGCCGGTGGCGACCTGCGCACGCTGGCGCTGGACGTCCGCGGCCGCCTCGGCGCCGACCGGCCGGCGGTCGTGCTGCTGGCTTCGGAGTCCGGTGGCAAGGTGGCGTTGGTGGCGGCGCTGAACCCGGCCGCGGTCACCCGCGGGCTGTCGGCCAACGACGTCCTCAAGGCGGCCTCGGCACCCGTCGGCGGCCGCGGCGGCGGCAAGTCCGACGTCGCCCAGGGGGGCGGCACCGACCCCGCGGGTATCCCCGCGGCACTGCAGGCCGGCGAGCAGGCGGTCGCGACCGCCACGGGAAGGTGACCAACGTGCCCGACACCGAGTACAACCCCGAGGACACCGGTCCGGTCGGTGGCCGGCGGCGCGACCTGCCGGCGGTGCCGCCGGCGCGCCCGCGCCCGACCACGGGAGAGCAGCCCACGTACCACCCGACGACCGAGATCGACCTGAGCCAGGGCTTCCCCCCGGTCAAGCACGAGACCACCGAGATCGACCTGTCCGGTGGCTGGCCGGAGCACCTCCAGGTGCCCCCGCGCCGCCCCGGCGCCGGCCGGGCGCGCGGCCGGGTGCTCGGCGTCGACGTCGGCACCGTGCGGGTCGGCCTGGCGCTGTCGGACCCGACCGGCACCCTCGCCAGCCCGCTGGAGACCCTCCGCCGGGCCAAGGACGGGGCCGACCTGGACCGCCTCGCCGCCCTGGTGGTGGAACACGAGGTGTCAGAGGTGGTAGTGGGGGAGCCGGTGCACCTGTCCGGCGCCACCGGCGCCTCGGCGCAGGACGCTGCCGATTACGCACAGGAACTGGCCGACCGGATCCCGGACGTGCCGGTGAACCTGATCGACGAGAGGCTCTCGACCGTGACCGCAGCCAGCCACCTCCGCGACGGCGGCATCGACAGCCGCCGGCAGCGCGCGGTGATCGACCAGGCGGCCGCCGTGGTCATCCTGCAGCAGTACCTGGACAGCCGGAAGGCGCCCTCGTGACGGCGCCCGGCGGGCCGCGGCGGGGGAGGCACGCGTTCGACGACGGGACCGGTGGCATGCCGGTGCCGTTCCCGACCGGCTTCGGCAGCCCTGCCGGTGGTTTCCCGCCGGGCCCCTCCGGCAACCCGCCGGCGTTCCCCCGGCCGGCCGACCGCTCCGGTGGACCGACCGGGCCGATGGACCTGCCGGGTGCCCCCGCCGGTCGGTACCCGACCGCCCGGCACGGCAGCGGCGACGACCACGTCCCCGGCCGCCAGCACCCCTCCGCCCCGCTGCCGCCGCTGCCGGCCGGCGCGTGGAACCGGCTGCGGCCGCGCGGGGACGACGACGACGCCACCGTCGCCGCCCCCCGGCTCTCCGGGCCGCGGGACGACGCGCCCGACGAGCCGCCGGCCGACCCCGCCGCGGACGACCCGACCGGCGGCCTGGACGTGATCGGGGCGAACGTCGACGACGACCGGCCGCGGCGACGCGGCCTGCGCCGGCGCCGGGGCGACGACGCCGCGCCCGCCGCGGCCGCCACCGCCGAGGACGAGACGGCCGCGTTCCACCCGCACGACGACCTGGACCTGCACGGGGACGCCGACGGCGGCGGCCTGCTGCACGACGACGAGATCCCGGTCGCGCCCTACGACCCGCGCTCGGACCCGCAGCGCCGCCGCCGGCGCCGCCGTCCCCTGGCGATCGGGCTGGCCCTGCTGATCCTCGGCGCCATGGTCGTGGGCATCGTGATCGCCGGCCAGCAGCTCCTGGGCATGCTCGACCCGGATGCCCAGGACTACGCGGGCCCCGGCACCGGCAGCGTCGACGTGCGGGTGCAGCAGGGCGACACGCTCACCGACATCGCCCGCACCCTGGTCGACGCCGACGTCATCGCCTCCACGGGCCCCTTCGTGGACGCGGCGCAGGACGAGCCCGCGGCCACCGGCATCCAGCCCGGCGTCTACTCCCTGCGGCTGCAGATGAGCGGCCAGGGAGCCCTGGACCTGCTGCTGGACCCGGCCTCCCGCCAGGTCTCGCGGGTGACCGTGCCCGAGGGCTTCACCGTGGACCAGGTCCTCGCCCGGCTCGCCGAGCAGACCGGCACGCCGCTGCCGGAGCTGGAGGCCGCGGCCGATCCCGCGGCGCTGCCGCTGCCCCCGTACGCCGGCGGTCAGCTGGAGGGCTACCTGTTCCCGGCGACCTACGACTTCGAGCCCGGCACCACCCCGCAGCAGATGCTGCAGCGCATGGTCGAGACCTTCAACGAGGTCGCTGCCCGGCTGCAGCTGGAGGAGCGGGCCGCCGCCCTCGGGCGCACGCCCGGCGAGGTGGTCACCGTCGCCTCGATGATCCAGTCCGAGACCCGGCTCGACGAGGAGCGGCCCGACGTCGCGCAGGTCATCTACAACCGGCTGGACGCCGGGATCGCGCTCGGCATCGACGCGACGCTGGCCTACGGCCTGGACAAGAGCGGCAACGAGCTGACCGTCACCGACCTGCAGAGCGACAACCCGTACAACACGCGCAACCGGCGCGGGCTGCCGCCGACCCCGATCAGCTCGCCGGGCGAGGCGAGCCTCGAGGCGGCGCTGGCCCCCAGCACGGGTGACCTCCTGTACTACGTGCTCGAGTCGCAGGACGGGGCGCACTTCTTCACCAGCGACTACGCCGAGTTCCAGGCGGCCCGCCAGCGGTGCGCCGACGCCGGCCTCGGCTGCGGTGGCTGACCGGCCGCAGCGGGCGGCGGTGCTCGGGCGGCCGGTGAGCCACTCGCTCTCCCCGCTGCTGCACCGCGCCGCCTACGCGGCGCTGGGGCTCTCCGCGTGGAGCTACGACGCCCTCGACGTGGGAGCCGAGGACCTCCCGGAGCTGCTGGCCGGGCTCGGCGAGGAGTGGCGCGGCTTCTCGGTGACGATGCCGTGCAAGCAGGCCGCCGTCGCGGTCGCCGACGTGGTGGAGCCGCTCCCGCGGCTGCTCGGCGCGGCCAACACCCTCGTGCGCACCCCGGCCGGCTGGCGGGCCGAGAACACCGACGTCGCCGGCGTCGGCACCGCGCTGCAGGTCGCCGGCGTCGACGAGGTGGGGCACGCGGCGGTGCTCGGTGCCGGGGGGACGGCGGCCGCCGCCGCGGTGGCCCTGGCCTCGCTGGGTGCCGGGCAGGTGGACGTCGTGGTGCGCGAACCGGCCCGGGCCGCTGACGTGGTGCGCGTCCTGGAGACGCTCGGTGTGACGGCGCGGGTGCTGCCGCTGGCCGGCGCGCGGGTCGAGGCGCCCGTCGTCGTCAGCACCGTCCCGGTCGCGGGGCAGCCGGCCGTCGCGGCCCTGGAGTGGCACCGCGGGCAGACGGTGCTCGACGTCCTCTACGCGCCCTGGCCCACCCCGCTGGCCGAGCGGGTCTCCGCCGCCGGGGGCGCGGTGATCGGCGGGCTGGAGGTCCTCTTCTGGCAGGCCACCGCGCAGGTGGAGCTGATGACCGGGCGGCCGGCACCCATCGGCGCGATGCGCGCTGCGCTCGACGCCCGCTGAGCCGCCCGCCGTGGAGGTGTCCCACGCCGTCCTCGCCGGCGTCGCGGTGGTCGCCGGGACGGTCCTCGGGCCCGTCCTGGCGCGCGGCACGGTCCGGCTGGCCGCCCGGGACGACGGCGCCACGCCCACGCCGGCGCGGGTGGCGCTGACCGCGGCGCTCACCGCCGGGCTGCTGGCCGCCGCGGTGCTCCTGGGCGGGCTCCGCCCGGCCACGCTCGCCCTGGCGTGGGCCGCGGGCACCGCTGTGGTGCTGGCCGGCGTCGACCTCGCCGCGCACCGGCTGCCCGACCGCGTGCTCCTCCCCGCGGCCGTGGTGTGCGGGGTGGCCCTGCTCGCCGACGCCGCGGTGCTGGGCACCTGGCCGGCGCTGCTCCGGGCCCTCGTCGCGGGTGCGGCCGCCCTGCTCCTGTCGGGAGCCGCGCGGCTGGCCGCGCCCGCGGCCCTGGGGTTCGGCGACGTCAAGCTGCTCGGTGTCCTGGGGCTGGTGCTCGGCTGGGCGGGCTGGGGCCTGCTGCTCGCCGGGCTCTTCCTCGGCCTGGTCGCCGGGGCCCTCGTCTCGCTGGCGCTGGTGGTGACCGGGCGGGCGGGCTGGCGCAGCACCGTGCCCTTCGGCCCGCCGCTGCTGGCCGGCGCCGCCCTGGCGCTGGCCCTCGGGGGACCACTGCCCGTGTAGCGGTGGAACGGCCCCGTAT
>NZ_SSXA01000081.1 GCF_021698975.1 Blastococcus sp. KM273128 | reverse complement strand
GCCCGTCGAGTACGAGGACAACCACTACCGTTCGATCGCCGGCCTTACCGAGGACCAACCGGCAGAACCCAGCCTCCACTGAACCCGGGGCGGTTCACTGTAACGAATCTCCGCAAGCTGGAACGGCAACCGAGCGGCCGCGCGGACTGCCTTGACGTAGGAGAGGACGCCGCCGACCACAAGCAACACGGTGAAAACCCACGTCACCGGTTGGCCGGTCAGCCACGTGTGGGCGTGCTCGAGGGCGGGGGTGATGCCGTGCCCGAGAGGGCTGACGATGTTCGCCAAGACCTGCGTGGGCGCATGCGGATCGGTGAATGCGGCGCCGAGGGTCAGCAGTCCGCCGACGGCCACGGCGGACGTCAGCGGCTCCCTCTCCACCTCCCTGGTGAGCGCCGTCGGGACCAGGCCGATCACCGCGGTAGCAAGCGCCAACATGAGGTCCCCCCGTTAGTCACCGATGGTGTGCGCATGCTGGCACGCGGGGGCGACAGCTTCCGGAGATCGGAGCTCGCGCACCGCCAGCCGGATCATCGAGGTCGACGCTGCCCCCTAAAGAAGCGGCGGCGGCCGGTCGCTTCACTGCACCACGATCAGGCGTGACCGAAAAGGCCGGGAGGCGTTCACTCCAGCACTAAGGCGCATAGGCGCAGTACTCTTCATTTCGTCTTATTTTGCATCCGCAATCCAGTCACTGGGGATGAGCTTGACGCCCCCTCGCCACTTGTGCCGTACCGCGTCCTTGGAACCACTGCTCGGGCAGGTCGGCGTGGTCGCAGACGATGATTTGGAAGCGCGGAGCCAGTTCTTCTACTACGTCTCGCATCAGCTCGAACATCGCCCGGACCGCGACCCTGTCGGCGTCGTTTCCCGGCTCTCCACTCTCGTTGTCAGCGTCCGATGGGTAGTGCGCCTGGGTGGGCTGGTCGAGCATCAAGAGGCGCGGGACGGGCCGGTTCTGCAGGGTGAAGAAGCGGTGCAGGGCGAGATGGGCGGTGAGGTGGTAGCCGATCCAGTTGGCCGCGCTACCGATGCGAAATAGTGGCGTAGGGCCAGTCGGTGTGTCGGTGACGACAGTCAGCCGGGCGAGGTCGAGGCGGACGCTGTCACCGCTGTGCTCTAGGTTGAGAAGTGTCGCGTAGGCGCTCATGTCGCGACCGATCGTGAACAGGCGCGAGGTGAGCTGCTCACGGTCGTTGTCGCCGTCAAGATCTTCTTCAAGCGCCGCGATCGTCTCCCCGACCTGCTGGATGCGCTGGCGCAGCACGTCGAGATGGACGTCGTCGGTAAGCGCAGCGCGGCTGAGGAACGCATCGATGCGTCCCCGAGTGAAGTCGCGCTGACTCGCGTCGGCACCGTCGGCGACGTCGGCGGCGCGCTCAAGACTCGACACCGCAGACTGCCTAACCCGAAGCTCACCGCGGAGGCGCTCGGCCTCTTGGTCTAACTCGGCAAGGGCTCGGCGGCGTGTTGGGCGGGCGCCCGTCAGCGCACCAACTTCCGTCCGGAGCGCCTCCAGCCCGGTGCGCAATGCTTCTGCTGTGGGGTCTGGCTCTGCGAGCTCTTGTCCGCACGCGGGACAAGCCTCGTCCTCCAGTGCCGGGCGGAGGCCATCATTGCGGTGAGCATCACCGTCAACGCCGGCCGTTCCCGTGGCGGCTAGGAGCTCCACGGCGGCTAGCCGCTCGACCTGCTGCTCGAGAGCACCAGCGAAGCCGCCGGCCGCCTGCGACTCGCTGAGGAGCAGTGCCCGGTCGTCGAGGACTCGGCGCAAGCGTGCCCGCAGTTCGTCACGTTCAGCGACCAGGGCGATCCGCTCATCCTGGGCCACCGTATCGAGCAGCGGCTGGGAAGTCTGCTGCGCCGTGCGGGCTGCGTGCAGTAAGCGGATGACCTCGCCACGGTCAGCGGTCGCGATGTTGTCGGCGGCGGCTCCTGCCACGGCATCCGATATCAGGCCGACGGCGCGGGCCTCGGTGAACATCCCCTGAAGTTCGACGTCGATAGTGGCTGCCGCGGCTTCGGCGCGCTCCAGCTCGTTACTCAGGCGTGTCAGGGTCCGCTTTGCGTCGCGCAGTTGGGCCCTCTTCAACGCGTCGTCGCGGTCGACTGCACCTAGGAAGTACGGGATGGTGTCACGCAAGGCCTGGTCAATGCCCTGCTCACCTTGGCGGTGGAACAGCGTCGTGGAGCTGGCGACTTCGTTCTGACCCTGCAAGCACAGCAGCGCAGCGTGGCTGAGATTGGCTTCCAGTGGCTGCCGCAGGGACCCGGGACCTGGCTCGGTAACGTTCTCTTCGATACCGATATGACGACCAAGCTGCTCACGCAGGGCGCGAGTATCGATATTTGCCCGCAGCTCCTCCAGCGGCGGTGGCGTCAAGTCGGCACCGAACTCGAGCATGGCCAGAGTCGTGCTGGCCTTGCCCTTCGCCGGCGCGGGTCTAGCGACGAATGCACGCCCGTCGTCGAGCTGCCACAGTGCCGAGTACCAGACGACGGTGTCCGATATCGGGCCGACCGGGACGAGAACCTGCGACCGACCCAGGCAGTACTCGACGATGGTGAGCAGGGCGCTCTTCCCTGTCTGTGATTCGCCGGTGACGATGTTGAGGGCGCCGGGCACGAAATCGACGGTGCGCGTTCGGCCGTCGGCGTTGTAGATGGTGATCGCCAGGAGTTGCACGGCGGTTAGGGTGTCACGCCCAGCAGAACGAACGCGGTAGCCGGTTGGTCGATCTTGGTGAGCCACTTGCCCACGAAGCCAGCCCTGCTGATGAGTTCGCCGGTTTCGGTGCCGCGCGCGGACCGGACGTTGACATTGCCGGAGACGCGGCCGAGGTCGTCGACGGTCAGCACCGAGTGCGCCAGCCCGAACCGGATCCCTTCGCGGACCACGCCGGCTAGCGCGTGCGATCGACGCGAGAAGCCCGCGTGCTCAACGGGGTGAGCCGCTAGCCAGTTAGCCAGGTGCGTCCTGGTGTCGCGCGGCAGCGCGTCGCGGGTTCCGCGATGGAGCACCATCGGAGCGATCAGGTAAGCCAGCGGCCACGGCATCGGCCCGCCTTCAGCCCGTTCGTACTCGCTCGCGGCCGCGGCAGTCACGAGTGCGAGCAGCGCCGGGTTTAGCATCGCGGCCTGCGCCGGTGAGCGCTCCCGCCAAGTGGTCACGGAAAGTCATCCTGCCATGGTGGGGTGTCGTCGCGAATTCGTTCGCAGGCCCTAGAATCTGCCGTCACGACCGTGCCTCGATCAGGCGGTCGCGACCACTGCTTGCAGGCGTGTGGCGAAGTCCGGATGCCAGCCGATCCCGGCTTGCCCAGACCGGTTCGCGAGCTCATGGCGCTTGCCTCGAGCGAAGAACGGGTCGTCGTAGTGCTTGCGTATTGTCACCGAAGTGGAGTCAAGCAGCTCCCTCAGTAGCCGTTTCCCGGCTGCAACTTTCGTGGCCTCGCCAATGGTGGTGGGGTCGTACTCGCCGACGCCTCCTGTCACATCGTCGAGCATGTCGGTGAACGCGCGAGCCCATTCGTCACGCAAGTTCTCCTCGAACCGGCGCAGCTCATGGAGCTCGAGCAGACTGTCGTCCAGCCACTGAGTCTCCTGCGTAATGGCGCGGTGGTAGTCAATGACCGCGCGGCGCAGGTTGTCCCGCGGGTAAGACACCAAGTTCATCTGGCCGACGAAGCGCGCATCGTCGTACTGCGCGATGTCCGCCTCAGCGACGTCCTCGCGCTCGATCGTCGTCCATAGGCTGTCGGACCCAAAGCCGTTACGAAGGTCCTGGAGAAACGCTTGGAGCTGTCCAACCTCGAGGGCGCCTCGGCGGCCGGCCAGCATGTCGACGGCCACTCTGTCCCACCAGCGGCGAACCTCGGCCACGAACCGACTTTGCGCCTGCTCGCCCTGTGGTAGGACCAGCGTCAGCGCCAAGCGCACAGCAGCGTCGATGTCTTGCGGTTGGGTGGCGCCGTCCAGTACCCGGACCTTGGCTAGCAGGTGCATCCTGGCGGCCGGTGAGAGGTCGCGGAACTTTGCGCGGGCCGCTTCGGTTCCTTGAGCTTTCGAGTCCTCGGCGGCCTGCTCCAGGAGCTTGACTGCACCGGGCACGTCGCGGGTGGCGGCGTCGGGGCGCAACAAGTACGCGGCGGTGCCTGGTTGTGCGATCGAGGTGGTAACCAGAGCTAGGTCGGCGCCGTTGGGGTCTGGGGCATCTGCGCGGGCCATCCAGTTCCCGAGCGTCTTCCAAACGTCGGTGTCCTTGTCACCGAGGCCGGCGGTGGCCTTCCTGTGCAGTTTCGCTTGGAGCAGCTCTGTAGCGCTGCCGGATGCGTCTTCCCAGGCAATGTCGTCGTGCATTTCCACGGTGATCGCCTGGTCCGGCCGGTGCGGCGCCTGTCGTAGCAGCTCGAGCAGTGCCCAGGACGTCTGGTACAGATACCCAGAGGCAGAGGCCGCCGCGCTGTGATCACCCCATGGCATCTGCGCAGCCTCCCCTTCCGGCGCCGAGTCGTTCTGGGTCGTTCCCTGGAGGCGAGCGTAGGTGTGCTCGCTCGCGATCGCGGCCCGGGTCCCTATCCCCATATCGGCACGGTTGAGGGAGATTTGTGCGTCGAGGCGCCGTGTCCGCCACACCGACTGAGCGAACGAGCTAGCGGACTCGAGGACTACAAGATCAGGAAGGGACACACCTTATGCACCTCGGGCTCGCCGATTCGTGGTGACGGGTTACTGGAGACTCGTCCGGAGGCTTAACGGCATGGGAACCAGCGGCAGCCCCGAGTACCGAGCCCAACGGCGGGAGCGCGAGCGGCAACGGCGTCAGCAAGCCCAGCGGACGACCCGGGAGGCAGACTCGAAGCTGGCCGCAGCGGACCTGCACGGTCCGGAGCGGAGGATCGCGGCGACGGCGTGTGGCTGGTGCCGTGGACCCGTCACTCCCGGAAGTCGAGGGCCTATCCCGAAGTGGTGCTCGGCCACCTGCCGGCACGGGGCGTGGGAGCAGGCCAGAGCCGCTGCCTCTGGTCTATCCGCGGTGGAGCTCGTCGAGCGGCGCGTCGAAGTCCTGGTGCCTCTCGCGCCCACCCGCCGCGACTGGCCCGGGTTGCTCGGCGAGCTCGCCGGCCAACTGAACGACGGGCGGGTCTACGACCGGGACCTGCCCGCCCTGGCGCGGGCTCTCCAGCCCTTACTGGAGAGTTACAGGAGACGCGCCCACCTCACCGGCGCTCCCCGCTTGCGCTGACTGATGCTGCAGCAGCTCTGCAGTAACGAGGGGCACGTGCTCGCGCCTCAGGTCGGCAGCGGTCACCGCTCGGTGCGCGCGCCACAGGAGAGGCACAGGAGATGTTCGGGAGGCCGTTCCCCCACCGTCGTGCAGCAGCCTTCAAGCAGCGACGCCACTGATCCGGGAGATGTCGACATGGGTGATCCGCAGCCGCTCCGCGACGTCATGGCGGCCGGACGGCTTCTCCTCACGCCCGAGGAGGCGGCAGAAGTCCTCCGCGTCGGCCGCACGACGGTGTACGCGCTCATGAAGAGCGGGGAGCTGCGTCCCGTGCACATCGGCCGCAGCTGCCGGCTATCGCAGGCAGAGCTCCAGCGTTACGTCCGTCGTCTTGAGGCTTCCCCGTCCCGTCCACATCCTTCGCCGGACGCCGCATGAATCCACAGCGCGCCTGCCTCTCCCCCAAGGGCTCCGCGACGCTGATCCTCCTGAAGAGCGCGGAGGGATAGCCGATGGCGGGACGCGCGTCGAACGGCGAGTCGACGATCTACAAGGGCGCCGACGGGCGCTGGCACGGCTACGTCTCCGTCGGGTTCACGCTCGCCGGCAAGCTCGACCGCCGGCACGTCAGCAGCAAGAGCCGGGGCGTGGTGGTCACGAAGGTCCGCGAGCTCGAGCGCAAGCGCGACTCCGGGATGATCACAGAGACGTCTACTCCCACCGTCGCCGAGTGGCTCGAGCACTGGCTGACCACCATCGCCCCGCGCCGGGTGCGACAGCGGACGCTGGAGAGCTACGAGTCGGCCGTCCGCAAGCACCTGATCCCCGGCATCGGCCGGCACCGCCTCGGCCGGCTGCGGCCCGAGAACCTCGACCAGCTCTACACCGCGCTCCTCGATGCCGGCTACTCCCCCGCCACCGTGCTGCGCCATCACCGCATCCTGTCGCGGGCGCTCACCGTCGCCGTCCAGCGCGGACACGTCCCCCGCAACGTCGCCGCCCTCGTCGACCCGCCGGCCCAGCGCCCGAGCGACATCGCCACCGCCCTCGACCTCGGGGAGGCCCGCGCCGTCCTCGAAGCCGCGGCTCATGTGCGCAACTCCGCCCGCTGGACCGTCGCCCTCGCGCTCGGCCTACGGCAGTCCGAGGCCCTCGCGCTGCAGTGGAAGGACGTCGACCTGCTCAATAACACCCTCAGGGTCCGGCGGAGCATCCACCGCGTCCGGGGCGGCGGACTCATCTACGAAGGGCCCAAGACCCGGCGCAGCCAGCGCACCCTGGCACTCCCGCTGCCGCTCGTCGCTGCCCTGCACGAGCACAGGGCCCGCCAGCTCGGCGAGCGGATGCTGGCCGGCTCCGAGTGGCACGACGAGGACCTGGTCTTCGCCCAGCCGAACGGCCGGCCGATCGACAAGAAGACCGACCACGACGACTGGACCCGGCTGCTCAAGGCGGCCGGCGTCCGGCACGTCCGGCTGCACGACGGCCGGCACACGGCCGCCACCCTCCTGCTGAGCGAGAACGTGCACCCACGCGTGGTCATGGAGCTGCTCGGCCACAGCCAGATGCGCACCACCATGGACATCTACAGCCACGTCATGCCGGCCCTCGCCCGCGAGGCTGCCGACCGGATGGGCGCCCTGCTGCTGCCAGGTGAGGGTGGGCGAACTGCAACCACAACTGCAACCAGAGACGACTCAGGCCGCTCCCCGGAAGGGGAACGGCCTGGTCATCGGGGTGGAGCTGAGGGGACTCGAACCCCTGACCCCCACACTGCCAGGGCGGCTGAGGGGGGTCCGGGGCGGTACGCCAGAGTTCATTTGCGCAGGTCGGAAGGCTGCGTCGTCGTCTGCGCACCTCCGCGGACGACCCTGAACGCCATCGTTAGGCCACCATGGTGGCACCACAGGGCAGCCGCCTCACCTGACCAACGCGACCGCCTGAACGTCGATGACCAGATGGGTCGCCCCCCAGGGCCGGTGATGGTGTGCTTCTGGCACGAAGCGCCCGTATCTGGTCATACTTCTGACTATGACAACTTTGTCGCTGGCGGACGCCAAGACGCACCTGTCGGCCCTGGTGGCCCGGGTCAGCGGCCAGCATGAGCGGGTCTACGTGACGGTCCACGGCAAGCCGTCGGCCGTCCTGGTGGCGACGGATGACCTCGAGTCGCTGGAGGAGACGATCGAGATCCTGGCCGATGCCGACACGATGCGGCGGCTGCACGCCTCGGATGCCGAGCTGGCCAGTGGCGAAGTCGAGACGCGCGAGGAGCTAGACGCGGCCATGCGTCGGCGTCTCGGCTCCGGTTCGTGACCGAGGAGCCGGCGGACTACGACCTGGCGATCACGCCGACCGCCCGCCGCCAGCTCACCGAGAACCTGCCCGAGGCCGTCGCCGCGGCCGCCTACGAGTTCATCACCGGCCCGCTGCTGGACAACCCGCATCGGGTCGGCAAGCGGCTTCGTCCCCCGTTGGAGGACCGGCACAGCGCGCGCCGCGGCACCTACCGGGTCATCTACCGCATCGACGAGGACATCCACACGGTGACCGTCGTGGATGTTGCCCATCGCCGAACTGCGTATCGCTCCGGCCATTGAGGTCGCGTCCCGTGACGTGGTGCCACTGCCACCTGATGCTCTGTGGTGGTCGGCGACTATGCCGCCTGCAGGGCGGACCTGTCGACCTCCGGGTGGGACTCGGTGCGTCGGGGCTCGAGGGCGGTGGGCTGCGACGGTGTGAGCAGGGCCATGGAGGCTTCGGAGAGGTAGCGGCGGTCGTCGATCTGCCACTCGTCGTGGCCTCGATGAGCACGCAGGAGGCGAG
The DNA here is from genome assembly GCF_021698975.1 of Blastococcus sp. KM273128. Classification (GTDB taxonomy): domain Bacteria; phylum Actinomycetota; class Actinomycetes; order Mycobacteriales; family Geodermatophilaceae; genus Blastococcus. Next base: position 9,839 of record NZ_SSXA01000081.1, on the reverse strand, counting down.
TCGGAGCAGGGAGGCGTCGTCGGGGAAGGTGCCGACGACGTCGGTGCGCCGCTTGACCTCCTTGTTCAGTCGCTCCAGCGGATTGGTCGTCCAGATCTTGTGCCAGTGGGCGACCGGGAAGTCGACGAAGGCGATGAACAACTGGGACACTCGCGGATGACACATAGGTCGCTGACTTCTTCGGATCACCGCCTACCCGGTCCTCCGGGCCAAGTCCGGTCGCCGCTGGCGGACGGCACGACGGCGGCGTACCGCACCAGGAGGATCTGCGGCAACCACGGCCGCCGTACGCGGAGGCCAACTACGTCAGGGCGCCGTTGGGCACGCGGAGCAGGACCGCCGGGTGCGGATCTCAGGGTGGCGCGGGACCACACCCGTCAGCGGACTACGGGAACACACTGCTTCAACGGCCTCTTGACGGTGGTCCGATGCGAGCAAGAGGGACCTCGAGGGCGTGGACGGATCGAAGAGAGACCCACCTCGCATCCAGCGGGCGACGTGCTTAGAGGGCGGAGTCGACGTCGACACCTCGCTCCCGAAGCCAGCCCATGGGATCCACGCGGCTGCCCTCCAGCCCGCCCTCGTACACCTCGAAGTGCAGATGTGGGCCGGTGGACTGTCCTCGGCTGCCGACCAGCGCGATGGTCTCGCCGGCGTCGACGTACTGCCCCGCCTCGACCAGGACCTTCTCCATGTGGCCGTAGACGGTGACGTCTCCGTTGTCATGAAGGATGTAGACCGCCAAACCGAAGCCACTGGCTGACCCAGCCCTGAGGACGACACCGTCCGCCGCCGCATACTCCGGGGTCAGCATGGGGGCGGCAAGGTCCAAGCCCTGGTGAGTAGTGCCCCAGCGGGGCCCGAAGCTGCTGGTCAGCCTGGCCCCGTCGATGGGGAACACGGTCTTCGGCCGGGCCGCCTCGATCGCGGCGGCCTCCGCCTCGGCACGGGCCGCGCGCGAGGCAGCCACCTCTTGCAGTCGCACCTGGGCCTCGGCCACGGTGACCGACGCCTGCGGCATGACCTCGAGATCGTCGTCCTCGCCCAGGAGCGCCTGCTGGGCCTCGAGTACCGACGTCGCCTCGGCCGAAGCCGCCGGCGCGTCGGTCAGATCGAGACCCGCCGCGCCGATCCCTCCGGCGACCAGGGCCGCCAGGAGGAGCGCCGGCCGGCGGGTCGCACCTGCTGAGGTGTACCGGCGCCGGGGCTCGCCGTGACGGGCGGGCGGAGAAACCGCAACCAGAAGGCCGGTCGGGGCCTCCCGGCCTAAGCGATTATTCATGCATCTGCCCGTCTGTCTGCGCACCGCCGAAGGGGAGCTCGGCTCCGTAATACAAGCAGCCCGTGACTCTCTCGTGACCCTCTGTCGGGCGCGTCGGCCCTCGACACGCCGCGCGAACTGCCTCACAGTTCTCACCAGTCACGGCTGCGATTTTCACTGATGTGATTCCAGGGCCGGGCACCACTCGAGTTCCCGCACCCCTCACGACCACGATGGCCCCTGCTACATCGCCGACCGGGTCGCCTGGCCCAGCAGCATGGTGGACCGGACCACCATCGAGGCGTTCTCGCAGTAGGTGGTCAAGGACGACTTCGGCAACGGCCGCCCACCACTGGACCAGGTCGGTGTCTGCTTCGTGCCCGACGTTCCCCGCTACGAGCTCAGGAAGATTCGGCTGCTCAACACCAGCCACTGCTCGCTGGTGCGCCTGGGCCCGCTGGCCTGGTGAACGAGCATCGACCGCGTGATGGCCGCCGCGCGTGTTCGCCTGCTACGTCGGACAGCTGGCGGACGACGAGGTGACGCCGCTCCTGCCGCGCGGCGGCACTTACCTTCCCGAGTACAGGCGCACATCCAGCCATCGCCGACCATATCTGCCGGCTCTGAACGAGGCCTCGACGAAGGAGTCACACCGCCTCTTGCCGACGCACCGCCGGGCAGTCGCCGCAACCGGCCGCACCCGCTGCTGACTTCGACGTCGCGGCCTGATCCGGTTACCTGCGTGTCACCAACCCCCACCCCCCACCACCTCGGCGCGCCCGCGCACGAGTCGTCACCAAGGTCCCCGACCGCGGATCTGGAGTCCCGGCGCCCACAGCTGCCCGACCAATAATCGCCGGACTCAGCCATGACGAGATCGACGACGTCCTCGAGGACCGTCCCGTCCCCGCAAGAGCCAGGCGAGGTCCTCCACAGGTACACCGCCACGCCCACAAGCGCACCGGGCCGATCACACCCCGCACTGCCGGGCGGGTCAGCGGCGAGTCACGCTGCCTCTCGGCCGGAGGGGGAACCCGGATCCGTTGGCGGCTTCCCAGCGGCGTCCGAGCGGGCGAGCCGCTCCTGCGCTGCCTCACCGCGCCAGGCCGTCACGGCGAACAACAGTGCACCGATGACGATCGCGGTGTCGGCGAGGTTGAACGTAGGCCACCAGCCGGTGTGCAGATAGTCGGTGACGACGCCGTCCGTAGCCCGATCGGCGAGGTTGGCCACCGCGCCGCCCAAGATGAGGGCCAGCGCGGCCAGCTGGGCTCGGCCGCCGTGACGAGCCGCGCGCCAGGCGATCACCGCCACCCCCGCAGTGATCACAGCCGTGACGGCAATGATCAGCCAGGCCGGAGCCTCGGCGCCGACGGAGAACGCCACACCGGGGTTGTAGCCCAGCCGCAGATCCACCGGCCCGAGGTCCACCCCGGTCGCCGACAGTTGCTCCTGCGCCCAGGCCTTCGCGGTGAGGTCCACCGCCGCAACTCCTGCCGCGACGGCCGCCACCCACAGTCGTCGACGGACCGGCCGGACCCGCCCCGGGCCGGAGCCCCCGGCGCCGGTCACCAGACGACGCCGGTCAACTCGACGGATGCCGGCGATATCGGTGCCCACCGCGCCCATCGCGGGCCCCAGGATGGGGTGTCGTTGACGCCGTCACCGACCATCGCGGTGCGCCGCTGACCACGCACCTCTGCGCCCCGGCATGCCTTGTTCTCCGGGGGCAGCTCGGCGTGCGCGTGTTCGATGCCCGACTTCCGTGCCCGGGTCATGGCGGTGGCGGTGGCGGTGTTGTCGCCGGTCAGCATGGCCGCGGTGTACGCATCGCGGCGGAGCTGGGCGACGACCTCCGCCGCCTCCGGGCGCAGCTCGCCGCGCCCGCCGAGCTGCCCGTCGACCTCGATCAGCACTGCGGTGGCGCCGGCGTGCTGCATCCGCCGCACGTCACCGGCCCGCTCCTCGGCCCCGATCCAGCCCGGACTGCCAGTCGCGCCGGGCGGCCGCCCACCCCGGGTCCGACGGCGGCCTCGACGCTGTCGGCCGGTGTGACGCCGGAAACCGTGGCCAGGACGCCCGGGCGAGGGGATGCTCGCTGTGAGCCTGCAGCGCCGCGGAGACGTCCAGCACCTGCTCTCGGGTCACCCCCAGACGGTAGCGACCTCCGGCACAACTAGCCGGTTGCGGGTCAGCGTGCCGGTCTGTTGATCGAGTGTCAGCCTCACCGAACTGCGCGGTGGCAGAACCTATGATCACCGCGCCAACCCTTGTGACCGTGTCAGCCAGGCCGGCCACGAGCAGCCGTTCTGCGACGGCATCAGCCGCCTCTTCAGCGTCCTCGCAAGCTACTGATCTTCGCCGCCTCGATGCTGGGCACAGTCGTCCCGACGCCACGCCGATTCGCTCGCCTCGCGCTGAGCAAGCCGACGCCAACGTACGTTGAAGCGGCTACCGGACCTCGCAGCGGTTCGGGGTGGCCGCCAGTCGAAGCCAGTCGCTCGACGGTCGCAGCCTCACCGCCGCTCGACGTTCGACCCGGTTGCGCGCTTCGCTCGACCCGCAGCATCCGGCGGAGCCACGACGACGAGGAACCATGCCCAGAAGCGATCTCTCACCACGCCTGCCCTTGCTTCTCCCCACGGGCGGGATTGGCCGCCGCGGGGCACCGGCCCCCCCGACGTCTGAGCTCCCCAGTCGGGTGCGGCGCCGGCGCGGCCCACGGGCGCTGGCGACGGCGTGGCTGGGCCGCCTGGTGGAGCGGCGGATCCGCAGCAGCGACCTCGACCTCTCCGAGCTCACCATCCTTCCGGAAGGTGCGCGGCTGCCGCTGTTGCGCACCGGTACGGATCCGGTCGCCGAACTCGCCGAGTTACGCACGCGCTGCCCGGTGCAGCGGCTCGACCTGCCCTTCGGCTTCGCCGTCCATCTCGTCACCGGCTACGAGGAGGCCCGCGCCGTCCTCGCCGACGGCGACTCCTACAGCAACGACATGCGGCATCTGTTCCGCGACGCCGGCCCCGACTCCACCGCGGACGTGGGCGGGCTGGGCTTCACCGATCCACCGGTGCACACCCGGCTACGCAAGCTCGTGGCCCCGGAGTTCACCCGGGCCCGGCTGGCGAAGCTCGAGCCGATGATCGAGACGATCGTGGCCCGCCGGCTCGATGAGCTCGTTGCCGCCGGATCGCCGGCGGACCTGGCCGCGCACGTCTCGTCCCGTGTACCCATGGACGTAATCTGCGAGCTCCTCGGCCTCGACGACGCCGACCACGAGGCCTTCGTCCGGCTGGGGACCCAGCGCTTCGACGCCACCGGCGGCACCGCCGCCTCGCTGGGCGCGATCTCCGAGCAGAAGCGGATGCTGCTCGGCGTGGTGGCCCGCCAGCGCCGGGAACCCGGCTCCGGGCTGATCGGGCGCATCCTGCGGGCCGAAGGTGAGACCATCTCCGACAACGATCTCGCCGGCGTGGTCGACGGAATCATCACCGGCGGCTACGAGACCACCGCCAGCACGATCTCGATGGGCACCGCGGTGCTACTGCGGGATCCCGCGCACGCCGACCTCGTACGCGACGGCTCCCCCGATGAGGTCGATCGCGTGGTGGAGGAACTCCTGCGCTATCTGACGGTCGTCCAGGTGGCGTTCCCCCGCTTCGCCAAGCAGAACCTGGAGCTTTTCGGCTGCCCTGTCCGGAAGGACGACATCGTCGCGGTATCGCTCAGCGGCGCCGACCGCGACCCGGCCTGGGCGGGCCCCCACCCGGATCGCTTCGACCCGACCCGCGCACCCACCGGCGGCGGGCACTTGGCGTTCGGGCACGGGATGCACCGCTGCATCGGGGCCGAGCTCGCCCGTTTGGAACTGCGCATCGTGCTGCCCGCGCTGTTCCGCCGCTTCCCAAATCTGGCCCTCGCCGTCCCCGAAGGCCAGCTCCCCTGGCGTCGGCTCTCCTTCGTCTACGGCGTCGAGAGACTTCCCGTGTCTTTCTGACCACCGGCGGAGCAAACCCGGCCGGCCATGATTCGGGGCAGAAGGGACCGCGGCCGGATCACAGCAGCACGGGCGCTGGCCGCGGCTTGGCGGCCCGCCAGGTGATGTGGTCGGCTTGGTCCTCGCCGCGGCGGCCACAGTCCGCAGCAAGCAGGTCGGCGCCGACACCGGCAGCCTGGGCACGTTCGACCACGCGCTGATCACCGGCGCGTCGACGTTCCGCCCCGGCTGCACGTGATCGCGGCCGCGGAACCCTTTACGTGATCGATGAGGCCGGCATGGCCGACAGCAGCGACCCGGCCCGGCGGTCGAGTGCGTCACCGGAGCCGGTGGGTCGGTTCGACTGTCGGCGATGACCGGCAGCTGGCCGACTTCAACACCGGCGGACGGACACTGACACCCAGCCCCCCGAATCACCCGCGGGGCGAGTCCTCGGCCAACCTGCGAAGGTGTGCGTTGTAGGCCTCGAGGTCGGCGTCGACCCGACGATCGCTCACCTTCGTCAACGTCTCCTCGGAGCGGGTCCACTGGAGGTAGACGATGGCGACAGCGATGATGCTGGGCACTTCCCCGAAGCCCCAGACGATGTTCCCCGCCGCCAGTTGATCGGTCATGACGTCGATGCCCCAGCCCGGCGGCGGGTTCGCAAAGGTCCGGACGACGGGGGTGCTGGCCATCATCAGCGCCACCGCGAAGAAGGCATGCAGTGGTCCGGGCACGACCAGCTCCGCCAGCCGTGCCGGAGGCGACGCCCGGTGCGGCCACGGACCGAGGGCGAAGGCACCGCCGAACGCCAGCAGTCCCGTGCTCAGGAAGAACAGGAGCATGACGACGTTTCCCCACCAGCTGCGCATCAGGAAGTCGAAGACCGGCGTGAAGTACAAGGCGTAGAGGCTGCCCACGAAGATGACGGTCGTGACGACGGGATGGGCGAGGAGTCGCGCCAGCTTGCTGCGCAAGGCTCGAAGCAGCAGCCGCCGCGCCACAGCACCCCAGCCACGGCGCGGTAGGGCACGAATGGCCAGGCTCACCGGGGCGCCCAGCATCAGCAGCATCGCCGAGACCACGGTCAGGGACATTTTTTGGAGCATGTGGATGGAGAACAGCATCATCCCGTAACCCATGACCTGGGTGGCGGTGACCAGCAGAACGGTCACGATCCCGGCCACGAAGGTCACGGTTCGGTGCCATGGCCACCGGAGCCTCCTTCGCCGGAGCGCACGGACGCCCAGCAGGTAGGCGATGAGGGCCACCACCGCCAGCCCCGGCACGACCGACGTCGCGTCGAACTGCGGCGTGAACAGCCGCAGCAGTGTCGGCGGCTCGGTGGGCATGTACATCAGCCCGTCTGCATGTGGTTCCACGGTCATGCCTTCTCAAGAGGACTGGGCACGTCGGTCTGCGCTGGCAGCAGGAGGGCCGTAATCATCGGCCTGGGCAGCTGGTCGGCCGAGGGTGTCGGCTCGCCAGCCCTCGAGTGGTTCGCAGCCCGTTCGGGAGGCATGTGGGGCAACTCGTGGATCGCATCGTCGCCTTCACCGTCCAGGAGCCGCCCGCCAGGCGCGGGAGTGCGAGGGTGGCCTCCTCGTCCCGCGGGCCGTGACTGATCAGCAGGGCAGCTGGCGACGCCGAGGCCGGTACCGAAGCGAGGCGTCGATTCACGCGACACCCTCCCTACCCACCGCGTTCGGCGGCGGTGGCACGCCGCCCAGCCGGCCGGGCACGCAGACGAACCCGGTTCCCTTGCCGACCGTCGCGGCACTTCCGTCGTCCGGGGTCTCGGAGAAGACGTAGGCGACGTCGCACATCGGAGCAATAGGAGTCAGGGCGGTCAGCGCCCGCCGCACGTGCGGTGGAGCGAACGGCACTTCGCGGGTGCCTGGGGTGGTCGTCATCCGTTCCTTGGGAAAGTCCTGCTCGGGCTACTAGCGACACTAGTAGGGAGGGCGCTCAAGATGGGTCGGGGCGTCTGAACGACACCTGGCTCGCTCGGCCACCGAGAAGTCCCGGCCTTGGTGATGCGAGGTCATCGAGCGGCGAAGTCCGTGCTCGCCGTAGCGGCAGTGAACTCGTCCAGACGGACCGAGACGGTCACGGTCCATTCGCCGGATGTCGGGATGGACAGCTCGTCGCCGACGTAGTGGCCCGGACCGCTCGGCACGAGGTCGACCTCGAGCGGGCCGATCTCCTGTGCCGCCTCGGTCAGTGTCACGCGGATCCCCTGTGGCTCGGTGAGCTGTCCGGCCTCGTCGAAGACGTAGACCATGAGCGTGTTGGGCCCGGTGGCGGCTGGGTCGACGGTGATCTGCACCGAACCGGCCGCCGAGGACCCGTCCTCCCCTTGCAGCGGCAGAGTGACGTCGACCGGCTCGGCGACCTGGGACCGGGCCGGCGGGGTGCCCACGAGCACCGCCGACAGGGCCAGGACGACGGCGCCGATGGCGACCTCGCCCAGCACCGAACGCCGGAAGGTTCCTAGGTCCGCCGTCGCCGCCTCCACCGGCCGTCGCGTCGCCACGGTGTGTGGGGCCACCGCGCCCCCGGCCTCGGCGGCGAAGGCATGTGCGGTGACCCGGCTACCACCGGGGCGGTTCCGGGATACTCCCAGGTGTTGCTGCACCCACGCACGGGAGATCCCGGCCGCGGCCAGCAGCAGCAGCACGAGCGCCAACTTGGCGACCAGCAGCCAGCCGTACGTGGTGGTCACCAGCGCGACCGGTGACCCGACCTCGCGGACCGACTGCAGGACGCCGGTGACGACGAGGGCCACGACTGCCCCGAACGCCAAGCGGGAGTACCTGGGCAGCGCGGCGGCCATCGCCACCGGGGGCACGCCGGGTCGCACCACACCGGTCAGCAGTGCGGTCAGGCCGCCGAGCCATACCGCCATCCCCGCGACGTGCACGGCCGTGATGGGCACGGCGAGCGCGGGGAGCGGGCCGGCGACGGGGTGACCGACGGCCGCCGTCGTCAGCACCAGTCCGGCAGCCGGAAGCGCTGCGACGGTGATCAGTGCTGCCGATGGGGGCGTCCCCCGGCGCCAGATCACCGCCAGCGCCGCTGCCAGGAGCAGCGCGCAGAGCGCGCGCATCAGCAGCGTGATGCCGAACGCGGAGGAAGTCGTCGCCGCCAAGAGGGAGTAATCAAGGAGGGAGCCGAGCCCGGTGCCTGCGGCGTAGGGGCCCTGGAGCAGGAACGTCAGCAACCCGCCGAAGACGACCGCGGCCAGGCCGGTCGAGGTGAGCCGGCGCATCAGCGGCACAGCCCAGCCGGTCGGCCAGCAGACCAACAGGAAGACGGGGACGCCCAGTCCCAGCGCCACGCCGGCGAAGCCGAGCCATCGGGCTGTCGGGAGCACGCCCGCCACGACAAGGTCGACGTCCTGCTCGCCAGTGACTGACGACGGCGCCACGAGTTCGCCGTCACCGACCACGAAGGCGTAGGCGCCGGAGATGGGATGGGAGTCCTCCGAAAGGACCCGGTAGGTCACCAGGTAGCTGGCATCCGGCAGGTCACCGCGCAGCGGGATGGTGACGACCGCGCCGTTTACCTCCGCCCTGCCCGCATCCACGCGCTCCCCGCCGGGTGCCAGCACCCGTGCGTAACCGGCGCCGAGCTCCACCGCTTCAGTGAATTCGAGCCTGACCTGGGAGGGTGCGGCGGACAGCCGGGCCCCATCGGCCGGTGTCGTGCTCGCGAGGGTGGCGTGTGCCGATGCCGGCCGAGCCGCGACCACGTCGAGCAGCACACCACCGGTGACCGCACCGACCACCAGCATGACCACGACGAACAGACGCCTCATGCCAACGCCTCCCCCAGGGACGCAGCGAAGTGCCGACGTCGGCGTCCCCGCCAAGCCACCGCCGCCACGAGCCCCACCCCGGCGAACATCAGGACATGCAGGACCGCGCGCTCGACGTGCACCCATCCCCCGTCCAGGTCCGACACGGTGTAAGCCCCCAGGAGCACGCTGAAGCTGGCGAGGAACGGGAGTGCACCCGCCGCCAGCCGCGGTGCGGCGGCCACCGCGAGGAACGCCACTGCCACGGCCAGGTTCCACGCTCCGGTCTCGTGCGCCATGTGCACCGGCGCGCTCATGGCGCCGGCGCCTCGCTGCAGCGCCGGCCAGGCAACCCCGGCCTGCGTCACCCCGATGGCCAGCAGGGCCAGCCGCAGGGCGGTGCCGAGCACTCGGGATCTGACGGCGGCCGCCGTCATCGGCGACGGCGGTAGGGCCGCCAGGATGGCCGCCGCCAGGTCAGGCACTGATGGTGCCGGGGCGATCCGCGCCTGGCGGGTGACCTGCGCGGCCTGGCTGCTCCAGTCAGCACAGGCCACGCAGGTCACGAGGTGGCGATCGAGTTCGGCGACGGGCGTTTCGAGCGACTCACCGTCGAGCCGCGCCGAGATGGCCTCGCGGAAGTCGGCGCACCGCCTGCCTGGATACTCGATGCTCATCGCGCCCTACCTCTCCCTCCCCGATCCCTCGGTAGCGTCAGGAAGCGTTGAACTTCGCCACGTCGATCTTGAAGTCGATGGCGTTGGGTGGACGTAGGGACTGCTGCAGTGTGATCCAGGCCGGGT
>NZ_SSXA01000009.1 GCF_021698975.1 Blastococcus sp. KM273128 | reverse complement strand
GCCCGGGGTGGCGCGGAGGCGAGGAGGGCCGCTCCGGTGCCCACCGCCGTCCCTCCGCCCCGGGAGCCCCGTCATGACCGAGCGCCGCCTCGCGCCGCTGACCGCCCTGACCACGCTGGGCCGCCGCCCGCCGCGGCCGGCCCCCGCGCCGACGCCGAACGGCGCCACGGCCACCGCCACCGTCCTCGACGGCTCGGCCGCGCGGTCGCGGATCGTCGACAACGCCGTCTACTCCGAGGGCCGCCGGGTGGCCACCCCGGGGTCGCCGGCCGAGAGCCGTGAGGAGCTGCTCCACGGGGAGGGGCGGCTGGCCTGGCTCGGGCTGTACCGCCCGGGCCCCAAGGAGCTCGGGGCGCTCGCGGAGCTGTTCGACCTGCCGGAGCTCGCGGTCGAGGACGCGATCAAGGCCCACCAGCGGCCGAAGTTCGAGCGCTACGGCGGAACGCTGTTCGTCGTCCTCAAGGCCGCGCGGTACCTGGACGCGGCCGAGGAGGTCGAGTTCGGCGAGCTGCACCTGTTCCTCGGGCCGGACTTCGCGATCACCGTGCGGCACAGCGAGTCGCCCGACCTGACCCGGGTGCGGCGGCGGCTGGAGAGCGACCCGGAGCTGCTGTCCCGCGGGAGCGAGGCGGTGCTCTACGCGACGCTGGACGCCGTCGTCGACGGGTACCGGCCGGTGGTCGACGGGCTGGCCAACGACATCGACGAGATCGAGACGCAGGTGTTCGGCGGGGACCCGGGCGTCTCGCGGCGCATCTACGAGCTGTCCCAGGAGGTGCTGGAGTTCCAGCGGGCCGCCCAGCCGCTGACCGGCATCATCGCCGCGCTCACCGCCGGGTTCGACAAGTACGGCGTCGACGAGGAGCTGCGCGGCTACCTGCGTGACGTCGCCGACCACGTCATCCAGGTCAACGAGCGGGTGGAGGGCTTCCGGCTGCAGCTGCGCGACATCCTCACGGTCAACGCCACCCTGGTGGCGCAGCGGCAGAACGAGGAGATCCGCGAGCTCACCGAGACCTCGATCGCGCAGGGCGAGGAGGTCAAGAAGATCTCCGCCTGGGCCGCCATCCTGTTCGCGCCGAGCCTCGTCGGCGGGGTCTACGGCATGAACTTCGACCACATGCCCGAGCTCGACGAGGCGTGGGGGTACCCGTTCGCGCTGCTGCTCATGGTCGGCGTGAGCCTGACGCTCTACCTGGTCTTCAAGCGCCGCGACTGGATCTGAGGACCCCGCTGCCCCCCACCGCTCGCAGGCTCGCGGCGGGACCCTGCAGCGGGGCCGCCGTGCTTCAGGTCACCGGGGTGCCGGAGGACGCCGTCAGCTCCCCGTAGGCGGCCGAGAGCTGCCGGGTCAGCGGGCCGGGCTCGCCGGTGCCGATGCGCCGACCGTCGATGGCCAGGACCGGCGTCAGCTCGCCCATCGTGCCGGTCACGAACACCTCGTCGGCCGCGTACAGCTGCGTCGTCGAGAAGTCGCCGACCTCGGTCGGGACGCCGGCCTCCGCGGCCAGGCGGAGGACGGTGGCCCGGGTGATGCCCTCGGGGCAGGCGCCGGTCGTCGGTGTCCGGAGGATGCCGTCGGCCGCGAAGAAGACGTGCGTCGCGTTGGTCTCGGCGACGAAGCCGCGGGCGTCGAGCATCAGCGCGTCGTCGGCGCCGGCGACGTTGGCCTCGATCTTGGCGAGGATCGAGGTGAGCAGGTTGTTGTGGTGGATCTTCGGGTCGAGCACGTCGGGCGTGGGCCGGCGCACGCTCGAGGTGACCAGCGTGATGCCGCCGGTGTCGTAGACGGGCGGCTTGTGCTCGGCCAGCACGATCAGCGTCGGGCCGCTCCGGTTGAGCCGCGGGTCCATGCCGCTGGTCACCTTCACGCCGCGGGTGAGGGTGAGCCGGATGTGCACGCCGTCGGTCATGCCGTTGGCGGCCAGCGTGCGGCGGATCTGCTCGACGATCGCGGCGTCGTCGGGGATCTCGGCGAAGGCCAGCGCCTGCGCGGAGCGGCGCAGCCGGGCCAGGTGCTCCTCGAGGGCGAAGATCCGGCCGCGGTAGAGCCGCAACCCCTCCCACACCGCGTCCCCGCCCTGGACGACCGAGTCGAACGGGCTCACCCCGGCCTCGTCGCGGTGGGCCAGCCGGCCGGCCACGTTGACCACCAGGTCGCGGTTGCGCTCGTCGAACTGCTGCAGCACGGGTCAGCTCCTCAGCCGGCCGGCGGCCAGCTCGTCGTAGTGGGGGAGGCACTCGGCAGCGAGCCTGGCCAGCGACCCGGGCAGCTCGACCGGCGTCTCGCGGTGGGGGCCGAAGCCGGTGGAGGCCTCCACGCTCGCGTACCAGTGCGGCGCCCAGACGCCGTCGGTGTCGCGGGGGCCGGCCGGCCACGACAGCATCCGCTCGTCGAAGGGAACCTCCAGCGCCGCGCACAGGGCGGTGAGCACGCCGCGCGGGTCGCGCAGGAGGTCGTCGGAGTCCACGACCGGGCCGCCGAAGCGGCGGTGCAGCGCGACCTGCTGGACCAGGCCGAGGTCGGCGAGGGTCGGGTGCTCGCGCACGCGGGCGTAGGAGGCGAGCAGCCGGCGCGGGTCGCGGATCAGGAAGGCGTGCCGCAGGCCGGCGAAGGCGTCGAGGTCGACCTCCGGCAGCACGTGGTGGGTCATGTGCTTCTGGTAGGAGATCGTGGCGCCGTCGGGCAGGTCGCCCTCGGTGAGGGTGCGGACGACGGCGCGCCAGTCGGTGGGCTGGCTCGCGATCACCTCGTCGCGGCCGGGGTGGTCCAACCCGGTCGCGGCCAGGTAGTAGGCGTAGAGCGGCTCGTCGACGACGGCGGTGTCGGGGCGGTTCTCCCACGCGCGCATGGTCGCCGTCGACAGCGTGCGCGGCCCGGACCACATCGCGATGCGCACCGGCGTCGTCGTCCGGCCGGTCCCCGTCATGCGGGCATCCTGCCCGACGGCGGGCAGGTGGGCAGCGGAACGCCGGGGGAACAAGGGGCTGGACGCGGCCGTTACCCTGACTGCACAACTGCACAGGGGGTGATTGGTCTCGACTTCGGTCGGGTGTCCAGGGGAAGCGAGCCGAGGAAGCCAACGATGAGCTCGTTAACCACGCGTTGGAAACAACACAAGCGCCGACTCCAGTCAGCGCGAGTTCGCCCTCGCTGCCTAAGTAGCGAGGCGACTCTGTCAGCCCGGGTTCGTCATCGGCCCGGATCCTGGCATCAGCTAGATGACTCACCGTGAACGCCGGTCGCGGGCGTCCACGGGACATCTCACAGCGACTGGGCCCGTCACATCGACTTGTTCGCGAGATCGATGGGGTCGAGCAGAGGCAGTAGCGGACTGCGCTCGGAGAAGCCCTGGTCATGCGTCGAAGGACGCGGGTTCGATTCCCGCCACCTCCACCAGAGCCGTCTTACTCGAACCCACGTCCAAGGACGCGGTAGCGAGCAAGCCGGCCCACCCCTGTGGAAGAGCCCCGGCACCGTTGGTGTCGGGGCTCTTCGCCTTCCTGGACACGGCGCGACGCTGGGGCGAACTCGTGGCCGTCGTCCACGTGCGGGCGGCATCGTGCAGGTCGCCGAAGGGTTCCTGGTAGCGCACCTCGGTGACGTCGCCCTCGTCGAGGTAGAGCCGCTCGAAGAACGTCTGCGTCAGCAGCCGTCGGGTGGTGTCCCCGGCGGTCTGGAAGAGCTGCTGCGGCTTGTCCAACAGGCGCAGTGCAGCCGTCAGCGCCTCGGCCCCCTCGGCCAGGTCCTGCTCGACGGTGTCTAGCTGCTGGCGGACACGGTCTCGATCCTGTTGCAGCGTCGTCAGACGGCTGCGCACCTTGGCGACCGGCAGCGCACCCTCAGCCGCCAGGTCGATCAGGCGCTCCTCGGCGGAGCTGAGCCGGGCCAGTTCGGCGTTGAGGTTGGTCTTGAGCTGCCGCGTCGACCGTTGTTCGTCGGCCATCGTCTCGCTGACCCGCGTCTCCACGCTGGCCGCGAAGTCTGCTGGGAGTGCCAGGTTGGCGTACTCGCGTTCGACGGCGTCCTCGACACCCTCGATCCGGAGGTACGGCAGATCGCAGACGCCCTGCTGGCGGCCGCGACAGAGGAAGTAGTAGTACGAGCCACCGCGCCCCTTGCCCTCCGTCAGGATCAGCCGATGCTCTCGACCAGCCTTCTGACAGCGGCCGCAGAACAGCATGCCCTTGAGGAAATGCTGATGGACGACGTCACGGGAGCCGCGGCGGGAGCGCTGATCGGCGACCTCTTGGACTCGCTCAAACAGCGGCCCGCTGACGATCGGGTCGTGCCGACCGGGGTAGAGCGCACCCTGGTACTGCAAGACGCCGGTGTAGTACGGGTTGGCCAGGATCTGCCGCAGTTGCTCCAGTGACACCGGCTTGGCCGGGAAGCGCTTGGTCGATCGGGAGCGCAGACCAAGGTCGGCCATGGTCTGGGTCAAGCGGTCCAAGCTGTAGTCGCCGCTGGCGTAGAGCTCGAAGGCCTGACGGATCAGCGGTGCCCGCTCCGGGTCGACAGCCACGCTAGGGACCAGCCGGCCCTCGAAGTCCTCGCGGATGTTCCGGTATCCCAGCGGCGCCTTGTTGATGGTGCCGCCGCGCTTGGCCTTCTCGCCCATCTTGTAGCGGATGTCCTCGCCGTCCTCGGCGGAGCGGAACTCGTTGATGGCGCTCATGATGCCGAGCGTCAGGCGACCGACCGGTGTCTCGTCGATGTTCTCGGTGGCTGACAGCAGCTGGGCTTTGGCGGCCCGCAGCTGCATGATGACCTGGGCACTCTCTTCCCAGTTCCGGTTCATCCGGCTGAGCTTGTAGACGATGACGGCGTCGACGTCGCGCTCGTTCTTGATCCGCTTGAGCATCGCCTGGAAGGCCGGTCGGCTCTTCATGCTCGTGCCGGAGCGGCCGGGCTCGACGTACTCCTCGACGATCTCGATGCCGAGCTGCTCGGCCTTGCGTTGACAGGCGGCCCGCTGCGCCGGGATGGAGATGCCTTCCGGGTCGTAGTCAGTGGTCACCTGACTGACGGTGCTGACGCGCAGGTACATGACGGCGCGCGTCGGGGCATCCAGGCGGTTCATGCGGGGACTCCTTCGAGCACCGGGGAAGCGAGCCAGGACGGGGAGAACTGGCGATAGTAGGTCGGCCGACGTCGCTGCGTCGGTCGGCTTGTGGACGGCGGGGCGCAGCGCTGCCGCGGCGCGGTCAGTCCCAGCTGGGTCAGTCGGACGTCGATCGCCCGCTCCGACACCCAGAAGCGGCGGGCCAGTTCGGCCGGGCGCTGGACGCCCTGCCCCCAGGCTCGCTTCATCAGCCGCTTCGGCATCAGGGCGCAGCCAGCGAAGTAGTCGGCGGCCAGCTCGGCCTGCTCGTCCGCCAGATGCCGCGTTGTGCCGGTGTAGAGCTTGTCGGTCGCTCCGTGGTCGATGATGTGCTTGTACTCGTGCAGCAGCGTGAAGCGCTGGCGGGTGGTCGGCTCGTCGCTGTTGATGGCGATGATCCAGTTGTGGCCGTCCCAGTAGCTCATCCCGGAGGTCGGCAGCGGCTCCCGTCGGACGACGATCCGCGGCAGCTCGGTGATGACAGCGCTGCTGATCGGTCCTTCGGTGCAGTCGGTCAGTTCCAGTAGCCGGGCGGCCTGGAGCTCGGCGATCTGCATCGCCTCGGCGAACTCGACGGTGCGGACCGGGATGACGCCGCGGAGGGACGCCAGGATGCTGCGGTTCTCGGTGTTGGGGTTGTTCATGGCGTTCCTCCTTTCGTTAGTGATGGCTAGGGGTGTTCGTCTTCCCCGTCCTGCGGTCCGTGCAGGCCGTAGTCCTTGGCCAGCCGCTCGAAGACCGCTTCGATCTCCGTGACGGCCTCCGGTGGCAGCTCGCGGTACTTGGCCCTCAGGTAGGGCCGAAAGGCTGGTAGGTCCTTGCCGGGCAGCCAGCCGATCGCGGCGTACAGCTCGGCGGCCGGGATGCCCAGCGCGTCGCTGACGGCCCGCAGTTTCTCCACCCGGGGGTAGACGATGCGACCTTGCTCCAGGCTCAGGACTGTCGCGGCATCGACGCCGGCTGCCTGTGCCACCCCACGGATGGACATCCCTTTGGCTTTGCGCCGACGAGTGAGAAAGGCGGCGAGCTTCTCTCGCTGTGATGGGGTCATGGGCAGTGCTCCGGTTAGTGCTTCTATTATCGCGCCGTTGTTGAGATATCTCAACGTTTTGGTGCCTATTCCACAACGCATTCAGGGCAGCGGCCGTTCATAGGGATCGAAGACGAAGCAGCCCTGCTCCGCTGGTGCGTCGTAGACCCAGAAGTCGCCGGCCGCCTCGAAGTCCCGCAGCACCGCCTCACCGTCGAAGCGCAGGTAGGCCCGCAGCCAGTCCGGCAAATGCAGAAGCCGGCTGTCGGCCCCCAGCTTGTGAACGAGCTCCTGCCCGAAGGCGTCCCGACTGGCGTAGTGGCCGAGATAGCTGCGGCGGAAGCCCGTTTCGTCCGTCGAGCCGGTCCACAGCTGATAGGCATGCCAGGCCACGTCAAGTGCGGCGCGCTCTTGTTTGCTCAATTGTTCTGTCTCCATATATCCCTCCTTTCGTTATTGCTTGTCCGTGCAGCTGCTACCGGTGATGGTTGGCAGGAAGCAGTCCGCCGTGGTCACCCGAAACAGCTCCTGGTCCTTCCCGTAGCGGCGACGAATGGCGGCCGCCATGGCCGTGGCGCGGGACTCGTCCGGGACCACCCACAACACCGCCGGGAAGACGTCGCGGGCGGCCTGCTCGCGCCCGCTCTGCTGGTAGCGCTCGTACTGGGCGCACTTACGCAAGACGGTCGGCAGACTCTCGGTGCCGCGGTCGACCTCGATGAACCAGCTGTCCTCGTACTCGGCGTTGGCCGTGACGGCGAAGAGGTCCGGCTTGAGCGTCTCGGCGCTGCCGTAGCTCCCGAGGAAGCCGCGCCAGCACGTCGGCTCGTGCTCGACCGTCAGGAGGTCCAGGTCGCCGCGACGGTCGGCCTCGACGAGCTGCACGCTGCACTCGGCGATCGCGAGGACGTGATCGACGAAGCGCAGGCCGGGCTGCTTGTGGCGGCCGCGCGGCGTGCTGTCGTCCTGGCGCAGTAGCCGCTCGCCGACCGGACCAACGCGCCAGACGTAGGCAGCAGAGCCGGCCCGGATGCCCCCGATGCGGCGGTCAAGGTGCTCGATGCCTCCCAGGCGTTGCAGACGAGCCAGGACGCGGCGGCAGATCCGGCTGGCCGCTCCTTCAGTGGCGTGGTCGGCGAAGTGCAGCCGCTGTAGCTGACCGGTCGTGAGCAGGCGGCAGTCGGCCAGGCTGCGCAGTACGCACCGCTCGCGGGCACTCAGATCGTCCTGCAGTCGGAGCAAGCGCCGGGCGCTCGTGCGGGGCCGCCGCCGCGACCCTCCCCGGTGTCCGTGGGAGGACAGACTTTCGGGCGCTTTATTGCCGCGGTACCGGCTGCCGACGTCGGGGTTTGCCGAAGCCGGCTCGACGCGACCGGACCACCGATCGGACCAGGGCTCCTGGTCCATCACGCCGCTCATGAGGGCCTCCGGCGGCGGCCAGTCGGCGTCTCAGGACCGGTCTCAGGAAGTAGATCGGCCAGGCCGGCCTCGACCTCATCCAGTGGTCGGCCCCACTGCTGACGGCTGCGGCGCCGCAGTTCGTCGGGGTTGCTCGTGGTCGGTGGCAGCGGCAGCGTCTTGCCGGAGACGAACGGGCTGACGCCCGTGCCGGTGAACAAGCTGGCGTAGATCTCGAAGGCGCCGAGCGCCGTTAGGTCGTCGGGACTGAGCTCCGGGTGGCCACGGGCGATGACGCGGGCGTCAGCCTCGCTGAGCTGGAAAGCCACCCGGGAGCGGGCGTTGGCCAGCACGGCGCTCTGCATGCCCTCCGGCAGCTGACGCAGGAACTGGTGCGCCAAGGTGAAGCCGGCGCCGTAGCCACGGGTCTGGGCCAAGACCTCGTCGAGCGGCGTGCCGGTGTGCAGGTAGTCCTGAACCTCGTCGATGTAGACCATCACCGGGTGTCGGAGCTCAGGCGCGATCAGGGCTCGGGCCTGGATGGCCTGCCATAGCTCAGCCACCAGCAGCGACCCCAGTAGCTTCGCGGCGTCCTCGCCGATGACGCCGCGCCGCAGTGGCACCAGCAGGATGCGGCGCTCGGCCAGGACTTCGCTCAGTGCCAGGCGCGGCCGACGTTGCGCCAGGACACCACGCAGGCCGGGGCGCAGCAACGGCCGTAGCTTGTTCATCACGGGGGCGACGGCGTTGGCCCGCTCGGCTTCGGACCAGTTGTTGTAGGTGGCCCAGAAGGGCTCGAGCAGCAGCGGATCGGCGATGCCGGCCGTCAGCGAGCGCCGGACACCGGGGTTGGTTAGCAGGAGCGGCAGTAAGGCCAAGGTGGCGTCGTCGCGACGGGCCAGCGTCAGGAGGCTGGCGTACAGGATGTCCTGGGAGCGCGGGCCGACATTCTTGCCATAGAGCTGCTTGAAGATGCTGAGCACGGTGTCGGCCACCAGCTCCGGTCGGCGGCCGTGCCGAGCCAGTGGGTTCAGTCCGACCGGGTGGTCATCCTGGGGATCGAGGACGACGACGTCGTCCCAGCGGCCATCGGGGATGCGGGCCAGGACGTCAGCCACGAGGTCGCCCTTGGGCTCGACGACGACGACGGCGCGGCCGGCGGCGATGTCGGCGGTGATGAGGTTGGCCAGCAGAGTCGACTTGCCGGTACCGGTGGGGCCGAGGACGTGCAGTCCCCGCAGGGCCGGCTCGATGCCGAGGCTCAGCGTGCTGGTGTGGCCGGGTGCCGTGACCGCCGCCAGGACGCGCGTCTTGCCGGTGGTGCCCGACGTCGGTGGCAGCAGCTTAGGGTGCGCGGGCGCCTGTCCCGGCAGGTAGTCGTTACCCAGCGGCCATGTGGTCAGCGGCAGAAGCTCAGGAACACCGAGGCGGAGGGGCCAGCGCCAGGGGGCGCGGGCGTTGTTCAAGCCCTCCGGGCGTTCGGTGACCAGGCGCAGTTGCACGCCGGGAGCTTCGACGGTGCGCAGGGCGGCCAACAGTCCGAGCAGCCGGGCCCGACGGATGTCGCGCTCGGCTGCTCGGACGCCGAGGCGGATGGCGCAGGCGAAGCCATGATCGGCCACCTTGGTGCGCAGGGCCGTCCGCTTCTCGCCGTCGAGCGCCCCGCCGTTGCCGTGCCAGGCCGTGACGTACCAGGGGGCCGTCACCGAGGACGGGCTCTGCGTCGGCACGGCCAGCGGGATGCGCCGCGGCCCCAGGACGAGCTGCATGACGAGCTCCTCCTCGGCCTGGACGCGCGTCAGGGCAGCCAGGACGGCGAAGACCGTCGTCTCCGGCTCGGCGGCCTTCAGGGGACGGTGACGGCTGTTGAGGCGCAGGCTGCCAGCGGCAGTAACGGGGGTGCGGGTGATCCCCTCGGCCAGCTCGGAGGCGCCCGCGCCGGTCAGGTCGCGCAGCGCGGCGGTCAGCCCACTCAGGGCGCCGGGGGCGCTCCCGATGAAGTAGGTGACGCCAGCCGTGCTCGCCCGGGCCTCGATGACGATCAGCGGGCTGCGGTTGTCCGTGGCCCATTGCCGCAGGACGGCGGAAGCCCGCAGGACATCGAGGGGTCGTTGCCAGTGCAGGTGGCGCCAGGTCAGACGGTGCGACGGTCTAGTCATCCGCGTTGTCCTCGGTGCCCGTGCCCTCCTGCTGCGCCGCGGCCTCGGTGGCGGCCTGCTCCATGGCCAAGGCGATGAGCGCCCGGCTCAGCTTGCGCAGGTCGGGCTGCTCGCGGCGAACGGCACGGACGGAGATGTGGTGCCGATTGCTCCGGCGCCCGCCTTTTGATCCTCGACGATGTACATTGCTCACAATTACCCTCCTCTCCGTGCCGCATTAATGTTGAGATATCTCAACGCACGTCCTTTTGTTATATGTTGAGACTTCTCAACGGTCAATGCCGATTGCGAATAGCACAACAACGAATGGAACAGCTGCAGCGGAGATGAAAATGGATCGCCCGCTACCAGCCGCGCGTCCGCGATCGCCACTGCCACAAGCCGATGCTGATGAGGACGATGACGGCCACCGGGATGAGTACCGGCAGGGCCTGACGCAGCAAGGCGGCGGCCACGTTCAGGGCATAGGCGGCCGCCAGCACCGCAAGCGCGAAGCCCACGATGCTGGCGGCCCACGACCTTCGGTTGTTCATGCGGTCACTCGTAGAAGAACTCGCAGTGATGCCCGCGTCCGTGCAACTCCCGGTCACACCGGGGGCACCGCACGGCCGAGGGGATCGCCGCAGCCTGAGTGACAGGCCCGCCGAGCCTGATCGACAAGCGCTCGACGACCCGGGTCAGCCGATCCAGCGCCTGCACGGCCCTTTCCGTGCTGACGGGCGGACGGCCGGCCATCAGCGCAGCCCGCGTAGCCGGGCGTACTGGAAAAGGTCGTCGTCGAGGAGCGACATCTTCATGCGGAGCTCGTCGTCCTCGCCGGCCATGATCAGCGTCTCCCGGCGGGCGCGCAGCATCTCCTCCTTGGCGGCGGTGTTGATCCGCCGCCGAGCTTCGATGGCCGCTACGTCGACGAAGCCGGCGGCTGCCTGCTCCGCCGCGCCCTCGATGGCCCCGCGCTCGTGCTCGCGGATGGTGACGATGTGCCGCGACTCTTGAACCCGGTCGAGCCGCTTGTCGATCCAGGTGAGCCGGTCGTTCTCCTCGACCGTGTGGACAGTCGGCACCGCCCGGACGACGGGTTGGACGTTGATCGCCTGATCACGGCGACGCTCGATGTTGGGCATGGCGGAACTCCGCTTCTCGTGTCAGTTGGATGGGTGACGCCGTGCAGTCGAGGGGTCTCGGATGCAGGCACTGGTGATGTGCGCGTCCGGACGCCTCACCAATCCGCGGAGTCGACTGCCGCAGTGGCAGCCGGTGGAAGGGCTGAGTGGAATCTCCGCAGCCCAGGGGGCAGCGCCCTACAGTTACGCCGTGGCGCGGGCCAAGCGAACTGCTGAGCAACGAAGCGCTGCGGCCATCGCTGAGGACTTAGGGCAAGCTCGCGAGGCCGGCGGCCTGCACCGCGCGGACGAGAGCGAGCTGGCTGCGACGCTTGACCTGATCGAGGTGGCCGGCGGCGCAGCGGGCGACCCTCTGACCCGGGCCCGCGACTTGTTGTTGCATCACGTTCGACGCGGCTGCGAACTGCACAAGACGCGGGTCACGGGTGACTCCACGGGCCAGGCAGCGGCGGATTCGCTGGCGACTCTGCTGTCTCGTCTGCCGACCGATAACCGACTGACCAAAGTGATCCGGCAGGCCGCCGCTGGCACCATCGGGCACCACATCTCAGCCGACGCGGTTCGTAAGCGCGAAGATCGGATCATCGGCGAGATCGCGGTCGCTGTCTTCGCCGATTTCCAGGCCCGTCTCAACAACGAACCACCCACCATCGAAGCTGCCATTCACCATCTGATGCCGCGCCTGTCGGATCTTCGTCAGGACCTGCACGACCTGCTGTTGATGGTCTATGACGCTGGGCCGCCAGCCGATCCGCAGGAGCGGTGGGTCATTACGGAGCACTACCGGCGAACAGCGCTGGAGGCCGGCAAGGTCGTCGTGGCCTGCGAGCAGTTGTTTCAGGCCGGCCTGCGACTTGGGCCGAAGTCGGCCGACGAGTACTGGTTCATGCACCGCGCGGACCGGTTGCGATCGTCACTGTTCCGCCAGCGGGGCGACCGCGCTTTCATGCTGGACTTCAGCCGCTCTGACCGCTGCCACATCCACCGGGGCTGCGATCATCTTCAAAGCACGGCAGAAGGTGTCGAGGTGTACGGGAGATGGCGCGAGTGGACGCACTCCTGTTACCCGACCTGTGAGTTCGAGCGCTCCCTTAGGCTGACCAAGATGTGCAGCCCCCATGCGTTTCTGGCGGAGGCGTACGAGACTGAGCTGAGGTATCTCGATACGGGACTGAGTCAGGTAGCCGTCGGCAACGACCCGATCGTCATGCATCACGGCCTGTTGCGGGATGGAGGTGACCCGCAGCAGGACAGCGGTCACTGACGTATCGACTTTTAGTTGATCTAGCCCAAACTGGCCTGGAGGCGGAGCCGGGCCGCGCGGTGGTAGTCGATGGCGCAGTTGTCCAGCACCCGGCCCACCGTGGCCGTGAAGAGGCGCTCCGGCGAGGGGGGGTGCGGCACGCGGTCAGACCGGATGCGCCCGGCCGCAAGCCCCCACCAGGGCCTAGATCGCGTCGAGCGGGCCTCCTACCGGCAGGGCGGAGCGGCAGCTTCGACTGACGGCGTGTACCTCAGCGGCTTTGTCGGCTCCGATCGCTAGCCTTGCCCGGGGTTCGCAGGAGGGACAGCCGCAGGCCGGCGGAGGTGTCATCTTCTAGTTGTTTGTCCGACATGCCGCAGTTTATTCGATGGCGCAGTTGGCATCACTACAGACTTCTTAGTATTATTAGGACACAAAGGGGAAACAATACATGCCAACAAGTAGCTGCGCAGCGGCCTTCTCGACCATGGTGCAAGCCATCCAAGCGGGAACGCTGATCACGAGGGAAAACCGCCAAGACAAAGAGTTTCATTTTCAGAATTGGGTCGATGCCCGCTTGGACGACGCCAGCCTGAGGCACGACCCGAGCGGCCGAAACACCTATCCCGATTTCACGCTGATCGACTGGCCGGAAGGTTACGAGGTCAAAGGACTGGCCTACCCTGGTCGCGAGACAAACTACGACAGCAACAGTCGAGTGCCAAGCGGCGAACACAACGGGCGGACCGTCTATTACGTCTTTGGTCGATACCCGGCCAACGCCGAAGAGAACGAATACCCCGTCATCGACCTTGTTGTCTGCCATGGCGATTTCCTGAACGCCGACCACGACTATGTCCACAGGAATCAAAATTTCAAGGGTTTCGGTTCATACGGCGACATCATGGTGCGGGATCGAAAGATGTATGTCGCGCCTACTCCGTTCGCGCTGACGAAGGGAACCGCGGGGCAGTACACGTTGATTGCACCGGCGGGGGTGGTGGACGACCCCGGACTGGACGAGGTCGGCACCCTGGTTCGCACGGAGACGGAGAGCATCATCGTGGGCTACGAGTTCGACCTGCAAACGAACAAGCTGACGCCGCGCCTGGCGTCGAACCCGACGGCTGGTCGAGAGCACACCTTCACCGCCTACCGTCTGGGCGGCACGGGCAGCGGCGCGGTCAGCATGCAGAGCCGCGATGAGGTTTTGCGGACCCTGGAGCAGGATGTCGCCCAGTGACCGATGTGCTGTTCGACCTGCCCTCGACTAAGCCTGTCCGTCCTGCGGCCCAGGTCCCGGTCAGCTCGGCTCTGGAGGCTGACTTCCCAGCCGTGGCAGTCAGCCGGGTGGCCGAGGCGGAGTCTTGGCGCAAGGAGGTGCACCGGCCGGCCACGCACACCCACAAGTGGTGGGCGCAGCGGCTGGGGTCGGTGTTCCGGAGCCTGATCGCAGCAGCAGTGACGGAGACCGCTGATGCGGCCGAGGCATTGGTGCACGGCGACGGTGACCTGTCCGGCCTCGTAGTGTTCGACCCCTTTGCTGGCTCGGGCACGACCTTGTTCGAGGCGGCAAAACTTGGGGCCTCGCCTGTCGGCATGGATATAAACCCGGTCGCTACGCTGGTGCAGCGTCAGTCGATTCAGCGCTGGGATCTCAGCGAGCTGGAACGCGGCTTCAAATTGATCGAGGCTGACTGCCGCGAGGAAATCGACCGCCTGCACCGGTCGCAGTCTGGCGAAACTGTCCTGTACTACTTCTGGGTCGCGACGGCCGATTGTCCAGAATGCAATGACCCGGTTCGTCTCTTCTCGAAGCAGGTCTTCGCCCAGCACGCCTACGCCCGCAAGTACCCCCGGGCACAAGCGGTCTGCCCAGAGTGCCTGGCGGTGGTTGCAACCACCTACGACTTCGACGCCGAGACCTGTCCCAACGGTCACACTTTCTCCAACGTTGGAGCTGTTACCGGAGCCAAGATGACCTGCCGGCAGGGCCATCAGTCAACAATTATCAAGGCGCTGGGCGGCCACGCGCCAAAGCGGGAGCTCTACGCGAAGCTTGTTGTCTCCCCAAAGGGGGTCAAGCGCTACGAGGCGGTCGACGACTTCGACCGGACGCTGGCTGCCGAGGCCAGTCAGCTGCTCAAGGAGCGCGCTGCCGACCTGGTGCAGCCGAAGGGCGAGCTGGATCAGGGTTACAACACGAGACAGGCGATGAGCTGGGGCTATCGTCGCTGGCTCGACTTTTTCAACGACCGACAACTGTATTGCCTGGGCCTGCTCGCGGCTTCCATCCGGCGCCTCGATATTGGGGCAGCAGAACGTGAGGCCCTCGCCACGTTGTTCAGCGGCACACTTGAGTTCAATAACCTCTTCTGCTCGTTCAAGGGTGAGGGCACCGGCGCGGTCCGCCACATGTTCAGCCATCATGTGCTGAAGCCGGAGCGCATGGCCCTAGAAGCGCATCCGTGGGGAACACCTTGGTCGTCGGGCTCCTTCTCGACGCTTTACAAGAGCCGGTTGCTGCGTGCGCATGAGCACAAGGCCAAACCGACGGATCTCGTGCTAGACGGTGACAAGGTTGAGCGACGCGGGCAGCTGTCGGCTGCCGCCGACCTCTCCCTCGTCGAGACCTGGCCAGCCCCGGGCCTGGCCCCTCACCAAGCGCTTATTCGTGCTCAGGACTCGTCCCGCTCGGGCCTGCCGGATGCGTCCGTCGACCTGGTCATCACGGACCCGCCGTATATGGACAACGTCCACTACTCGGAGCTGGCCGACTTCTTCCACGCTTGGCTCCGCGAGATCAAGCCCTTCCCCGGCTATCCGTCGGATTACGGCACCACTCGCATCGAGGGCGAGGTGCAAAGCGCGACCGCCGAGGGCTTCGGCCGGGCCATCGCAGCGGTCTGGCGGGAATGTCGGCGCGTCAGTAAGGACAGCGGACTCCTAGCCTTCACTTTCCATCAGGCACGGGTCGAAGGCTGGGTTGCCCTGATGCACTCGTTGGCTGAGGCAGGCTGGCGCGTGACAGCTATCCAGCCGGTCACGGGAGAGATGTCGACGAGCATCACTAAGGCCGGAGTCAAGGAACCCAGCAGCCTTGATTCGGTTGTCGTCTGCCGACCGTGTGAATCAAATCATCTCCCTGCGCACGACAAGGCAGTCGCGGTTGCGGCAGCGCAGGTGCGCCTGAAACGGCTGATTGAAGGCGGCGTCCGTGTCGGTGCTGCCGACATTCGTTCCGTCACCCGCGGCAGCATCCTGGCTGCGCTGACAGATCCGGCCAATACGACCGCGAGCGAGGCCCTTGTCGAGGAAGCAGACAAGACAGCTGACCGGTTAATCTCTACACTCCTGGGCTGAAAAGTGTTAGGCAACTGACCACCCGGGCCGCCCCGAACTTCAGTAAGTGCTTGGCGTCCACTATTGAGGGCAGTATTCTAGAGCTATGGCATTGACTGAGACAGAACGGGCTTTGTTGGTCGCGGGAATCGCGGCTTCGGCCACGCTCGTCGCAGCCACAATCGCCGCTACGGCGGCCTATTTCGCCAGTAAGCGCGAGCGGCGTCGCCTGCTGTACGGCGAAGCATTCAAGGCGGCGCTGGGTTGGCATGAGATGCTGTACCGCGTCCGTCGCCGTCGTGCCGACAACGAGGGCGAACTTGTCGACAAGTTTCATGAGCTGCAGGAGCGGCTGACGTATTACCAGGGCTGGATCGCCTCTGAGTCTCGCTACATGGAGCGGAGCTACAAGCGGCTGGTGTCAGCAGTCAAGGGTGGCACAGAGCAGCTAATTCGGCAGGCATGGGAGGCGCCGGTGCGACCCGTGCCAGGTGACGCCCTGCCCGCGGATGAGCACCCGACCTTCGATGCTGAGTCCGGTCGGTTCTTGCAGGACGTCCGTAGTTACCTGTCGCCGCTCTACTTCCGTAAGCTGGCCGTCGTCTGGCGAAACAGCGGCAAACGGGCGGTGCCAGCGACTCCCCTCCCCAGTCCGACTCCCACTCCGCCAGTGCAGCCAACTCCGCCGGCCGAGGACACGCAAGGAACTAATACATGAGCGTCGAGCTCAGTGGTTACTTCAAGGCATTCGACGAAGAGATTTCCATTGGTGAACCGCAGACGTCGCGGATGGAAAGTGCCTCTAACGCCATCATTGACTTCCTCAGCGACCGCTACGACCTGCCGAAGCGCAACTTCTTCTTACAAGGCTCCTATCCGAACGGGACGGCGGTTGAGCCGCTTGAAGGTGGCGAGTACGACGTCGACCTGGTCGCGGTCTGCGTGGAGTCCTCGAAGTCGGCCAACCAAGCGCTGACCGACATGGAGACTGTCTTTCGCAACGACGGGCGCTATTCCCATCGCGTCGTGCCGAAGAAGCCGTGCATCCGCCTGGAGTACGCCCCAGACGACGTCGGCAAGTTCCATGTCGATGTCGTCCCGGTCCGCGTCACGGGGCAACCATCACCACCACTGGACGCGCCGCGGCGTGACGAGGGATGGCATGGCACGGCGCCGGCCGAGTACACCGCCTGGTGTCGTGATCAGGGGCCGCTGTACGCCAAGACTGTCAAGGCGCTGAAACGGTGGCGGGACGATCAGCAGACCGTCCGGACGGCGATCAAGTCCATCGTGCTGCAAGTGCTGGTCGCCAACAGCATGCCCATGATCCTTGATGACGCGGCCCGTTTGGCTAACACGATCGCCAACCTGCGGAACTACCTAGCCACGCTCTCGACGCCGCCGCAGGTCACAAATCCGGTGCTGCCCTCTGAGAATCTGGCTCAGCGCTGGACGCAGGAGAGCTTCGACAACTTCAAGCGGGAACTGAACGAAGCGCACGACTGGGTCGTGCAGGCGCAGGCGACGGATGACCTCGTGGAGGCCGTTGAGGCTTGGCGCGAAGTGCTCGGTGATGACTTCCCGGCGCCAAGTCCGGCCGCTCTGGGGTTGCGCTTGGCGGACACCAGCCACGAGCAGGCGTTCGCGGCGCAAGGGTGGACGCTGGGCCTGGATAATCGGTACAGCGTTCGTATCGCCGCAGCGCAGCAGCGCGGTCAGCGTGAGAAAACGCGGCGGCCTTATACCCACGATGGCGCGCCCATTTTCGCCGGCAACAAGATCCGCTTCAAAGCGACCTACCAGTCGCCGGGACACTCGGAGATCTGGTGGCAGGTCACCAATACGGGCCGCCATGCGGCCAGTCGGACGGACCAGATGCGCGGCGGCTTCCTGAAAGCGCAGTCTGTCACGGGCGGGACATCGCGTGACCAATCAGTGCATTGGGAGAACACCTCATATACCGGGACCCACCGCGTGCGGGCAGTTCTGGTCCGCGACGCGACGGTTGTGGCCATTAGTCCTTGGTTGAATGTGAACATTTGGAGCAAGGACTGGCGGCATGGGATCTGATGGCAGCTAGCGCCTCGGCGTACTCTGCTCCGCTGGCCATCTAATGCTGGGAAATCGCATCGTCGTGCCCTATCGACCGCGGCCCCAGCTGCGTTCTCTGCCGGAGTTTGCGAACACGAACCTGCCGCGGCCGGACCCGGCGGTGCAGCAGCGGGTCGAAGAGTTTGGTCTTCAGAGCTACGGGTCCGGCCACTCGCTCCGGGAAATCGCTGAGTTGACGGATCGCTCGCACTCGGCGGTACGGAACATCCTGCACAAGCATGGCGTCCGTCGTCGATCGGGCGGTGCTGCTCGTATTTCGCCTGACTCTGGTTAGACCGCTGGTGGCTTGCGCTGCCACGGCGCTTCGTCGTCACTCAGGGTGTCGAGCATGAACTCGCACCAAGTCTTAGCGGCGTTGATGGCCAAGCGTGCATGACGGCGGCCAAGACCGGTCCGCGCCGCCCCAGGACCATGCCCAGTGCCGTATCCACGGTTGCGCAGTTCGGTCAGACCGGCCGTCACGGCGACTGTGGCACCAAGAATCTTTTTAACAGCGTCGGAGCCATCCGGTCCGGGAGCGTGGCCGGAAGGGTGAACGTCTAGTGCGATCTGCGCTCGGCGGACAAGCTCCGGTACATCGTCGCTGTCGCTGTATGTCTCTCCGCGCTCGCGCAGGACGAGCTTCGCTGTGCTCTCCACGAGCTCTTTCGCTGAGCCGATCGCTTGGGCCGGGTCATCTCTCTCGATGGCGTGACTGATGCGGTCAAGGTGCTCGTGAATGACCGTCGGCTCCGTGAGGTTGGCTAGGAAGTCCTCGGCTATGACGACGGTAGGGCCACCGGTGAGCCGGCCATCTTCGTGCAGCTGGTAGCCGTCGCGCTCCAGTAGCCGGCGGATGCGGGACACGAGCGCATCCACGTTGACGTAGCCCACCGGAGGGTGGAGCAGCTGCCGTAGCACAACCTCGAAGACCCGTAGCGCCCTGGTGACCTGTGCGGCGTCCGTCCAGTCCACTTGGTTGAGATAGCCCTGGAATCGCGTGACGCGCTGACCGCCAACCGGCTCAGGGTCCTCTGCGGGTGGAAAGAGCTCGTCCTGCCATAGTTGGTCGATCTCTCGCAGCGTCCACCCGCTCATCGTGTCGCGGATAGCCTCGCGAGTGCGGCGGCTGACTAGATCGCGACGGAGCGGAGCGGAGGCGGGAGTCTTTGACATATTGCGTCAGTCCTATGTGTCCAACATGTCCCAGTCTTCACCGAGGACCCAGCGTAAAGTTGATAATTTGCCGCTCAGCATGCCCCAAGCGAAATCGCTCTCCATGTGGCGCATCAGCTCGTCCTTGCCGTACTTTGCCTCGGCGTCCGCCATCGCCTTCCGCATACCCGCAAGTATCTCTTCGGGGACTGGGCGACCGAAGTCTCCGTCTTGCGGCTTGCGTCCATACCAAACCTTCTCAAACATCTCATTCTCGGCGGTCATGATGTCAGCGATGGACCGGAGCGACGAGACGGATACGCTGTGCTGCCAAGCGATATCGAGATCCTTGGCTATCATGCCGCTGAGCTGCGGCCGTTCCCAATAACGAAAACGGAACGGCGGTCGATTATTGGTCTGATACTGTGCGATCCAGTCCTTCGCGGGGTTGCTCAGGAAGCCGGACGCGATCACCAGGGCAACATCTGGGCGCTCAGTCAGGCCCCACGTAGCCAGCCCTTGCAGCGCTTCTGGCGGCACCCCAGTCTTGTAGTGCTTGCAGTCAACGAACCACGTCTCGTGATAAACGTGTCCGTCTACGTCGCGACGCTCTAACTGAGCGACAAGATCCCGACCGCGGTCCGAAGGACTTGCTTGTTTCGGCGTGCCCTTTCGCCAGTCGACGTTGACGAAGCCCTGTGCGATGAGGAGGTCGTGGCAGAAGTCCTCGAAGTCGGTAGCGTCCAAACCCTCGAAGCTCACGGAGCTCAGCAAGGGACTACCCGCATCGTCGTCCGATGCCGGTTCTTCTAATTCGTGGTCTGGGGTATCGTCCTCGGTCATCACCCCTATTATCGCATGTTTCGCGGCGAGGGCTGTTCCGTCGCTCCGGCGTGGTGCTCCGGGACCCTCGTAGCGCGACTCCAGGGGCCGGGTTGGCGGGGTTATCCCTCAGGCCCGTGTCTGCAGTCAGGGTCATGGCCTTACGGACCTGGCAGCGACCCGACACATGTACAACGACCTCGCTAACGCTGAGATCGATGACCGACATGTTTTGCACGACTATGCCGATGCCGAGGCAGCCGCGAGTTGGATCATGGAGGAAGTAGCCAAGGGCAACTTAATCATCTGAACATGCCGATTGCCGCATCTTAATTGCCACGCGGACCTCGCCTCCGAATAGCGATTCCGTTGCGGCGGAGCAGCTTGTTGACGGAGCTGTGAGCCAGACCGAAGCGCTCGCCAACATCCCGAGTTGTCGCGCCGCTTTCGTACATCGCCACGATGGCCACCACCGTCTCTGCTGACAAGCGGCTGCTCAGCTTGGTTGGCTGATAGATCGGCCGCGGTGTTCCGGACGTCCCCGCGGCAGGCTGCCTTCTCAGGTGTTGCGTCAGTCGTTCCACCCGCTGAGCAGCCCCGTAGCTGTTCGAGTGACGTCGGAGTACCTCCACCAAACTGATACCTAAGACTTCTTACTCGAACCGCCGGTCTCACGCTGGCGACATGTGGCCCGAGAAGTTCAGGATTAAAACATGGGCACCTTTGCTATCATTGTTGTATGAATGCACAGTCCAACGTAGAGGAGGCACCACAGCTAATAGTCGTGACCGGCCCGCCAGGTGCTGGCAAATCGACCGTTGCCGAACAACTCGCCAGTCGGTTCCCTGTTAGTGCCTTGATGGCGGGTGATGACTTCTTCGCATTCCTGCGCAACGGGGCCATTCCACCATGGGAACCGGCAGCACATCTTCAAAACGAAGCCGTCATAGCCGCAGCGGGTGCTGCGGCTGGACGCTTGGCGACAGGCCAGCGGACGGTCGTTTACGACGGCGTGGTTGGCCCTTGGTTTCTATCCAGATTCATGGCAGCGACGAATCTCGAAAGTTTCCACTACGTGGTGTTACTGCCCAGTGAAGCGGAATGCCTGGCGCGAGTACAGCACCGTGAAGGCCATGGTTTTACTGACCTGGCGGCAACCCGGCACATGTACAACGACTTCGCCAACGCTGAACTCGATGCTCGGCATATCCTGCGCGACTACATCGACGCCGCGGCAGCCGTCAGTTTGATCGTAGAGCGAGTCGCCAAGGGCGATCTGCTCGTCTAAGCATGCTGGTCCTGTCCGACCTCATCTGTCGCGCGGACCTCGTCTTCGCATATCGACGTCACTGCGGCGCAAGAGCTTGTTGACGGAGCTGTGAGCGAGACCGAAGCGCTCGCCTACTTCCCGAGTCGTCGCACCGCCTTCGTACATCGCCACGATGGCCGCCACGGTCTCTGCCGACAGCCGCTGACTGAGCTTGGTTGGCTGATAGCCCGGCCGCGGAGTCACTAACGGCTCCTCAGTGGGTGGCTTCGCCAGGTGCTTCGTCAACCGTGCGACCCGCTGGACGGCTCCGTAGTTGTTCGAGTGACGTCGGAGTGCCTCCACCCCGAGGTCTTCGCAGATTTCGCGGAGACTCTTCGCAGAATGACGAACCGCCCCGGACCTCCAGGTCCGGGGCGGTTCGTCGTCTCATGCAGGGGTCAGGCGGCCTGGGGGACCGGCTGCAGGTGGCCGCCGCGGAGGCGGCGCAGGCGCTCGGCGTCGACGGCCTTCGCCTCCTCCTTTGTCAGGTCGCGGAAGCCCCAGTACGGCGGGTCGGGCTGCAGCAGCGGGTGGTCCGCCGGGCCGCGGCCGGTGCGGTCGTGCCAGCTGCGGAGCTGTTCCTCGTTGAACACGCTGGCCTTGACCGCGGCGACGATGGAGGCCATGGCCAGGCCGGGCAGCCGGTTCTGACCGCGGCGGAGGCGCTGCCGGCTGGCGTTCTTGAGGATGCCGAAGGCGCCCTCGACGAGCGCCCGCCGCTTGAACAGCCGGCGCCACCGGCGGCTGCCGTAGTACTCGCGCTGCATCAGCTTGCGCTGGTGGTTCACGTCGTCCGGGTTCGGCGTGAAGTCCATCGTCTTGCCCGTGCAGCACCGCCGGGTCTGCCAGTCGCCGGGCGGGGTGATGATCGGCAGCTCCAGCTCGGTGGCCGCCTGGACCTGCGCCGCGCCGAGGGCGTGGCAGCCAGCGCGGCCGGCGCGGGCCGGGCAGATCCACTTGCTGGTCAGGTTCTTGCCGAGGCCGCTCTCCTTGCGGTCGAAGGCCCAGTTGCGCTGGAACTCCTCGACGCTGTCGTGGAAGGTCTCCCACTCCTCGGCGGAGGCCCGGTCGGGCGGCAGTGGCCGCTGGTCCATCGGGGCGGCGGCGCAGTGCAGCCAGCCGTGCTGCATCTGCGCACCGTTGATGTCGACGACCTTGTGGTTGTCGCTGCGCATCGCCAGCCCCTGCTCAATGCCCCGCTGGGCCAGGGGCACGGCCCACCGGCCGCCCTTGAGGTTGGTGTAGAGCATGTCCCCGAGGAGCCGGGTGAAGGCGTGCCGGGCGCGGATGCGGTCGATCAGCCCGAGGGAGGCGTCGACGACGTCGGCGTTGGCCGGGGTGAGGATGAACCCGTCGATGAGCAGCGGCTCGTCGTCGTTGTCGGCGGTGGGGTCCGGAACGCGGCACATGGTGTGCTGGTGGAAGCCGAACCCGACCTCCTTCTCGCCGGTCTTGCTGGTCTTGTAGCCCCAGGCGGCGTCGAGGCAGCGGCCCCGGGCGGTGGCGGGCGCGGGGGCGCTCTGGTCCTCGGGTGCGGTGGCACCCTCGTCGTCGGTGGCGATGCCGGCGACCTCGAGCGCGTCGGGGTCCTTCACGCCGTCGGCGCCGTCGGCGAGCTGCTTCTCCAGCTCCTTCTTGCGCTTGCTCGGGCCGCGGGTCCAGGCCCATTGGCCGGTGGCGTCGAGGGCCCAGGTGCTGCCGGTCCGTGGGATGGTGGTGGCGGCGGTCAGCGCGTCGATGATCTGCTCGACGGCGCCCTGGCGGGCCGCGCGCTCGGCGTCGTCGAGGCCCGGGGCGGCGCCGTGGCCGTAGTCGAGCCGCTTCCGCAGGGCGGTGGCAGCGTTGTAGAGATCGTCGTAGCTGAGCTCCTCGACGCCGTCCTCGGTCCAGATGCGCTTGCGGGGCTTGCCGTTCTTGACCAGCGCGGGCGCGTCGGGGTCGAACGGCTTGTCGTTGGCGCGCTTCTTGGTGGTGGTCGGGCGGAGCACGCCGAGCTCCCACTGCTTGTCGCGGGGCAGCGCCTCGGTGAGCACCTGGTGGATGCTGCTGAGGGTGGTCTCGTGCCCCAGGCGGGTGCACAGGTGCATGCCGATGAGCAGCAGGCGGGTGTTGTCCCGGATGTTGCCGATCCGGCCGCGCTGTCCGGGCTGCCGGGGCGGGCAGGCCAGGTCGAGGGCGCCGCTGCTGTCGATGACGTGCACCGTGCGG
Organism: Blastococcus sp. KM273128; assembly: GCF_021698975.1. Taxonomy (GTDB): domain Bacteria; phylum Actinomycetota; class Actinomycetes; order Mycobacteriales; family Geodermatophilaceae; genus Blastococcus. Next base: position 50,087 of record NZ_SSXA01000009.1, on the reverse strand, counting down.
TCGACCAGCGCCGGAGTGAGGTGCTTGGCGCTCACCGGGCACCCTCGCGCAGCGCGTCGGCGGCGGGCGCGGTCAGGCCCTTGTGCTCGAGCCACGGGCCGACGTGGGGCATCAGGTCGACCAGCGTGCGGGCGGACTTCAGCCCGGCCGCCTGCAGGAGCACCCCGATGGGCACGGTGTCGGTCATCAGGTCGGCGAGCCAGGTGGCGCGCAGCCGCGCGGGCTCGATGTGCGGGACGTTGTAGAGGGCGGCGTTCTCCACGGCGCGGGCGGCGGTGTTCCGCCGGTCCGGCTTCTCCCCGATGACGAGTTCGCCGGTGCGCCGGCCGTCCATCGCGGCGCGGAGCAGGTCCTCCATCCCCCTGCGTAGCGGCACGGTCCGCGGCCGCGGCTGCTGGACGTGGACCTGCAGACCGTCGGTTTCGAGGTCCTCGATGTGCTCGGTGTGCAGGTGGCGGAGGTCGACGCTGTCCAGGCCGGCGCCGGCGCACAGCGCCACCACGACCGACAGGTCGCGGCGCTTGGTCTCGGTGGGCTGCGTGCGGCAGACGCGGGCGATGATGGCCAGCTCCGTCGGCGTGTAGGGCGGCTTGACCGCGCGGTGGCCGATCGGGGTGAGCCGCGCCGGAGTGGTGGGGCCCGGGTTGACGGTGCGGGCGAGGGCGAGCAGGCGCCGCCGCCGTTCCCCCTTGACGGAGTCGCCGGCACCGGTCATGCCCAGGCGCACGTACTCGTCGATGAAGGCCGTGGTGAGCACCTGCGGAGGGTCGAGGGCGACGCCGCGGTAGATCGCGTAGGCCGCCAGCCCGGCGATGTGCGTGCAGTGCTTCCGGACGCTCTCGACGCCGGTCAGCGTGCTGGCGGTGATGACGGTGCGGAGGAACGGCTGGATGCTCGCCATCTGTACGGCGGTGTAGTTGGTGCCGGTGTAGTCGTCGATCAGCTGCGCCAGCGCCGGCGGCAGCTGCCGCTGCTGCTCGTGCTCGGCCTGCACCTGCGCCAGCTGGCGGGCCATGGCCGCCTTGCTGGGCTTGCGCCGCCGTGTGGAGTTGCTCGTCAAGGTCGGGCTCCTCAGTCCGGCCGCCCGGCCTCTCCGGGCAGCTCGGGCCGGGACCGTGCGGGGGCCGACCGGTACGGCAATCACCGCCGACCTCACGTCGTCAGGCGCCGCGCAGCACCGCCCGCTGCTGCTCCGAGGGCCGCTCCGGGAGGACCGCGGCGTAGGTGAGGCCGAGGTCGAGGTCGCGCCGGGTCAGTCCCGCTGCGGCGATCAGCACCGCCACCGGCTGCTCGCTCTGCAGCAGCTCGTGGGTGATCACTGCGGCCAGCACCCGCTGGGTCAGCCCGAGTCCGTGGCGCTCAGCGAACGCCCGCGCCCGCCGCCAGTCCGCCGGATCGACGGCGGCCTCGACGTCTGTGCGGCGGGCACGTCGAGCGGCGTCCACAGCCGCGATGAGGGCCATCGCGCCGGTGCCGCAGTCCGCCCCGGCGGCGGCGACGACCCGGGCGACCTCGTTCACGAGCGACGGCGGGGGTAGGTCGTCCACCCGCTCGCCGTCCGCGCGGCGCTCCCGACGCCAGGGCACGCCGTGGTGCACCGCCTGCAAGCGGCGCAGGATGCCGCGACGGTTCTCGCGGGTCTTGTCCCGCGCACCGGCGCGTGCGAGTGCGAGGTCGAAGTCCAGCAGCGTCGCGTCCGCCAGCGCCTCGTCCAGCGACAGCTGGCGGTTGCGCTCGATCAGCCGGGCGGCGACCGCCCCGAGCGCCTGGATGTCTTTCTCCACCCGCGTCCGGGTAAGCGGTCCGGCCTTCCTGACCAGGGCGATGGCGTCCGGGGCGAGGACCGCCCACCGGTCGGCGTCCAGCCCGGTGGGGGTGTAGTCAGTGAGAAAGCGGTCGAGTTCAGCGGGGTCGTCGAGCCGGGGGCCGGGGCCGTCGGCGGTAGCGGTCATGCCCGGTACGTGTCCGGCGATGGGTCGGATCGGCAATGAGGTCGATCCGACCGTGGGGAAGGCGCTTGGCTGACCGTGCTGGCGTGGACCGCCGGCGCACCGGACCCGGACATGGGTGTGGCCCCGCCCTTGCGGGCGGGGCCACGGTGGTGTTCAGGACGCCGGGCGGACCTCGACGTCGGATACGTGCCACTGTCGGCAGAGCCGGCAGGACTTCGATGCGGGCCGGCCAGCGGGGTGCAGCCGGGCGGCGTCGGCCGCCACCCATCCGGCGTTCGACTGGGCCCAGACGGCGGGGTACTCCTGCCGCAGCCGTTCCTCGACGCGGTGGAGGCTCTGCCAGAGGACGTCAGCGCCGGGCAGGTCGTGGCAGAGGTGCTCGACCGCGGCGTCGGCGAGCGCCTGCCGGCGAACGAGGAGCTTCCTCAGCCGGTAGTCGCGTAGCGGTTCGGGCGTGCAGGTGCCCGGAGTGTCTGAGTTGGGGGTCATCGGCTTCTCCGTGCCGATCGGCGTCCCCGGCACCGGCGGTGCGGGTGACGCGGACGGGCCGAAGCCCGTCCGCGTCACCCCTGAGCGCGGCTTCCCAGGGCACAAGCCCTGTCACCGCTCGGTTGGAGCCGCCATCCAGCCCAGCACCAGCTCCGCGTCGCGGGCGAGGGCGTCCAGCCGGGCCTCCAGCTTTCCGAGTTCACGGGCGCACTCCATCGCCAGGTCGGAGCCGGCGCAGTCGGGGCACGCACCGGTCGACTCCTCCAGCCGCGACAGGAGCAGTTCAGCGGTGACACGAAGGACCGCCAGCTGCGCGGGGCCGGGACCCCAGCGCAGCGGTAGAGGTAGCACCCGGCTGGGGATGCCCACCAGCGTCGCTGCCCGGGTGAGCACAGCTTGGTCCGAGGCAGTGACGACGCGGTCTGACGGCCACGGCTCGTGGCGGCCGACGGCAGATGGGAAGCGGAGCACGGTCATGCCGGCACCTCCGGTTGGCTGGCGACCCAACGGGCCGCGGCGGACGATCCGCGCCTTCAGCTGTGCCGGCTGAGTCCGTCGGGACATTCGACCGAGCAGCCCGATTGACGAAGCACAGCCGCTTGGTGACCTTGCCCATCGTCGGCGGCGCGAGGCGCCGCCGATCGCACATTGACAACTCCACAGAGATCGAACGGACGCCGGGTTTCCGCCGGCTGGCAGCCGTCACCGAAGGAGGTGATGTTCGACGGCGCCGTCGCCCAGGTCCCACGCCGTCCAGACCCGCTGATGCTTGGACGCAGGAGACGCATCTGGGTCATGCCGACGCCGAAAGGAGGTGAACCGCTCGTTGGCGTGACCGACCGTGTCCGGTTGTCCACTGCACGGTGGCTGTCGGGCTACCGTGCCTGTGCTTCAAACAACCGAGGGAGTTGCAGGTGCCGTCGCGCGCGAACAAGAACGGGTCCGAACCGCTGACGATCGAGGACGTGCTGTTCACGGCAGCTGACCAGTTTCGCGACTCAGTGCTGCTGGTGGCGCAGGTGACGGGGGTGTCAGAGTGATCACTGGCGATCTGAAGGGCAAGATCGACAGGGTCTGGGACGCCTTCTGGTCCGGAGGTATCTCCAACCCCCTCGAGGTCATCGAGCAGATCACCTACCTGCTCTTCATCCGTCGCCTTGACGACCTCCAGACCCTGAAGGAGCGGAAGGCCAACCGCACCGGCAAGCCGATCGAGGATCCGATCTTCCAGCCCGGCGAGGCGGACCTGCGTTGGTCCCGGTTCAAGGACTTCGAGCCTGGTGTTATGCACCAGGTGATCGGCGAGGGCGTGTTCCCGTTCCTGCGCCGGCTCGGCGGCGACGGGTCGACGTACTCCGAGCACATGAGGGACGCCCGGTTCACCATCCCGACCCCGGCTCTGCTCTCCCGCGTCGTCGACATGCTCGACGACGTCCCCATGCAGGACCGCGACACCAATGGCGACCTTTACGAGTACATGCTCAGCAAGATCGCCACCGCAGGTCAGAACGGCCAGTTCCGGACGCCGCGGCACATCATCCAGCTGATGGTGGCGATGACCGCCCCGCAGCCGTCGGACGAGATCTGCGACCCTGCCTGCGGCACTGCTGGCTTTCTCGTCGCCGCGTCCGAGTACGTGCGGCGCGAGCACCCCACGGTCATGACCGACGATGAGCAGCGGCAGCACTACCACCGCAGCATGTTTCATGGGTACGACTTCGACTCCACCATGCTCCGCATCGGCAGCATGAACATGCTGCTGCACGGGGTCGAGCAGCCGGACATTCGCTACCGTGACTCCCTGTCGGAGGGCGCAGCAGGCGAGGAGGGGCTCTACTCGCTGATCTTGGCGAACCCGCCCTTTGCTGGCAGCCTGGACTACGAGTCAACTTCGAAGGACCTGCAGCGCGTCGTCAAGACGAAGAAGACGGAACTGCTCTTTCTTGCTTTGTTCCTGCGGCTGCTCAAGCCCGGCGGCCGTGCGGCGGTCATCGTCCCCGACGGTGTTCTCTTCGGGTCATCGACGGCACATAAGGCGCTCCGCCAGATCCTGGTTGAGGATCAGAAGCTGGACGCGGTGGTGAAACTGCCCTCGGGGGTGTTCAGACCGTACGCTGGTGTTTCCACGGCCATACTCCTCTTTACCAAGACAAATAGTGGCGGCACCGATAATGTCTGGTTCTATGACGTCCGAGCTGACGGCTTTAGTCTCGATGACAAGCGGACTTCCACTGAAGTCAATGACCTGCCTGATGTGCTGACACGCTGGCGCCAGCGTGGTGATGGTGAACTGAAGCGAGCACGCACCGAGCAGAGCTTTTGTGTGCCTAAGCCAGAGATCGTCGCCCAGAACTTCGACCTCTCGGTCAACCGCTACAAGGAAGCCGTTCGAGTCGAGGTAGAACACCGCAAGCCGCACGAGATCATGGCGGATCTTGAGGATCTCGAGGCGGAGATTACGCAAGGAATCGCCGACTTGAAAGCTCTACTGCGATGAGCGGTGTGCAGCGGCGACTGGACGAAGTCTGTGTCATCACGATGGGCCAGGCGCCGCCTGGGGACTCGTACAACAATGACGGGCGCGGCTGGCCACTCGTTGCAGGGGCGGGCGACTTCTCTGGCGACGGGCTATCGGTCAAGAAGTTCACCACAGCTCCATCGAAGCTGTGTGCGCAGGGAGACATCCTGCTGAGCATTCGCGCGTCGATTGGCGCAAAGGTTTGGGCGGATGGAGAGTACTGCGTAGGTCGTGGAGTTGCCGCACTTAGGTCAGGCCCGGACCTGCATCAGCGTTTCCTGTGGCATTGGCTCACTGAGAATGAATCAAAGCTCGCAGCTAAGGGTAGAGGGGCGACGTTCCTACAGGTCAATCGGAATGACATCGGAGAAATGCCGATTGAGGTTCCGCCTCTTGATGAACAGGGCCGTATCGCCGAAATCCTCGATCGAGTCGATGCGCTCCGGGCTCAACGTCGCCGGGCCCTAACGACCCTCGACCCGCTTGTTCACTCACTCTTGAATGACGTGCTTCAAGATGGGGGGACGGTGGAACGGAAGCTGGGTGAGGTTGCCGATTTCTTCGCGGGTAGCAGCCTTCCGGAAGGGGAGACGTATACCGGTCAAGGCAGCGGCTACCTGCTGATGAAGGTCTCTGACATGAATCGTCCGGGCAATGAGCGGGCGGTAGAGACATGCGCGCTTTGGAGTGCACATCCGGGATCTCGCTCCGCCACCTGTCCCGCCGGCTCCATTGTTATTCCGAAGAGGGGTGGCGCTATCGGGACAAACAAGAAGCGAATCGTCGTGCGTCCGACTGTGCTGGACCCCAACCTTATGGCCATCACTCCAAAGATGGACCTTGACCTGCAGTACCTGTTCGCATGGTTTCTGAGTTTCGACCTCGCTACCATTGCTAGTGGTAGTTCCGTGCCGCAACTCAACAAGCAAGATCTTTCGCCGCTAGTCGTGCCCGTTCCCTCGCCTCGGCGTCAACAGGAGTTTGCCGACGCGATCGAGGGGGTTGAGGTCGTGTCATCCCGGCATCGACAGCAGTTGGCAGTACTTGATGAGATGTCCGCGGCACTTCGAGCCCGAGCATTTAGTGGCACCCTCTAATGTGTGAAGTCATCGGGGACTGAACTGCGGGGGATTCGAATGTGGGACGGCTATCGGTATCGGCGCCCCAGTCTTGCTGACTGCCTAGTGGCTCTCAATGGTGAACGGGGAGTAGGAACATGAGCAACTTCGACTTCATCGCAGTCGAGTGGCCCCCCATTCATGCTGACTGCACGCGGGCCGAGTCCTACCTAACCTCAGACCCGCGGTCGGCGTGCTTTTATGCGCGTCGCGCGGCCGAGCAGATCGTTGGATTGATCTACGACGTCGACGGGTTGCCTGTTCCGTATAAGGACGACCTTTCTGCTCGTATCAACGAGGCGGCGTTCCAGCGGCGCGTCGGGGTCGGCATCGGGCAGAAGCTCAACCTGATCCGCAAGCTCGGCAACCGTGCGGTCCATGACGTGCAGTCCATCCCGGCCCGGGCCGCGGCCGATGTGCTGCGCGAGTTGCATCACGTGGTGGTGTGGACGGCGTTCCGCTACTCCACCAATCCGGCTTCGGTGCCGACCGGGGCTGTGTTCGATCCGAAGCTCGCCGGCAGTCAGGCGCCGCTGAACCGTGCCGATGTCGTCAAGCTCGCGGAGAAGTTCCGCCAGCAGGACGAGAACAATGCCCGTGCGCTCAAGGAGCGGGACGACCTTGCCGCGGCGAAGGACGCAGAGATCGAGGCACTGCGGCAGCAGATCAAGGCCGCGCAGGCCGCAAACACGCTGACCGACACGCACGACTACTCCGAAGCCCAGACCCGCGACCTCATCATCGATGAGCTTCTCCGCGAGGCGGGCTGGCAGCTCACCGATGTCCGGGACCGTGAGTTCGAGGTCACAGGCATGCCCAACGTCGAGGGGAAGGGCTTCGTCGACTACGTGTTGTGGGGCAGCGACGGGCTGCCACTGGCGGTGGTGGAGGCCAAGAAGACCACGGTCGAGCCCGCCGTGGGTCAGCAGCAGGCCAAGCTGTACGCCGACTGCCTGCAGCAGATGACCGGCCGCCGGCCGGTGATCTTCTACACCAACGGCTATCAGACCTGGCTGTGGGACGACGCCGCCGGCTATCCGCCGCGCCGGGTCGAGGGCTTCTTCACCGCCGACGAGCTGGAACTGATGGTGCAGCGCCGCACCGGCCGCCTTCCGCTGGCCGACGCGGGCATCGACAAGGCCATCGTCGGCCGGCACTACCAGCAGCGCGCCATCCGGGTGGTCGGTGAGGCGTTCACCGCCAACCAGCGGGCGGCGCTGCTCGTGATGGCCACCGGGTCAGGCAAGACCCGGACGGTCATCGCACTGGTCGACCAGCTCATGAAGGCGGGATGGGTCAAGCGGGTGCTGTTCCTCGCCGACCGCACCGCGCTGGTCAACCAGGCCGTCGGGGCGTTCAAGACGCACCTGGCGAACGCGACCACGGTCAACCTGGTCACCGAGAAGGTCGCCGATGGCCGGGTGTACGTCTCGACGTACCCGACGATGATGAACCTGATCAACGAGACCGACGGAGGCCTCCGGCTGTTCGGGCCGGGCTACTTCGACCTGATCGTGATTGATGAGGCCCACCGGTCGGTGTACCAGAAGTACCGGGCGATCTTCTCCTGGTTCGACTCCCTGCTGGTCGGCCTGACCGCCACCCCGAAGGACGAGGTCGACCGCAACACCTACACGCTGTTCAATCTCGAGGACGGGGTGCCCACCGACGCCTACAGCCTCGACGAGGCGGTCGCCGAGGGCTATCTCGTACCCCCGGTAGCGGTGTCGGTGCCCACCAAGTTCCTCCGGGAGGGCATCCGCTACAACGAGCTCAGCGAGCAGGAGAAGGACGACTGGGACTCCCTGGAGTGGAGCGAGGACGGCGACATCCCCGACGCCGTCGCGGCCGAGGAGCTCAACAAGTTCCTGTTCAACGCCGACACCGTCGACAAGGTCCTCGCCACCCTGATGCAGAACGGCCACAAGGTCGCCGGCGGCGACCGGCTCGGCAAGACCATCATCTTCGCCAAGAACCAGGCCCACGCCGAGTTCATCCAGAAGCGCTTCGACGCAAACTACCCCGAGTACGCCGGCCACTTCGCCCGCGTCATCACCCACTCGGTGACCTACGCTCAGAACCTCATCGACGACTTCTCGAGCAAGGACAAGGCGCCGCACATCGCCATCTCCATCGACATGCTCGACACCGGCATTGACGTCCCCGAGGTCGTCAACCTCGTCTTCTTCAAGCTGGTCCGCGCCAAGAGCAAGTTCTGGCAGATGATCGGCCGCGGCACCCGCCTGTGCCCCGACCTGTACGGCCCCGGCGAGGACAAGAAGAACTTCTACGTCTTCGACTTCTGCGGCAACCTCGAGTTCTTCAGCCAGAACCTGCCCGACTCCGGCGGGTCGCTGCAGAAGTCGCTGGCCGAACGGCTGTTCGAGACCCGCCTGGGACTGCTCGCCGCACTGGACCAGACCGCCGCCGGCGCCGGCGCGGACGGACAGCCCGAGGTCGGCCAGGGCGAGGTCAGCGAGCGCGGCCTGCGCGTGGATGTGGCCTGGACGCTGCACGAGGTGGTGGTCGGCATGAACGTCGACAACTTCCTGGTCCGCCCGGCTCGGCAATGGGTCGAGACGTACTCCGACTGGGATGCCTGGCACCAGTTGACTCCGGAGAAGGCCGGCGACATCGCGCACCATCTCGCCGGCCTGCCCTCCACCAAGCGGGACGACGACGAGGACGCCAAGCGCTTCGACCTGATCCTGCTGCGGCTGCAGCTGGCCCGCCTCGACGGCGATGCCATCCTGTTCGAGCGGCTGCGCACGCAGGTGCAGGACATCGCGGGCGCGCTGCTCGGCCAGACCGGGATCCCCTCGGTCAAGGCGCAGGAGCAGCTGCTCGAGGAGCTGTCCGGCGACGAATGGTGGGTCGACGTCACCCTCCCGATGCTCGAGCTCGCCCGGCGCCGAATCCGCGGGCTCGTGCGGTTCGTCGAGAAGTCCCGGCGCGCTGTCGTCTACTCCAACTTCGCCGACGAGCTCGGCGAGAGCAGCGTCGTCGAGCTGCCTGGCGTCACCCCGGGCACCAACTGGGAACGGTTCCGCGCGAAGGCCCGCGCCTACCTCCGCGACCACGAGAACCACTTGGCCCTGCAGCGGCTGCGCCGCAACCTCCAGCTCACGCCGGAGGACCTGGCGTCGTTGGAGGCGATGCTGGTGGAGTCCGGCGCCGGCAGCGAGGCCGACATCGCCCGCGCCCGCGAGGAGTCCCACGGGCTCGGGCTGTTCATCCGCTCCCTGGTCGGCCTGGACCGCGAGGCCGCGACTACCGCGTTCGACCGCTATCTGACCGACGCGACGTACTCGGCCAACCAGATCCGGTTCATCCAGCTCATCGTCGAGCACCTGACAGCCAACGGTGTCATGGAAGTGGAGCGCCTCTACGAGTCGCCGTTCACCGACAGCGCACCGCACGGCCCGGACTCGATCTTCACCGAGGATGAGGTCGACGGCATCGTGACCGTTCTCCACCAGGTCAGAGACCGTGCACTTCCGGACGTCACGGTCGCCTGAGCGAGGCTGCTGTCTCTGGCTCTCCGCCCGGCGTAGGTGTTCCTTGCCGGTCCTCAGCAGTGCCCGTCGAGAGTTGGAGCGGTGGCAGGGCGGCCATGTGACTGTGGGTGAACTGTGGCAGCGGGTGACGTTGGTGAACTAGCGGCTGGTGGAGCAACACGGCTTCGGCCCCCCTCGGTAGGCGCGGCGGACGCAGACCGGACCGATACCGTCCGGTCCGGGGGGATTGCGTCCCTGGCAGGCGCGGTCTGATTGCGCGGGCCCGTGTAGCCAGACGGACGGGCAAGCAGCCGGCGGGATCAGAGTTTTCGGTAGATCGAGCACCAACCAACTGCAACGGGGCTAGACATGGGTTTCCAGACGCCGCTCTACGAGCTGAGCGAGTACTTGAAGTGGACGACGAACGGCAAGATCCAGCTGCCGGACTTCCAGCGCGGCTACAAATGGGAGGACGAGCGGATCCGGCAGCTGCTGGTCACCATTCTCCGGGGACACCCGCTGGGCGTCGTGATGCTGCTGCGCACCGGCAACGACCAGATCCGGTTCAAGCCGCGACCCGTGGAGGGCGTGACGCTGCAGCCCGGTGTCGCGGCTGACCTGCTCCTGCTCGACGGTCAGCAGCGGCTGACGTCTCTGACCCAGGCCCTCACCGGTGGCGGCGTGGTCGCCACCGAGGACAGCCGCGGCAAGAAGATGACCCGCCGCTACTACGTGGACATGAAGACCGCGTTGCTCGGGGAGGATCGGATAGACGACGCCGTGGTCTCCGTCCCCGGTGACGGCGTCGTGCGATCCAACTTCGGCAAGGACGTCGACCTGGATCTGTCCGACGCGGACAAGGAGCGGGCGGAAGGCTACTTTCCCGTCCGCCTGCTTTTCGCTGGTGCCGAGACTGTCACCTGGCTGTTCGCGATGGAGGACAAGGACCTGGCGAGCCAGTTCCATGCCTCGATCGTGCAGCCCGCCGGCACCTACAACATCCCCGCCATCGAACTAGACACGGCTACCAGCAAGTCGGCCGTGGCCACCGTGTTCGAGAAGGTGAACACCGGCGGCCTGTCCCTCAACGTGTTCGAGTTGCTCACCGCGACGTTCGCCGGGGACAAGGCCTACTACGACGAGCACGGTGAGGACTTCAGGCTCAACGACGACTGGCGCGAGACGCAGCTCAAGTTCGCCGGCTACCCGGCGCTCTCCGCCGTGGAGAACACCGACTTCCTGCAGGCCGTCACCATGCTCACCACATTGCAGCGCAATCGGGCCGACAGCTCCGAGAGACCCCCCGCTGTGTCGGCGAAACGGGAGGACGTCCTCAAGCTGGAGCTGACGGACTACCTTGTCCCGCGTCAAGTAGTTGGCAGTTTTTCGGGATCGGGGAAGCTGGGGACGAGCGGGTCGGCGGCGCCAACGTGGACGTCGTGGGGGCGGTTCCAGGCGATCGCTTCGTGGGGGCGGACGGTGTTGTACTCGATGCGGTAGTCCTCGGCGTGGGCGACGAGGTCCAGGACGCTGTCGATCTCTTCCAGGAACAGTCGCTCGTACTTCAGCGAGCCGAAGCCGCGTTCGCGGGAGCCGTTCTGGCCGGGGGTGCGCACCCGGGTGCGGACGTGGCGCAGCTCGGGGTGGGTGGCGATGAACGCTTCGAACCGGAAGCTGCGGAACGGGCCGCCGTTGTCGGTGACGAGGGTGACCAGCGGCTGGATGTGCCCGTCGGCGTCGCGGGGAGCGAGGTCGACCAGCGGGCGCCCGGCCAGGCGCTCGGCCTCGGTGAGGGCGGCTTCCACCGCGGCGATCGCGTCATGCATGTTCGCCGTCGGGGACACGTGCCAGCCCAGCTCGTACTTGCTCCAGTAGTCCCGGCAGCCGGCCAGCCGCCAGGTGCCGCCGGTGGTGGTCTCGAACTCGGAGAAGTCCAGCTGCCAGACCTGGTTGGGGCCGGTGGGTTCGGTGGCGAACGCGGCTTTGCGCCGGGCGGCGAGCTGGCGGCGTTCCCGCTGGTAGGCCGCCTCCAGGATGAGGCCCTCATCGCGCAGCAGCCGAAGCACGGTGGCCTGGGAGACCCGGTGCCCGTCGTGGCGGCACATCGCCCACACCTTGCGGTGCCCCCAAGCCGGGTGAGCCAGCGCGTGCGCGCGGGCGACCTCTCGCACGCCGGCCCGCGCCGGCTGCGGCCAGGGGCCCTTCGGGAGCTGGCCGGCGCGGGCGCGGGCCTGGTGGCGGCGCCAGGTCCGCTCGGGCACACCGATGAGCTTGCAGAACCTCGTGGTCGGCATGCCCGCCTCGACGCGGATCACCTCGAGGTCTTCGAAGGGCCCAGGCGGCCCTCGGCGGACTTCTTCCAGACCCGCACCTCGATCGCGGCCTCACCCAGCGCGGTGGTCAGCTCTGCGACCTCGGCTTCCAGCTGCGCCTCCCGCGTCGAGGGCCCGCGCTTGCCGGCGACCAGGCCCGCCCGCCCGGCGTCGAGGAACTGCCGCTTCCAGGTCCCCACCGCCTGCTCGGACACCTTCGCCCGCCGTGCGGCCTCGGCGACGGTCACCTCCCCGGCCAGGATCGACAACACGATCCGGGTCTTGTCCTCCGCCGGCAGCACCGGTGGTCTCGCCATGACGATCAGACTCCTCGCAGGTCACGCCCGCATGCAACGGGTCATGCCAATAAGTCTGACGCGCGACAACCTGACGTGGCGCGACCCGCTCCGGGAAGCCTTCGTATGGGCGTCCACCTTTCTCGCGGATCTGCACATCTTCGATACCCGGTTCCTGCCGTACCCGAAGCAGCTCGTCCCCCTGGCGGCGCTCAAGGTGGAACTCGGCAAGGACGCAGACCTGATCGGCGTGCGCGACCGACTGAGGCAGTGGTACTGGTGCGGCATCCTGGGCGAGCTGTACGGCAGTGCGATCGAGACCCGGTTCGTCCGCGACATCGAGCAGGTCCCGGCGTGGGCCCGGCAGCAGCCGGGAGCCGTCACGCCGAAGACGGTCCAGGACGCCAACTTCGTGGAGTCCCGGCTGCACTCGCTGCGCACGCGCGGTGCGGCCGCCTACAAGGGCATCTACGCCCTTCTGCTCGGCAACGGGGCACATGACTGGATGAAGGGTCAGGCGCTGGACAAGGTTCAGTACGTCAACCTGGCCGTCGACATCCACCACGTGTTCCCGCAGAAGTGGTGCCTCGACAACAACATCGACGACGAACGCCGGGAGAGCATCATCAACAAGACGCCGCTGTCGGCGGAGACCAACCGCACGATCGGCGGCAGCGACCCGGCCATCTACCTGAAGCTCATCGAGAAGAAGGCCGGTGTAGACGCGGAGCGCGTCGACGGCCTGCTTGGCACTCATCTGGTGGATGCGGAAGCCCTGCGGGCCAGCGACTTCGACGCCCACTTCACCCGCCGGCGCGAAGCTCTCGTACAACTCGTGGAGAAGGCCATCGGCAAGACGGTGCAGCGCGACATCAGTGCCGGAGAGCCGGAGGAGACGTTGGACCACTTCGACGAGGACAACGCCGCTGTCGCCGAGGACCACGAGGATCTCGTCGCCGGTAGTGCGCCCGACGACAAGGCGTAGGGGAACCACGATGACGGGGGACGCAGTGTCGACTGACATGACGCCGTACGACGAGCGGGCATGGGCGGAGATCGTCGAGTGGCGTCAGAAGCGACTCACCGCTCGGACGCGACGAATGCTGCCGGCCGCGGTGCGAGACCGTGCGGTGAAGGCCGGGCAGAACGCGAAGGAGAAGTTCGAGGCGCTGCCGGGTGCGCAAGAGTTCGAGGCGAAGTTCCTGGAGGCCCTCGGCGGCCTGGGGGACTTCGGTGCCCGGACCGCGATGGCCAGCGTGCGTGACGGCGCGATCATCGAGGCCTACCGCAAGCGTGGCCACACCGTCGATGACCTCGACGACATCCGGAAGCTGGACCTGCAGGTCATCAACCGGGTGAAGCCGAAGCTGGGCTTGGTCTACACCGCCGGCGCCACCGCGGAAGGCGCTGTGGCCGGTCTCGCTGTCTCCGGTGGCGAACTTCTCGCAACGGCTGGCGGTGTCTTCGGGGTCGGCGCCGGAGGCGCTCCCGGCGCGGCGACCGTGATCGGCGCGATGGCGGCGGATGCCGTTGCCGTGCTCCTGGGAGCCAACCGTGCCGTCGCGCACATCGCGGCCTACTACGGCTACGACGTCGACAAGCCGGACGAGCGGCTGTTCGCGCTGGCGGTGCTCGGCATGGGCACCGCGACAGGGGCTGGCAAGGTGGCCGCCTACGCGGAGATCAACAAGCTCGTCCAGATGTTGGCCCGCCGGGCGACCTGGGAGCAGCTGCGCAGGAACGCGGTGACCCGGGTGGTCGAGCAGGTCTTCGCCCGGCTCGGCATCCGCATCACCCAGCGCAAGCTCGGCCAGGCCGTGCCGATTGTTGGCACCGTGTTCGGGGCTGGCATGAACGCGAAGCTGTTCACGAGTGTCACCGACGATGCCGAGTACATCTACCGCGAGCGCTTCCTGCGGGAACGCTACGGCCTCCCGGCGCCTGACACGTCTTCCTCTGCCGGCGAGCGGAGCGAGGCAGCCGATGTCATCGACGTGGCGGAGCTGCTCGACGAGGAACTCGACAGGGGCGGCGGCGATGACCGCGGCGAAGAGCCGGCCGGTACCTGACTGGTCGCCGTGTGAACAGATTGTGATCGCTCAGCTCACTGCTCCGTAGGATGCCGGGGCCTGGGGTCGCCAGGACTTGACGGACGAGCTGGAGGGAACCCGTGTCGGTCATGTCGACGACGGAGGGACCTGCCACGGCGCCGGCCGCATGACGACCTCTCCGCGTGAGCGCGTGGCGAACCTGACGTCTCGTTTGCGACAGCTGACAGCACGGCCGAGCACCGGGGTCATCCTCGCCGGACTCATGCTGCGCTCGAACACCTGGATGCACCGGCGGGTGGAGTCGCTGCGCATGGACGCCAACGGCGGCACGACGCTGCACGTGTCGTTGGATTACACGCTGCCTTCTCCGGCAATCGAGCGCAGTGGGAAGCGGGTACTCCTGCCCCTCGGCTTCGTCCGGAAGGGCGCGCTGCGGAAGGTGAACACCCGGGGTGCATCCGGTCAGCCGCTGCCCATCCTGGACTCCGAAGAGAACGGCAGCCTGGCTGTCGAGATGCTGCTCGCGCTGGCCGCGCAGGTGCTGCCGGACACGATTGTCTCGTCCGAGGAGTGCCGGAACACGCTTGAGGGGGTCGTGTACTGCTCGCCGAACGGCGCTCCGGAGGCCGTCGCGCAGTTCGAGGCCTGGCTCGGTTCACAGGGAGACATCGAGTCCGGGCCCGCGCAGGAGGTCTTCGCCTCGATGACCGCCCAGTTGGCGCGCAACTTCCTGTTCGCCGTCGAAGCCGACGCCGCCGTGGTCGGGACTCGTTCGATCGTGAAGTACTCGTACGAGGACGAACTGCCGGAGATCCGAAAGGTCAGCATCCCGACCACCATCGCCCGCGGCATCCCGCAGTTTGGTATCGCGGCGAGCTGGCACTTCGAGGTCGAGGCTCCGGCCGGCCTCGGTGTTCGCGCCTTGCGCGTCCGGGAGTACGACGTCGACGGGACCCTCGGCAGCGAATGGGAGGACCGGGCTCCCCGTCGGGACCCGGAGACCGTCGCGCATGTTGCCTGCCGTCCGGATCACCGCCTGACGACGGCGACAGCCGACATCGTGCTCACGCCGCAACGTCGGGGGCTGCCCCGTGTCACCCTGTGGGGTGCCCTGCTGACCGGCGTGCTGGTAGCGCTGGCGCTGGGGGCCCGGACCTTCACCGACGTCTTCATCGCTGAGAGCCCTGCGGGATCGTCTCCCGCATCGATCCTGCTCGCGGGTCCGGCTTTGCTGTTGTCCTGGCTCAGTCGCGCGCCAGAGCACGTGATGGTGGCTCGACTCCACTGGCCGCTGCGGCGTGTGCTCGTCGTGTCCTCCTTCGTGTTGTTCGGCATGGCGCTGATCGTCACGGTGCCGTTGCTGTCACCCTGGAACTGCATGGCGTGGGCGACGATTGCGGCTGCTCAGGCCTGGGCTGTCGTTGAGGCTGTGAGCCTCTACCGTTCTGTCGTACGGACCACCTAGCGTGCGCATCACCATGAAGGGAGGCGGGATGGCCACAGACAGCGCTGCCGACCGCAGCGTCAAGCGCGGACGGCGTCACAGCGAGGCTGACATCGTGATCCATACCGCCGAGGGCGCCATCGTCGGGCAGGTGAAGGGCCTGAAGGGACGCGGCGCCACCGAGCGGGTCATCGCCCAGTTGCTCAAGGGCGGTCCAGTGAGTGCAAAGGCTCCTCGGCGCGTGTACCTCTCCCGGAAGCCGGCCGCAGATCGGTAGCTCCGCACGGGTGCCCTGTAGAGGGTGCTGATTTCTGGACCGACGGGTGCAAGCCGCTGGCGCCGTTCGTAGAAACGGACGCTTCACCTCGTCGTCCGCGGATCTACGAACACCCCACCCCGCACCACCACGGAGGGCCCGGTCACCAGACCGGGCCCTCCGTGCGTCCCGGCTCGGGTGCCGGACGCATCCCCGGTCAGGACGGCCGGCCCGGCGGACCTCCGCGGGAGCCGCCCGGGCCGGCGCCCGTCCCGCCGCCGCTCGGCGCGGTGGTGGTGTCGACGCCGACCGGCAGGGTCACCGTGTAGCCGCTCGCGACGTCGCCGGTGACGGTGGCCAGCTGGCTCGCGCCGCCGTCGTCACCGAAGACGCCGTCGTTGGTGAGCGTGACCTGCGCCAGGGTGCGCACCGAGCTCTCGTAGCCGCTGGTCGCGTACACGGCGTCGCACAGGTCCTTGGGCAGCGCCACCTGCGAGGTGGCGATCGCGTTGGCCGCGTCCGTGATGCTGCCCTCGTCCGGGTAGACCTCGAAGTGGACGTGCGGCCACCGCCCCGGGTAGCAGGCCGGGACGATGCTGGTGAACCGCACCCGACCGTCGGCTTCGGCCACCTGCACGCCGCGCAGGTAGTTCTGGTCGGTGATCCCGTCGGAGTACATCGAGTAGCCGCCGTCGCGGTCGCAGTGCCACACGTAGACGGCGACGCCGGTGAAGGGCACGCCCCCGTTCGCCAGGTCCCGGACCACCAGCTCCAGCGTCATCGGCACGCCCTCGGCGGTGCCGCTGGACCCGCCGAAGCTGGACCGGATGTCGCTGCGCACGATGCCGCTCCGCTCGAGCACGTCCGGCCCGTTGGACCCGTCCCCGGGGTAGGGGCCCGCGGTCTCGTCGGGGATCTCCCCGGACGCCGTGGTGGCGCCCGTCGTCGACGAGGCACCGGTGGCCGCGGAGGAGCCGGCGCCGCAGGCGGCCAGGCCGGCGCTCGCCGCGCCGAGACCCAGCACGGCCAGCAGCCGGCGCCGGCTGAGCAGCGTGCCCAGGTCGAAGCCCAGCCCCTGGTCGACCACCTCCTCGTCCGGCCGGGGCAGCTGGCGCCCCTCGAAGGCGGGGATGGGGCCGGTCGGCAGCGGGGTCATGGGCTCTCCTGGGTCGGCTCGCGTGGTCGGGGACCACGCTCGGCCGGGGACCCGCGACCCGGCTGGACAGCGGCTGCGAGTGCGCTGTGTGAGTGACGTCGCAGGTCGCAGAGGGGAAACGCCCGGATCAGGTCCGTAGACTCGCTGCCGCAACCATCCGGAGCGGCTGAGAGACCTGGCTCGTCGACGTCGCAGCAACCCCCCGCATCGGCGGGCGCGGGTGCTACTGCCAGGACCGATGGAGGAACACCATGCGGTACGAGCTGCTCTCGTGGGCCCGCCGGCACGTCGACCTGTGCCGCACCGGCACGGCCATGTGCCGCTGAGGCCTCCCGCCTCCCGCTGACGCCCGCCGCACGCGGGCGCGCACCCCTGCCCCGCGCACCGCGGGCCGCCGCCCTCCCGGCGGGGCCCGCCCGTGCCTGCTCAACCCCGAGGAACAGCACCCCGTGATCGAACTGAAGGACGTCCGCAAGGTCTTCCCGGCCCGCGGGCGGGCCGACGAGGTCGTCGCCGTCGACGGCGTCAGCCTGTCGGTGGACCGCGGCGAGTTCGCCGGCGTCGTCGGCCCCAGCGGCTCGGGCAAGAGCACGCTGGTGCGCCTGGTCAACCTGCTGGAGCGGCCCACGTCGGGCTCGGTGACCGTCGACGGGCAGGTGCTCACCGAGCTGCCCGACGAGCAGGTCCGGCAGGCGCGGCGCTCCATCGGGATGGTGTTCCAGCACTTCGAGCTGCTCGACTCGCGCACCGCCGCGGGGAACGTGGAGCACCCGCTCGAGCTCGCCGGCGTCGGCCGGGCCGAGCGCCGGCGGCGGGCCGGGGAGCTGCTGGACCTCGTGGGCCTGGCCGACCGTGCCGACGCCCGCCCCGCCCAGCTCTCCGGCGGGCAGCAGCAGCGCGTGGCCATCGCCCGGGCGCTCGCCGTCCGGCCGGACGTGCTGCTCTGCGACGAGGCCACCTCCGCGCTCGACCAGGCCAGCACGACCGGCGTCCTGGAGCTGCTGCGCCGGGTGCGTGACGAGCTCGGCCTGACCGTCCTGCTGATCACCCACGAGATGTCCGTGGTCAAGGCCGTCTGCGACAGCGCCGTCCTGCTCGACCGGGGACGGGTCGTCGACGGCGGCCGGCTGGCCGACGTGCTGACCCGGCCGGGCTCGCCGCTGGGGGAGGCCCTGCTCCCGGCGCCGGTCGCGGACGCCGGTGCCGGGCACGACGGCGCCCTGCTGCGGGTGACCGTCACCGATCGGACCCCGGAGACCCGCGTCCTGCAGACCCTGATCGGGGAGCTGGGCCTGGCCGTCGAGATCGCCGGCGGATCGGTGGAGACCGTCGCCGGTGGCCGGTACGGCCGGCTGCTCCTGCGGGTCACCGGGGGAGGGGCGGGCCTGGACGACGCCGTGCACCGGCTGCAGGCCGACGGCGTCCTGGTCGAGCGCGTGGCCGCGACCGCGGAGGTGTCCCGGTGAGCGACTGGAACCGCATCTGGCCGCAGCTGCTGGACGCCACCTGGGAGACGCTCTACATGGTGGGCGTCGCGGCGCTGGTCACCGTGCTGCTCGGCGTCCCGCTGGGCGTGCTGCTCACCGTCACCGCCCCCGGCGGGCTGGCCCCGCGGCCGCTGCTCAACCGCGCGCTGGGCCTGGTCGTCAACCTGGGCCGCGCGCTGCCGTTCATCATCCTGCTGGTCCTCGTCGCCCCGGTCACCCGGGGCATCGTCGGGACGACGATCGGCTCCACCGCCGCGATCGTGCCGCTGACCATCGGCGCGGTCCCCTTCCTCGCCCGGCTGGTGGAGACCAGCCTGCGCGAGGTCGCCGCCGGCAAGGTGGAGGCGACGCTGTCGATGGGTGCCCGCCGCCGGGACGTCGTGCGCACCGTGCTGCTGCCCGAGGCCCGGCCGTCGCTGGTCGCCGGGGTCACGGTCACCGTCGTCGCGCTGATCAGCTACTCGGCCATGGCCGGTGCGGTCGGCGGCGGCGGGCTCGGCGACTTCGCCATCCGCTTCGGCTACCAGCAGTTCCGCACCGACATCACGCTGGCGACCGTCGTCCTCCTGCTGGTCATCGTCCAGGCCCTCCAGTGGGCCGGCGACCGCTGGGCGCGCTCGCTCGCGCACGCCTGATCCGACCCCCCCCGCGGCGGCCGACCGGCCGCCGTCCCACCCCGCACCACCCGAGGAGAGCTCCCACCATGCGCACCCGCTTCACCACCGTCCTGGCCGCGTCGGCGATGACGGCCCTGCTCGCCGCCTGCGGCGGCGAGGCCGAGCTGTCCGCGGCCGACGAGCCGCTGCGGGTCGGCGCGTCCCCGGTCCCGCACGCGGAGATCCTGCGCTTCATCGACGACAACCTCGCCGAGGACGCCGGCCTGGACCTCGAGATCGTCGAGTTCACCGACTACGTGCAGCCCAACGTCGCGCTCGACGACGGCTCCCTGGACGCCAACTACTTCCAGACGATCCCGTACCTGGAGGAGCAGGAGGCCAGCGCCGGCTACGACTTCGCGGCCCTGGACCCGGTGCACATCGAGCCGCTCGGCATCTACTCCGAGTCGCTGACCGACCTCGCCGCCCTGCCCGACGGCGCGACGGTGGCGATCCCGAACGACCCGACCAACGCCGCGCGGGCGCTGCGGCTGCTCGAGGCCAACGGCCTGATCACCCTCGCCGACACCGGGGACGCCGCGCCGACCCGGCTGGACATCGAGGACAACCCGAAGGACCTCGAGATCTCCGAGGTCGAGGCCGCGCAGGTGCCCCGCTCGCTGGCCGACGTGGACATCGCGGTCATCAACGGCAACTACGCCATCGAGGCCGACCTGGTCCCGGCCGAGGACGCGCTGGCGCTGGAGGAGGGCGAGGGCAACCCCAACGCCAACCTCCTCGTGGTGCGCACCGGCGACGAGGGCGACGAGCGCATCCAGGAGCTGGAGGAGCTGCTGCACTCCGACGAGGTGCGCCAGTTCATCGAGCAGAACTACGAGGGCGCCGTCCTCGCCGCGTTCTGAGCAGCATGTCGTGACCGCCGGGGTCGGGGTGCCCGCACGGGTGCCCCGCCTCGGGTGGCCATGTGTACGCTCGTTCCTATGAGTTCCCGGCCCGGTGAGGGCGACTGCCGCACGATGCGCGAGCGGATGCTCGCCGGTGACCTCTACCTCGCCGACGACCCGGAGATCGCCGAGGAGAGCGCCCGGGCCATCGACCTGGCCGACGCCTACAACGCGACGTCGGCCCGCCAGGGGCCGCTGCGCCGGCAGCTGCTGGAGCAGCTGCTCGGCGCGGTGGGGGAGGGCACCGAGATCCGGCCGCCGCTGCGCGTCGACTACGGCCGCAACCTGCGCATCGGCGCCCGCTGCTTCGCCAACTTCGGCCTGGTCGCCCTCGACGTCGCCCCGATCACCATCGGGGACGACGTGCAGATCGGGCCGGACGTGCAGCTGCTCACCCCCACCCACCCCGTCGAGCCCGGCCCCCGGCGGGACAAGTGGGAGGCGGCGCGGCCGATCACCATCGGCGACAACGTCTGGCTCGGCGGCGGGGCGATCGTGCTGCCCGGCGTCACCATCGGCGAGAACACCGTCGTCGGCGCCGGCGCGGTGGTCACCCGCGACCTGCCCGCCGACGTGGTGGCGGTCGGCAACCCGGCGCGCATCGTCCGCCGGCTGGACGAGCCCGCCCCGTGAGCGCCGATCCCGCGCCGGCCCGCCGCACCCGCCGGCACGACCCGGGGCGGCGCGACCGGCTGGTCGACACCACCCTCGACGTCATCGCGGCCCGCGGGGTCGCGACGGCCACCCACCGGGCGATCGCCCGCGCCGCCGACGTCCCGCTGGGGTCGCTGACCTACCACTTCGGCTCGCTCACCGAGCTGCTCGCCGCCGCCTTCACCCGGCACGTGGACGACGTCGCGGCGCGGTTCGACGCCCGCATGGCCGCCGCCCCCGACCGCGCGGCGGCCCTGGAGGCGCTGGTCGAGCACCTCACCGGCGACCTGCTGGGCTCGGAGCGCGACCTGGTGCTCGCCGTCGAGCTGTACGTCGCCGCCGCCCGCGACGCCGAGCTGCGCGCGGTCACCCAGGACTGGATGTCGCGGAGCCGCCGCAGCCTGGAGCGCCACCTCGACCCGGTCACCGCCCGCGAGGTCGACGCCCTGGTCGAGGGGCTGGTCCTGCACAGCGCGCTGTCCACCGACCCGATGGACGCCGCGCAGATCCGAGCCGCGCTGCTCCGGTTCGCCGGCTGAGGAGGGCTGCCCCCCCCGTGTCCACCGCTCCCGCCGTCGTCGAGCCCCCGCGCCTGCGCCGCGCGCGCCGCGCCGTCGCCGCCTGCTTCTTCCTCAACGCCGTCTTCTACGCCGGGCTGGTGCCCCGGCTGCCCGCGGTCAAGGCCGAGCTCGAGCTGAGCAGCACGGCGCTGGGCGCCGCGCTGGCCGCGGTCCCGCTGGGTGCCCTGCTGGCCGGGCTGTCGTCGGCGGCGCTGAACCGGCGGTTCGGCTCCGGGCGGGTCGCCTCCTACGGCCTGGCGCTGCTCGGCGCGGTCGTGTGGACGGTCTCGGTGGCGCCGAACTGGGCCGCCCTGGCCGCCGCCTTCCTGGTGGTCGGGGCGCTGGACGCCGTCGTCGACGTCGCGCAGAACGCCCACGGCCTGCGCGTGCAGCGGCTCTACGGGCGCTCGATCATCAACTCGCTGCACGGCGTCTGGAGCATCGGCGCGGTCACCGGCGGGCTGCTCGGCGCGGCGGCGGCCGGGCTGGACGTCCCGCTGCCGGTGCACCTCGGCGTCTCGGCCGTCGTCTTCGGGGCCGCCGCCCTCGTCGTCTCCCGCGGCGTGCTCCCCGGCTCCGACGAGCCCGAGCCGGTCGCCGAGGCGGTGCCGCGGGAACGGCCGCGCCGGCGGGCCGCAGTCCCCGCCCTGGCGGTGCTCGGCCTGCTGGCCGGCTGCGGTGCGCTGATCGAGGACGTCGGCGCCTCGTGGAGCGCCCTCTACCTGCGCACCGAACTGGAGGCCGGCGCGGCCGTCGCCGGGCTGGGCTTCGTCGCCCTCTCGGCCGCGATGACCGTCGGCCGGCTGACCGGCGACCGCGTGGTCGACCGGTTCGGGGAGAGCCGGGTCGCGCGGGCCGGGGGTGCGCTGGCCGCGGTCGGTCTCGGTGTCGCGCTCGCCTGGCCCTCGGTGCCCAGCACGCTGGTCGGGTTCGCGCTGGCCGGCCTCGGCGTCGCCACCCTCATCCCGGCCGTCTACCACGCCGCCGACGAGCTCCCCGGCCTGCCGCACGGCCAGGGCCTGATGGTGATCAACTGGCTGCTGCGGATCGGCTTCCTGGTCTCCCCGCCGCTGATCGGCGTGGTGGCCGACGCGGCCAGCCTGCGGGTGGCGCTGCTCGGCGTGGTGGTCGCCGGCGTCGGCGCGCTGGTGCTCGGGCGTGCGCTGCCGGGCCGCGCCGTCCGGTGATCATGAACAGGTGACCCCGATCGGGTGCCCGGCCGTGCCGTCCACCGGCCCCGCTCGTTGAGCCGCACGTGACCACCGCGGGCGACGACGACGTGCGGCGCCGGCTGCCCGGCATGGCCGAGTGGGCGCCCAGCGGCCGGCTGGCCGTCCCGGTGATCGTCGTCCTGGTCGTCGCGGCCAACCTGGTCGGCGTCGGCACCGTGGCGCTGCTGCTGCTCGGTGTGGACGGCGACCCGGGGAGCGCGGGCCGGGCCGAGGCGCTGTGGGCGGCCGCGGGCTACCTCGCCGTCGCCCTGCCGCTCGCCGTGCTCGCCGGGCTGGGGCGCCAGCGGGCCACCAACCGCTGGCTGACCGCCGGTCGCGAGCCCACGGTGGCCGAGGCGCGGCAGGCGCTGCGGCTGCCGCTGGACACCGCCCTCGTCGCCGCCGTCGTCTGGCTGCTCGGCGCCGTGCTGGTGGGCGGGATCGCGGCGGCCGCCTTCCCCGACGCCCGGGTGGGGGCCCGGATCGGCGTCGCGGCGCTGCTCGGCGGCGTGGTCACCGCCGGTGTCACCTACCTGCTGGTGGCCCGGGCCGCCCGCTCCGTCACCGCCCGCGCGCTCGCCGCGCACCCACCCGCGGGGGCGCTCACCCTCGGGGTGCGCATCCGCCTGCTGCTCACCTGGGGGCTGACCAGCGGGGTGCCGATGGTCGGCGTCGTCCTGCTCTACCTCGACCCGAGCAACCCCGACGGGCCCGGGCGCACCGCCGTCGTCTTCCTCGTCGTGGTCGCGCTGCTGGTCGGCGCGCTGGCCACGGTGCTCACCGCCCGCGCCGTGGGGCAGCCGCTGCGCGACCTGCGCCGGGCCGTGCAGCAGGTCGGCGCCGGCGACTACGACGTCGACGTCGTGGTGGACGACGCCGGGGAGATCGGCCTGCTGCAGGAGGGCGTCAACTCGATGGCCGCCGGCCTGGCCGAGCGGGAGCGGCTGCGCGACCTGTTCGGCCGGCACGTCGGGACGACGGTGGCCCAGCGGGCCCTGGCGACTGGCGTCTCCCTGGCCGGGGAGGAGCGCGCCGTCGCGGCGCTGTTCGTGGACGTCGCCGGCTCGACGGCGCTGGTGCGGCGCACCGGGCCGGAGGAGATGGTCGGCCTGCTCAACCGCTTCTTCGGGGTGGTCGTCGACGCGATCGAGGACGAGGGCGGGCTGGTGAACAAGTTCGAGGGCGATGCCGCGCTGTGCGTCTTCGGCGCCCCGGCCGACCACCCCGACCCGGCCGGCGCGGCGCTGCGGGCGGCGCGGCGCATCTGCGACGCCGTGGCCGCCGCGGGGGAGGTCGACGTCGGGGTGGGCGTGGCGTGCGGCCGGGTGTGGGCCGGGCAGGTGGGCGCGGCCAGCCGGATGGAGTACACGGTGATCGGTGACCCGGTGAACGAGGCGGCGCGGCTCACCGACCTGGCCAAGGAGCACCCGGGCCGCGCCGTCGCCAGCGAGCCGACGGTGCTGGCCGCGTCGCCCGCGGAGCGGGCGCACTGGCAGGCCGACCGGGAGGTGCGGCTGAGAGGTCGGGATGACCTGACCCGTACATGGGTGCGCGCCACAGGTCGCGCCGAGCGGGGCCCGGAGGGTCCCCGAGGCACGACCTGGGCTCCGCGCAGCGGGTCCTGACGACGGGGGGCCGGAGGCTCCCCAGAGGAAGGATGGGCAGGGCTCAGCGAAGCAGGGGAACGGCACCTGGCCGCGGTCGTCGACCCGGAGGGTCGACAAGTGTCATTGCGTGGGGAGCTGCATGCTCTTCCCCGGCTCGTGCGCCTTGACGACGACGAGCACGTCCTCCGGCTGCAGGGTGCCGATCAGCGGGTCGTCGAAGCGCAGGGTGCGCCCGCCGCGGGTCACCGAGAGCACGATGTCGCGCAGCTGGCGCGGGCTCAAACCGACCTCGTCGGCGGTGGCGGTGCGCTGGTGCAGGTCGAGACCCTGCCCGCCGGTCACGAGGTCCTCGACGACGGCGACCACGCGGGGGCTGTCGGTGGACAGGCCCAGCAGCCGGCCGGACGTGGCCGAGGTGGTGATGACGGTGTCCGCGCCGGACTGCCGCAGGAGGTTGGCGTTCTCCTCCTCGCGGACGCTGGTGGTGATCGGGACGCTGGGGTTGAGCTGGCGCACGGTGAGGGTGATGAGCACCGAGGCGTCGTCCCGGTTGGCCGCCACGATCACCGACCGCGCCCGCTCGACGGCGGCCCGGCGCAGCACCTCGGTGCGGCCGGCGTCGCCGACGATGCCGGTGAGGCCCATCGCGTTGGCCTCGTCGATGGCCCGGGGCTCGGGGTCGACGACGACGATCTTCTCGAGCGGGGTGCCGCTGGCCTGCAGGGAGCGGATGGCGCTGCGGCCCTTGGTGCCGTAGCCGCACACGATGACGTGCTGGCGCACGCGGGACCTCCAGCGGTGGATGCGGAACTCCTCGCGCGAGCGCGCGGTCAGCGCCTCGAGGGTCGTTCCGATGAGGACGATCAGGAACATGATGCGCAGCGGCGTGATCAGCAGGACGTTGGTCAACCGCGCCAGGGGGGTGACCGGCGTGATGTCGCCGTAGCCGGTGGTGGAGAGGCTGACCGTCGCGTAGTAGGCGGCGTCCAGGATCGAGATCTCGTCGCCGCGGCTGTCGGCGTAGCCGTCGCGGTCCAGGTAGACGATCGCGATCACGACGAGCAGGACGACCAACGCGATGACGACGCGGCGCCCCACCTGGCGCACCGGTGACTGCTCGACGTGGGCGATGCGGACACCGCTGTGCTCGGTCTCCAGCCCGTTCCGTTGCTCCTCCACGCCGCGGACGATAGTGAGGGCAGCGCCAGGTTGCGTGCCGCCGCACCCGAACGGGGTGCGGCGGCACGGACCGGCTCAGCCCTCGACGGCCTCGCGCTCGCGGGCGGCGAGCTCCCGCTTGAGCACCTTGCCGGCCGCCGAGACCGGGATCGCGTCGATGAACCGCACGTCGCGCAGCCGCTTGTACGGGGTCACCTTGTCGTTGACCGCGGCCATGACCGACTCCGCGGTCAACGCGGCGCCGTCGGCGTCGTCCTTGCGCACCACGTAGGCCACCGGCAGCTCGCCGGCCTCCTCGTCGGGCCGGCCGACGACGGCGGCCCCGGCGACGCCCGGCACGCCGAAGAGGACCTCCTCGAGCTCCCGCGGGAACACGTTGTAGCCCTTGTAGAGCAGCATGTCCTTGGTGCGGTCGACGATCGCGAGGTACCCGTCCTCGTCGAGGATGCCGACGTCGCCGGAGTGGAACCAGCCGTCGGCGTCGATCGACTCGGCGGTGGCCTCCGGGCGGTGCGCGTAGCCGCGCATCACCTGGGGGCCGCGGATGCAGACCTCGCCGCGCTCGCCGGGCGGCAGCGGGTCGCCGCCGCCGATCGGGCGGATGGTGATCTCGGTGTCGAAGATCGGCACGCCCACGGTGCCGGGCTTGCGCGTGCCCGACCGGAAGGTGGGGTTGCCGGTGGCCATCATCGTGACCTCGGTCAGGCCGTAGCCCTCGCCGATCGTGGCGTTGGGCATGAGCGCCTGCATCTTCTGGATGAGCGTGACCGGCAGCGGGGCGGCGCCGCTGCTGATGCCGCGGACGTGCGAGAGGTCGGCTTCGGCGAACCCGGGCACCTGCAGCAGCGCCACGAAGACCGGGGGTGCGCCGCCGATCGAGGTCACCTCGTACCGGACCATGTCCTCGACGTACTTCACCGGGTCGAAGCGCATGTGGATGACGGTCATCGTGCCGCCCATGACCATGCCGTTGAGGTAGCCGATCGCACCCATCGCGTGGAACCACGGCGTCAGGTTGATGATCCGGGCCTCGCCCAGCCGGGTCGGGCACTCGTCGGGGCCGAGCACCTGCTGCAGGGTCACGTCCCCCTCCTCGTCGAGGACGGGCAGGGCGCCGGCGGTCCAGCAGCCCGATTGCACGACGTTGGTCACGACCTGGCGGTGCGGCAGCTCCACGCCCTTGCTGACGCCGGTCGTGCCGCCGGTGTAGGCCAGGTGCGCGAGGTCGGTGGCGACGTCGATTCCGGCATCGAGGTGCCGGTCGGTCGGGTCCCCGGCCAGCAGGTCGGCGAGGTCGACGTCGGCGGGCTCGAGGCCGTCGAGGCGGGCGGCGAAGTCGAGGGTGTGCGCCTCGCCGGTGACGACGACGGTCTCCACCCCGGTCTGCGTGACCGCGCCGCGGACGAAGGGCAGCACCTGGTCCCAGGTGATGAGCACCGTGGCGCCGGCGTCGTCCAGCTGGGCGGCGAGGTCGGCGGCCGGCAGCAGCGGGTTGGTGGGGGAGAAGGTGGCGCCGGCCAGCAGGATCCCGTAGTAGAGCGGCGGGTACTGGCGGCAGTTCGGGATGTGGACGGCGACGACGTCGCCCCGCCCGATGCCGTGGTCGGCCAGCCAGCCGGCCACCGCGTGCGCCCGTGCACCCAGTTCCGTGAAGGTGAGCGGCACGTCGTGGTCGACGAACGCCGTCCGGTCACCCCACCGGCGCACGGCGGCCCGGAGGATCGACCCCACCGGCACGCTCGGGTAGTCCAGGGACCGGGGCAACCCGGGCGGCCAGCTGGCCGTGGTGGTTGCCGGGGCGGACTGCACGGTGGTCATTCGTTTCCTCTCGTCGGGTGACCTGAGCCACAGGGTGGCCCAGCTCACAGGCCGTGTCGAGGGTTCTGTGAGGATGTGACCCATGAGCGACCAGCGGACCGCCCTCGTGCTCGGCGGTGGGGGGATCACCGGCATCGCCTGGGAGATCGGGCTGCTCGCGGGCTTGGCCGAGGCCGGGGTGGACCTCACCGGGGCGGGGCTCGTCGTCGGCACCTCGGCCGGCTCGGTCGTCGGCGCGCAGCTCACCAGCGGCGCCCCGCTCGAGGAGATGTACGCCCGCCAGCTGGAGCCGCCGTCGCAGGAGAAGGTGGCGCGGATGACCCGCGGCAACCTCGCCCGCTACGCGTGGGCGATGATCGTCAGCCGCGGTCGCGACGTCGAGTTCCGGCGGCGCGTGGGGTCGCTGGCCCTGGCGGCCGAGAAGGCCGGAGCGACGCCGACCGAGCAGGAGCGGCTCGACGTGATCGGCTCGCGGCTGGTGTCCCGCGAGTGGCCCGAGCGGGAGCTGCTCGTCACCGCGGTCGACGCCGCCACGGGCGAGTTCCGCACCTTCGGCCGGGACTCCGGCGTCCCGCTGGTGCAGGCCGTCGCGGCGAGCTGCGCGGTGCCCGGCGTCTACCCGCCGGTCACGATCGACGGCCGCCGGTACATCGACGGCGGCATGCGCTCGGCGGCCAACGCCGACCTGGCCCAGGGCTGCGACCGGCTGGTCGTGCTGGCGCCCATCCCGCGCGGGGTGGGGCCGATGGCCAGCGTCGACGCCCAGGTCACCGGCATGGTCTCGGCCCGCGTCGCCGTCGTCGCCCCGGACGAGGCGGCCCGCGCGGCGATCGGCCGCAACGTGCTCGACCCTGCCGCCCGGGAGCCCGCCGCGCGGGCCGGGCGTGCGCAGGCGGCGTCGGTGGTGACGCGCGTCGGGGAGGCCTGGACGGGCTGAGCCCGGCCCGACGGTGTGCGCATCCGCGCAGATCGCGCGCGGATCCCTGCGCGACCGCGCCCCCTGTCGGCGAGCCCTGCTCACACCACCGGGTCGGCGACCAGCGAGCCGGCCGAGTGCTCCCGCCGCAGCGCGGTTTTGAGCACCTTGCCGCTGGGATTGCGGGGGAGCGCCCCGACCACCGAGTACTCCCGCGGGTTCTTGTAGCGGGCCAGCCGCTCCCGGCAGAACGCGGCCAGCTCCTCGGCCGTCGGCGGGTCGGCCGCGTCCCGCGGGGCGACGACGGCCAGCGGCGCCTCGCCGTAGCGGGTGTCGGGCACGCCGATGAGCGCGACCTCGGCGACCTTCGGGTGGGCGGCCAGCACGTTCTCCACCTCGGCGCAGTAGATGTTCTCCCCGCCGGAGATGATCATGTCCTTCTTGCGGTCGACGACGTAGAAGTAGCCGTCCTGGTCCTGGCGCACCAGGTCGCCGGAGTGGAACCACCCGCCGGCGAAGGCCTCGGCGGTCGCCTCCGGCTTGCCCCAGTACTCCTTCATCACCATCGGGCTGCGGTAGACGATCTCGCCGACCTCGCCCTGCGGGACGTCCTCCATCGCGTCGTCGACGACCCGCACCTCGACGTTGAGGATCGGGGTGCCGACCGAGCCGATCTTGCGCACCGCGTCCTCGCCGCGGAGCAGGCAGGTGACCGGGCTGCACTCGGTCTGCCCGAAGGCGGTGACCACCTCGGCCTGCGGGAAGGCGTCGATGAGTGCGCGCAGCAGGGTGGTGGACGCCGGCGCTGCTCCCCAGGAGACCCGGCGCAGGGCGGAGAGGTCGCGCGCGGCGAGGTCGGGCACCGCCAGCACCGCGGCCCACATCGCCGGCACCAGGAAGATGCTGGAGACGCGCTCCCGCTCCATCAGGTCCAGGGTCGCCGCCGGGTCGAAGGCGCCCGACCGCAGGATCACGTGGACGCCGCCGAGCAGCAGTGGCGGCAGCCCGCCGGCCAGCCCGGCGATGTGGAACAGCGGCGCCCCGGGGACGGCGACCCGGTCGTCGGGGTCCCAGCCCAGCGTGGTGATCTGGCTGAACGCGTGC
Source organism: Blastococcus sp. KM273128 (assembly GCF_021698975.1). Lineage (GTDB taxonomy): Bacteria > Actinomycetota > Actinomycetes > Mycobacteriales > Geodermatophilaceae > Blastococcus. The sequence goes on along the minus strand of NZ_SSXA01000009.1, from coordinate 20,901 downwards.
ATGATCAGGTTGCGGTGGGTCAGCACCGCACCCTTGGGCCGCCCGGTCGTGCCCGAGGTGTACATGATGAAGGCGGCCGCGTCCTCGTCCACGACGACGTCGACCGGGTCCCCGCCGGCCGCGTCGAGCGCCGCCGCGTAGTCCTCGCTGCCCGGCCCGGCGTCGCCCCCGCCGATCACCAGCGCGCTCGTGACGCCCGGGGCCTGCTCCCGCGCCTTCGCCGCGACCTCCGCCAGCGGGCCGTCCACGACGAGCGCGACGGCGCCGGAGTCGGTGAGCACGTAGGCGACCTCGTCGGCGACCAGCCGGAAGTTGACCGGGACGACGACCGCGCCCAGCCGCACGCCGGCGAGGTATGCCTCCCACGTCTCCATGCCGTTGAGCGCCAGCACCGCCACCCGGTCGCCGGTGCGCACCCCGCGCGTGTGCAGCGCCCGGGCCAGCCGGTCCACCCGCTCGTCGAGCTCGCCGTACGTGCGGCCGGTCCCCTCGAAGCGCAGCGCCGGGGCGTCCGGGCTGGTGCGGGCGTGCCGGGCCAGCATGTCGCTCATCGTCATGCCGCGGCCGCGCAGGACCGGGATCTGGACGCTCACGGGCTTCTCCTCAGCCGGGGGGAGTGTGACCCGCGTCATGCTGGCGGCCCGGAGGGAACGCGGTCAACCCTGACTGTCGAGCGCGAGCAGGCGGGCGGCGAGGCGCTTCCACAGCGCCAGGTGCGGGTCGGTGGCGGCCGGCCGGTCCTCGAACGCGTAGACCAGCGCGACCCCGCGCATGCTGGTGAACAGCAGCTCGCAGAGGTCGGCGTAGGTGGGTGCCCCGGCGATCTCCGGGCCCCAGATGCCGTCGGCCACCGCCCCGATCGCCGCCCGGAGCCGGCGTTCCTCGCCGCGCAGCGCCGCCCGCAGCTCGGGGTCGGTGCGGGCCGCCGTCCAGAGCTCCATCGCCGCCCAGAACGGGGGCTCGTGGAACGTCGCCCACATCAGGTCGATGGCCCGCTCGACGCGCTCGCGGCCGGTCGGCTCGTCCCGCATCAGCGCCGCGGCCCGGCGCCGCACCTCGTCCAGCTGCGTCGTCGACAGGTGCTCGGCGGCGGCCACCAGCAGCTCGGCGCGGGAGGGGAAGTGGTGCAGCAGCCGGCCGCGGGAGACCCCGGCCCGCGCCTGGACGGCGAGCGTCGAGGCGCCGGCGAACCCCTCCTCGACCAGGCAGGCGACGGCCGCGTCGAGGATCAGCAGGCGGCTGTCCGCGGTCCGCTCCGAGCGCGAGCGGGGCCCGGGAGCGGCGCCGGCGGCGACGGGCTCGGCGCTCATCCGCGGAACAGTAGGCCGTGCCGGCGGCGGCGAACAGTCACCGTTGACCGTTCCGGGTGACGCCTGTCACGCTGCGGCCGACCCCCGCTCACCGACGAGAGGCGTGCCCGTGGACTTCGACGACAGCCCCGACGAGGCCGCGTACCGGGCGCGGGTCCGGGCCCTGCTCGAGGAGCACGCCGGCGAGCTGCTGCACCTCGCACCCGGCCAGGAGGGCATCGACGCCCGCACCCACGAGGCGGAGATGCGCCGCACGCAGCGGGTGCTCGCCGAGGCGGGCCTGGTCGGCGTCACCTGGCCCCGCGAGTACGGCGGGCAGGGCGGCACGCTGGTGCAGCAGGCGATCGTCGGCCAGGAGCTCGCCCGCGCCCGGGTGCCGGCGCTGATCAACCACATCGGGATCGGCATGTGCGGGCCCACCGTCATCACCCACGGCAGCCAGGCCCAGCGCGACCGCTACCTCGCCCGCCTGCTGCGCGCCGACGACGTCTGGTGCCAGCTGTTCAGCGAGCCCGCCTCGGGCTCCGACCTCGCCGCGCTGCGCACCACCGCCGTCCGCGACGGCGACGACTGGGTGGTCAACGGGCAGAAGGTGTGGACGACGCTCGCGCACGTCTCCGACTACGGCATCCTGCTCACCCGCACCGATCCCTCGAAGCCCAAGCACGCCGGGCTCACGATGTTCGTCGTCGACATGCACGCCCCCGGCGTCACCGTGCGCCCGCTGCGCCAGATGGGCGGGCAGGCCGACTTCAACGAGGTCTTCTTCGACGACGTCCGCATCCCCGACGAGGAGCGGCTGGGCGAGCCCGGCGAGGGCTGGCGGGTGGCGCTCACCACGCTGATGAACGAGCGGGTGGCCATCGGCGGGGCCGGCGGCGCCATCGGGGCCCCGGTCGAGGAGTTCGCCGAGCACGCGCGCGAGCGGCTGCCGCGGCTGGACCCCGAGCGGCAGGTGCTGGCCCGCCAGGCGGTCGGCCGGGCGGTGGTCGCCGCGCTCGCCGCCCGCTACACCGGCTACCGACGGCTGACCGTGCTCAGCCAGGGCGGCATCCCCGGGCCCGAGGCGAGCGCCGGCAAGCTCGCCGGCACCGAGGCCGGCCTGCTCATGGCCGACGCCGGGGTGCGGCTGCTCGGCGACGACGCCGTCTACGCCGCGACGGCCGACGGCGACGACCGCTGGCAGCGCACCCAGTCGTGGCTGCCGGGCATCAGCATCGCCGGCGGCACCGACCAGGTGCTCCGCAACATCCTGGGCGAGCGGGTGCTGGGCCTGCCGCCGGAGCCGCGCAACGACAAGACCGCTCCTTTCTCGGGAGGGACGCGATGAACTTCGACCTCGACGCCGACCAGCGCGACATCGCCGACGGCGCCCGCGACTTCTACCGCGGCAACGCCTCGCCGTCCGCCGCCCGCGCCGGGCTCGAGGGCGGCCGGCTGGAGCCCGGCCGCAAGGCGCTGGCCGACATCGGCTTCCTGGGCATCACGGTGCCGGAGTCCGCCGGCGGGTCGGGGCGCCCGCTGCTCGACCTCGCCGTCGTCGCCGAGCAGGGCGGCGCGGTGCTCGCCGCCCCCTCGTTGGTGACCGCCGCGCGGGCCGCCGTCCTGCTCGCCGACGCCCCCGACCTGGCCGCGCAGCTGGCCGACGGCTCGACGGCGTTCGCCGTGCTCGACGGCGCGGTGGACGGCTCGGCCCCCTCGGTGGACGCCGCCGACGCGACGCTCTTCCTGGGCCTCGACGGCGGCGACCTCGTGGTCGGCGAGGGCGAGGTCGTGCCCGGCCGGCCGATGGACGCCACCCGCGGGCTGGCGTCGGTGCGGCTGACCTCCCGCCGGGTGCTGACCGCCGACGCCGGCGCGCTGTGGGCGCGGGCCCGCCAGGTGGGCGCGGTCGTCATGGCCGCGGAGGACCTCGGCGGCGCCGACCGGTGCGTGCAGCTGGGCGTGGCCTACGCCCAGGAGCGGGAGGCGTTCGGCCGGCGCATCGGCTCCTACCAGGCGATCAAGCACATGCTGGTGGACGCGTGGGTCGGCGTGGAGCAGCTCCGCTCGCTGGTCTGGTGGGCGGCGTGGGCGGCCGACAGCAACCCGGCCGAGCTGCCGGTGGCGGCGTCGGCGGCCAAGGCGTGCGCGGCGGTGACCTTCGAGCGGGCGGCGAGCACCCTCATCCAGGTGCACGGCGGCATCGGCTTCACCTGGGAGCACGACGCGCACCTGTACTGGCGGCGGGCCAAGGTCGACCGGCTGCTGCTCGGCGACGAGGCCGAGCACCTCGACGCCGTCGCGCGGCTGGCCGTCACCGGGGCGCTGGGCGGCGGGCGGTGACCGGCGAGCTGACCGAGCTGCGGTACGAGGTGGCCGACGGCGTCGCGACCGTCACGCTGCACCGGCCCGACCGGCTCAACGCGTTCACCCTCACCATGGCCGACGAGCTCACCCGGGTCGCGGCGGCCGCCGACGCCGACGACGACGTCCGGGTCGTGCTCGTGACCGGGGCCGGCCGGGCCTTCTGCGCCGGCGCCGACCTCGCCGGCGGGCCCGACACCTTCGGCGACCGGCGCACCCGGGTGCGCCCGCCCGGCCCGCTCAGCGAGGAGATCGGCGGCTTCCCGCGGGACGCCGGGGGAGTGGCCTCGCTGCCGTTCGCGGCGCTGCGCAAGCCCGTGATCGCCGCGGTCAACGGCCCTGCGGTGGGCATCGGCGCGACCATGATCCTGCCGATGGACGTCCGGATCGCCGCGGAGTCGGCCCGCTTCGGGTACGTCTTCGGCCGGGTCGGGATCGTGCCGGAGGCGGCCTCCTCGTGGTTCCTGCCCCGCGTGGTCGGCATCAGCCAGGCCATGGAGTGGGTGGCCACCGGCCGGGTGTTCGACGCGGCCGAGGCGCTGCGCGGGCGGCTGGTCTCCCGGGTGGTGCCCGACGAGGAGCTGCTGCCGACGGCGCATTCGCTGGCCCGGGAGATCGCCGACAACACGAGCGCGGTCGCGGTGGGCGCGGCGCGGCAGCTGCTGTGGTCGATGCTCGGCGCGCCCTCGCCGTGGGACGCGCACCGCGCGGAGTCCCGGGCCCTGGTCGAGCTGGGGGACGGGCCGGACCCGGCCGAGGGCGTGGCCGCGTTCCTGGAGAAGCGGGCGCCGCGGTTCCCGGCGCGGCTGCCCGAGGGCGAGGTCGCCGGGGTGCCGCGCTGGCCGCTGCCGCCGGAGGACGTGCACCCCGGCTGACCCGGGTGCGCCGACTTCCGGGATGTCGGGGCCGTGCGGCTGTCTCAGGCCCCGACATCCCGGATCTCGGCGTCCGGAGCGGGTCAGGGGATGCGGACCGGGTCCAGGTGGCGCAGCAGGGTCTCGCCGAGGTCGCGCATGGCCTCGACCTGCGCGGGGGAGAGCTGGTCGAACAGCTCCCGACGCACGCCCTCGACGTGCACCGGCGCCGCGCCCTCCAGCGCGGCGAACCCCTCGTCGGTGAGGACGGCGAGCTGGCCGCGCCCGTCCTCGGCGCACACCTGGCGGCGCACCCAGCCGCGCTCCTCCAGCCGGGAGACCGCGTGCGAGAGCCGGCTGCGCGAGGACAGGCAGCGATCGGCGAGCTCGCTCATGCGCATCATCCGCTCCGGTGTCTCGGAGAGGGCGACGAGGATCTCGTAGTAGGCGTGCGAGATGCCGGTGCGGTGGCTGAGGTCGCGGTCGAGCCGGTCGAGCAGCAGCTGCGCGCTGTACAGCCAGGCACGCCAAGCCCGCTGCTCCTCCGGGTCGAGCCAGCGGGGCTCACCCGTGGGGAGGGGTTCGGGCGACACCGACGTTGTCATGCCCCCAGAATACTGGCGGAATAGTCAAGCGCTCAACTACGCTACGACATGGCGAAGGCCCCACCGATCCACCAGGGAGACACCATGACCAGCAGCACCACCACCCAGATCCCCGGCTACATCGCCGGCACCTGGGACATCGACGCCAGCCACTCCACCGTCGGCTTCTCCGTCCGCCACATGATGGTCAGCAAGGTCCGCGGCTACTTCCGCGACTTCGAGGGCGTCATCGTCACCGCCGCGGAGCCCACCGCCTCGTCGGTCGAGGCGCGCATCAACATGGACTCGATCGACACCCGCCAGGAGCAGCGCGACGCGCACATCCGCTCCGCGGACTTCTTCGACGTCGGCAACCACACCGAGATGACCTTCCGCTCGACCGCGGTGAAGACCGACGGCGCCGACTGGACCATCGAGGGCGACCTGACCATCAAGGGCATCACCAAGCCCGTGATCCTGGAGCTGGAGCTCAACGGCTTCGGCCCCGACGCCTACGGCGGCACCCGCGCCGGCTTCAGCGCCAAGACCGAGATCTCCCGCAAGGAGTACGGCGTCGACATCGACATGCCCATGGACGGCGGCGGCGTCGTCGTCGGCGACAAGATCAACGTCGAGCTCGAGATCGAGGCCGTCCTCCGCGCCTCCTGACGCGTTGATCATCGTCGTCTGGTCGCCCGCACCGGCGTGTCGACCAGCCGTTCGCCGATGATCAACGACTGAGCACGTCACGAGGGCCCCGGGTGGTTCGCCGCCCGGGGCCCCGTCGCGTCCGGGGGCGGCTACGGCGTCCCGGGAGCCAGCACCTGGAACAGCACGTGGTCCTGCCACCGGCCGGCGATGCGCAGGTACCGCGGTGCCAGCCCGTAGCGGGTGAACCCGTTGCGCTCGAGCACCTTCTGCGACGCCGCGTTGTGCAGCAGCGTGCCGGCCTCGACCCGGTGCAGGCCGAGGTCGGTGAACGCCCGCCGCAGCATCTCGGCGACCGCACCGGTGGCCAGTCCGCGGCCGTCGCTCGCCGAGGCGACCCAGTAGCCGAGGCTGGCCGACTGGAACGCGCCGCGCACGACGTTGTTCAGGTTCACCCGCCCGGCCACCGCGCCGGCCTCGTCCAGGACGACGCACGGCAGGGCGAGCCCGGCCTCGTGCCGGTCCAGGGCCGCCCGGACATCGTCCCGCTGGCCGGCCTCGGTGTACCAGCGCTCGTCGCGGGCCGGCTCCCACGGCGCCTGGAACTCCTGGTCCGCGCGGACCAGGTCGGCCAGGGCGGGGGCGTCGTCGAGCGCCAGGAGGCGGGTCCGTGCGTGCACGCCGCGACCCTGCCAGCCGCCGCGGTCGATCCGTCGGCAGGGACACTGGGCGACATGTCGACCTCTGCTCTCACCCGCGTCCCCGCCTCGCTGCTGGTCGCCGTCGGGCTCGCCGCCGGCTTCGGCATCGCGCAGGGGACCGGCGTCCGGGCGCTCGGCGGCGCGGTGTTCGCCGTCTGCGGCGTCGGGGCCGCCTGGATCGCCGCCCGCCGGCGGGGCCCGGCCGTCACCGCGGGCCTGGCCGCGCTCTACGTCGGCGCCTTCGTGCTGGCCCACGTGCTGGCCCTGGGCGCCGGTCTCCCGGCGTGGTTCGCCGTGAGTCTGGTCACTGTTGCCGCCGCTGGGGTCACCTTCGGGGTGGTGGACCGGTCACGGGAGCCGGTTCGCGCCCGCTGAGCACCTAGAGTGGAGGGAAGGTCGCGGCATCGGTCGCTGTTGACCTGATGCCCGCGCGCGTCCGCGCGGCGCGCCCCCGAGCCCCCCGAGGTGCCCTTCCGCATGCCCACCCGCAACGACCTGCGCAACGTGGCGATCATCGCTCACGTCGACCATGGCAAGACGACCCTGGTCGACGCCCTCCTCCGCCAGGCCGGCGCGCTCGGCCGCGCGAAGGGTGAGGGCACCGACGCGGACACCACGCAGGACCGCGTCATGGACTCGATGGACCTCGAGCGCGAGCGCGGCATCACCATCCTCGCCAAGAACACCGCCATCCGGCTGGCCGACGAGGACGGCAACCCCGTCGTCGTCAACATCGTCGACACCCCCGGCCACGCCGACTTCGGCGGTGAGGTCGAGCGCGGCCTGTCGATGGTCGACGGCGTCGTCCTGCTCGTGGACGCCTCCGAGGGCCCGCTGCCGCAGACCCGCTTCGTGCTGCGCAAGGCGCTGGGCAAGGGGATGCCGGTCATCCTCGCGGTCAACAAGACCGACCGCTCCGACGCGCGCATCGCCGAGGTCGTCGACGAGTGCTACGAGCTGTTCATGGAGCTCATGGAGGACGCCGGCCTGGACGCCGACGCCCTCGAGTTCCCGATCGTCTACTGCAACGGGCGCACCGGGCAGGCCTCGCTCAACCGGCCGGAGAACGGCACCGTCCCGGACAGCCCGGACCTCGCCCCGCTGGTGACGACGCTGCTGGAGACCATCCCGGCGCCGAGCTACGACGCCGAGGAGCCGCTGCGCGCGCAGGTCACCAACCTCGACGCCTCGCCGTTCCTGGGCCGGCTGGCGCTGCTGCGCATCCACTCCGGTGAGATGAAGCGCGGCCAGCAGGTGGCCTGGTGCAAGGTCGACGGCAGCATCAAGAACGTCAAGATCACCGAGCTGCTGATGACCGAGGGGCTCACCCGCACCCCGGCCGACAGCGCCGGCCCGGGCGACCTGGTCGCCATCGCCGGCATCGAGGACATCATGATCGGCGACACCCTCGCCGACCCGGCCGACCCGCGGCCGCTGCCGCCGCTGACGGTGGACGAGCCCTCGATCTCGATCACCATCGGCATCAACACCTCGCCGATCTCGGGCAAGTCGGGCAAGAAGCTCACCGCCCGGCTGATCAAGAACCGCCTGGACCAGGAGCTGGTCGGCAACGTCTCGGTGCGGATGCTGCCCACCGAGCGCCCCGACACCTGGGAGATGCAGGGCCGCGGCGAGCTGGCGCTGGCCATCCTCGTCGAGCAGCTGCGCCGCGAGGAGTTCGAGCTCACCGTCGGCCGGCCGACCGTCGTCACCAAGGAGATCGACGGCAAGCTGCACGAGCCGGTCGAGCGGGTCACCATCGACACCCCCGGCGACTACGTGGGCACCCTCACGCAGGCCCTGGCCACCCGCCGCGGCCGCATGGAGAACCTGGTGCACCACGACACCGGCTGGGCGCGGATGGAGTACATCGTGCCGTCCCGCGGCCTGATCGGGTTCCGCACCGAGTTCCTCACCGAGACCCGCGGCACCGGCGTCCTCAACCACAACCTCGAGGGCTACGAGCCGTGGATGGGCGACATGCGCGCCCGCCCGACCGGCTCGCTCGTGGCCGACCGCCAGGGCGTGGCCACCTCGTACGCGATGTTCTCGCTGCAGGAGCGCGGCTCGATGATGGTCGCCCCGGGCACCGAGGTGTACGAGGGCATGATCGTCGGCGAGAACTCCCGCCCCGACGACATGGACGTCAACATCACCAAGGAGAAGAAGCTCACCAACATGCGGTCCTCGACCGCTGAGGAGCTCGAGCGGCTGATCCCCCCGCGCATCCTGAACCTGGAGCAGGCGCTGGAGTTCTGCGCCGAGGACGAGTGCGTCGAGGTCACCCCGGCCGCCGTCCGCGTGCGCAAGGTGATCCTCGACCAGAGCGAGCGCGGCAAGGCCAAGAACAAGAAGCCCAAGCCGAGCTGACCCCCACCCCTCCCGGGCGTTTTGTGCACATTCCGCCGGGGAGGGCGGCACCACCTCGCGCACGCTCTGCCTCTGAGTGCACCTGCACTCAGAGGCAGAGCGCTGTCCGGACCCCTTCCGGCTCCGCCGCCCCCGGCCTTTTGTGCACATTCCGCCGGGGATGGAGCGGCGGCGGCGTGGTCGTCAGGTCACGAATCGTGATGACCGGCCGTGGCGGCGCGGCACGCCCGCCCCACGCTCCTCAGAAGTGGTGTGTCGCCGCGCCTACGTTCTCCTCGGGGCCATCTGCCGTGGCCCGGGGACGAGTGGACGAGAGGCGGCCGACGCTCATGGCGACGATCACCCGTACGGTGCCGGCGACCGAGGGGTTCCGGGGTGGGATCGACGTCCGGGTGAGCCTGCGCGCCGACGCCGGGTCGGGTGGGTCGGCCTTCGACGGCGCCTGGTTCCCGCGCAGCCGAGACCTCGCCGTCGAGCTCCCCGAGCTGATCGCCGCGCTGGAGCGGCACGGCGTGCGGGTCGAGCGCTTCACGTACGCCCTCGACGCGTGGCAGCCCGCGCCCCGCAAGCTCGAGGTCCTCGGCCGGACGGTGCGGGCCGGTGGGTTCCGCAGCATGGACCCGCAGGTCGTCTGCCTCACCTGGGCCGGGGGCAACCGCCGCGCCGACCTGCTCGTCGTCCCGCCGGAGACCGACGTTCTCACCGGCGCCCGGGCGCTGCGGCTGTGCACCCGCCGGGGCCTGCCCTCCTCGCCGCAGATGGTGCTCGCCGCGGCCCGCTCCACCCCGCTCCCGCAGGTGCCCACCGTGCCGGCGTCGCGCGCGGTCTAGCGGTTCGGCCGGCAGCGGATCAGCCCTGGGCTGATCCGCTGGACGGCGGGGGAGCTGCCGGACTGGGGTGAGGGGCATGAGACTCCTCGTCCTCGGTGGCACCCAGTTCCTCGGCCGGCACGTCGCGTCGGCAGCCCTCGCGCGCGGCCACGACGTCGCCACCTTCACCCGCGGTGTGTCCGGGCCGCCGCCGGAGGGTGTCCGGGCGCTGCACGGGGACCGCGACGACCCCGATGCGCTGCCCCGGGCGCTGGGGGAGTGGGCACCCGAGCTCGTCGTCGACACCTCCGCGCGCACCCGCCCGGCCGCCCGGCACGCCGCCGCCGTCCTGGGCGGGGTGCGCGGGTACGCCTTCGTCAGCAGCCTCAACGCCTACCGCGGCTGGCCGCCCGGCCCGGTGGGGCCCGAGGACGGCGAGCCCACCTGGGACACCGACGAGGACGACTACGGCCCCAATAAGGCCTACGCCGAGCGCGTGATCGGGGCGAGCGTGGGCCCGGGCTTCCTCACCGCGCGGGCCGGGCTCGTCGTGGGGCCGTGGGACTACGTGCACCGGCTGGGCTGGTGGCTGGAGCGCATCCACCGCAGGGGCCGGGTGGTCGTCCCCGCCGAGGGGCTGGCCCAGCCGATCGCGCTGGTCGACGCCCGGGACCTCGCCGGCTGGCTGGTCGGGATGGCCGAGGCCGGCGTCGGCGGTGCCGTGAACGCCACGGGCCCGGCCGGGATGACGACGCTCGGCGGGCTGCTCGAGATCTGCCGCGAGGTCACCGGGGGCGACGCGGAGTGGGTGCCGGTGCCCGAGGCGGACCTGCTCGCCGCCGGCGTCGAGGAGTGGGTGCACCTGCCGCTGTGGCTGCGCCGGGAGGTCGCCCGCACCGCGTGGGACGTCGACACCGCACGGGCCCGCGACCTCGGGCTGCCCAGCCGCCCGCTGGCCGCGACGGTCGCCGACACCTGGGCCTGGCAGCAGGAGGACCACCGGCCGCGGTACTCGCCCAACGGCCTGCCGGAACCCGGCCTCCCTCCCGAATTGGAGGCCGCCCTGCTGCCCTCGTGATGATCAGCGACCCTGATCACGCGGTGTCCTCCCTCAGCGCAGGAGGTGAGGGAGGACGCGCCGCGATCAGGTTCCCTGATCATCGCGGCCCGCCCGGGGTTCGACCGAGCCGGCGAGGGCCGAAAAGGGTGGGCGCGCTCAGTCGCGCGGGGCGCTCGGGCGGCCGGCGCCCACGGGCTCGTCGGCGGGCTCGTCGGCGGGCACCTCGGCGACGACGTTGCGCTGGGCCACCTCCGCGACGGCATCGGCCGACTCCAGCGCGGCGTCCTGCCGGTAGCGCCGGTAGGAGTGGACGACGGCGAGCACCCAGACGACCCCGAGGACGGCGTAGACCACCGTGCTGAACGTGCTCCCGGCGTCGATCCACTCGCTGCGCAGCAGCGTGCGGGCGTTGGTGAGCACGATCATCCCGCCGACCAGGGAGCCCAGCAGCCGCGGCGGGATGTGCCGGACCAGCCATGCGGCGATCGGGGCGGCGACCAGCCCGCCCGCCAGCAGGCCGCCGACCCACAGCGGGTCGATCCCCTGGGTGCCCAGCGCCAGCAGGAAGCCGGCGCTGGCCGCCAGCGCGACGAGGAACTCGGAGGTGTCGATCGAGCCGATGACCTTGCGCGGCTCCATCCGCCCACTGGCCAGCAGCGCGGGCGTGCCGACCGGGCCCCAGCCGCCGCCACCGGTGGCGTCCACGAAGCCGGCCACGAGGCCCAGCGGGCCCAGGAAGCGCTTGCGGATCGGCTTGCCCACGTTGCGCCGGTCGATGCCGCGCAGCGTGAAGCGCACCAGGATGTAGGCGCCCAGCGACACCAGGATCAGCGACATGACCGGGGCGGCGATCTCGGTCGAGAGCCCGGCCAGGAAGTGGGCACCGGCGAACGCGCCGACCGCGCCGGGCACCCCCACCCGCGCGACGACCTTCCAGTCGACGTTGCCGAACTTCCAGTGCGAGAGCCCGGAGGCCAGCGTGGTGCCGATCTCGGCGAGGTGGATGGTGGCCGACGCCGCCGCTGGGTTGGTGCCGATGGCCAGCAGCAGCGTCGTCGAGGTGACGCCGTAGGCCATGCCCAGGCTGCCGTCGACGAGCTGGGCGCCGAAACCGGCGAGGGCGATCAGGATCAGGGTCTTCACGGGGCGCTGACTCCGGGTCTCACGGGCGCAGGCGCGACCGCGTGGAGGGGGACGATACGGGTCCCGCCGGTTCGGCGGGGCGGGATCAGCAGCCCGGACAGGCAGCGGCGCAGACGCGCAGCAGGTCGACGTGCCGACGGCTCACCAGGAGCACCGAAGCCGTCGTCCGCGTCACGGCGCAATGTCTACCAGATCGATGAACTTATGCGCACGCTCGCTACCCGGATGTGGGACGGGAGGCTCGGCGGTCAGCCGCGCGCGGTCCCGCTGCGCCCGGTGTCCCGGTCCGCCGCGAGGGACCCGACGAGGTCGGCGCGTGCCCGGGCGACGCGGGACCGGATCGTGCCGACCGGGCACCCCACGACCTCCGCGGCCTCGGCGTAGGGCAGCCCCAGCAGCTGGGTGAGCACGAAGGCCTCCCGCCGGTCGGGGTCCAGCCGGGCCAGCAGGTCGGCCACCGCCGCGCCCTCGCCGACCGCGTCCCCGGCGCCCGGCGGGGCCAGCACCTCGAGGTCGGCGGGCTCCCGGACCAGGGTCAGCCGCCGCCGGCGCCGCGAGCGCACGGCGTCCGCGCAGACCCGGCGGGCGATGGCCAGCAGCCAGGTGCGCACCGAGGAGCGGCCCTCGAACCTGTGCAGCGACCCGAACGCCCGCAGGTAGGTCTCCTGGGTGAGGTCGTCGGCCGAGCCCGGGTCGCCGAGCGCCGCGCACAGCCGCCAGACGTCGGTCTGCGTCTGCCGGACGAGGGTCGCCGCGGCCAGCGGGTCACCGGCGGCGGCGTCCGCGGCGGTGCGTGCCAGATCGTCCATGTCCTCGTCAGGGTGTCACGGGAAAGTCCGGGGGTGGTGGGAACCGGACCGCGCCCGGCGGAGACTAATGGACCATGTCGTGCCACCAGTGCCGAGAGGCGTTCTCCTCCCGTCTCGACGGCGAGCCGCTCGGGATGCCCGCCGAGGAGCTCGACGCCCACCTCGCCGGCTGCGCCGGCTGCGCCGCCTGGACCGCCGACGCGGAGCGGGTGACCCGCCGGGCGCGGCTGGCCCCGGCCCCGGCCGTGCCCGATCTCACGGTGGCCGTCCTCGGCGCGCTGCCCCGAGAGCTGCCCGGGGCGGGAGCCGCCGCGCGCGCCCGGCTGGTGGACTCCGCGCTGCGCGTCGCGCTGCTCGTCGTGGGCGCGGCCCAGGCGACGCTGGCCTGGCCGCTGCTCGCCTCGGGCACCGGCGGCATGAGCGCGCCGGTGCACATGGCGCGGGAGAGCGGTGCCTGGAACCTCGCGCTGGCCGCGGCGTTCCTCGCCGTCGCCGCCGGCCCGCGGCTGGCCGCCGGCGCGCTGCCCTTCCTCGGGTCCTTCGTCGCCTTCCTGCTGCCGGTCACCCTCGCCGACCTGCAGGCCGGGCACGTGCACGCCGACCGGGCGCTGACCCACCTGCTGCTGCTGGCCGGCACCGTCCTGGTCGCCGCCGTCGCCTGGCGGGGCCGCCGCCGCGCCGTCCCCGCGGTCGCCGTCCGGCCGGTGCCCGCGTGAGGCGCTCCGCCCTCCTGCTCCTCCTGCTGGTCGCCGGCTGGCTCGGCGCGGGCATCGGCACCGCCGGTCCGGCGGCCGCGCACGCCACCCTGGTCGGCACGACGCCGGGGGAGGGCGCGCGGGTGGAGGCCGCCCCCGACGAGGTGACGCTGCAGTTCACCGAGGGCGTGTCGCTGGGCGCCGGCTACGCCCGCGTGCTGGGCGCCGACCAGCAGCGGGTGGACGCCGGCAGCGCCTCGGTGGACGGCGACGTCGTCACCATCCCGCTGCGGGGGGACCTGCCCGACGGCGGCTACCTGGTCACCTACCGCGTCATCTCCGCCGACTCGCACCCGGTCTCGGGCGCCTTCTCCTTCGCCGTCGGGGACGGCGAGCTCCTCGCCGCCGGCACCGCCGACACCGAGAGCGCCACCGACCCGGTCGTCGGGACGCTGCTGCCCGTCACGCGCTGGGCCGGGTACGCCGGCCTGGCCCTGGCCCTGGGCGTGCCGGTGCTGGTCGCGGTCTGCTGGCCGGCCGGGCGGGCGTCCGCGCGGCTGCGCGCGATGGCGCTCGGTGGCGCCGCCGCGGTCGCCGTCTCCGCCGTCGCGGGCTTCCTCCTCCAGGGCCCCTACGCGGCGGGGACCGGGCTGACGGCGGTCGTCGACCCGTCGCTGCTGGCCGCGACGGCGGGCACGGGCGTGGGCTGGGGCGCGCTGGCGCGCGCCGTCCTCGCCGTCGCCCTGCTGCTGGTGCTGCGCCGGGTCTGGCGGGCCGCGGAGCCCGGGCGCGGGACGACGGCCGCGGTGGCGGTGCTCGGCGTCGGGCTGGTGGTGGCGACCGCGGCGGTCGGCCACCCGGTCGCCGGGCCGTGGCCGGTGCTGGCCGTGCTGGTCGCCGCGGTGCACGCGGGGGCGATGGCGGTCTGGCTGGGCGGGCTCGCCGGCCTGCTCGCCGTCGCGGTGCGGCCGGATGCCGAGCCCGGTGCGGTGGCCGGCGCGCTCCCGGCGTTCTCCCGGCTGGCGTTCGGCGCCGTCGTCGCGCTCGTGGTCTCCGGGGTGGTGCAGTCGGTCCGCGAGGTCGCGTCGCCCACGGCCCTGGTGGAGACGACGTACGGCCGGCTGCTCCTGGTCAAGCTCGTGCTCGTGGTGGTGGTCCTGGCCGCGGCCGGGCTCTCCCGCGTCTGGGTGCAGCAGCGGCTGGGCGTCCGCCGTCCCCGCGCCCGCCGGACGACGACGGTGCACGCGTTCGCGGCCGGCGTGGCCGCCGAGCGGGCCGAGCCCGCCCCGGAGGAGGTCGCGGCCGCCGCCGAGCGGGACCGGGCGCAGGCCGAGGCCGCGGCCGAGCACCTGCCCGCGCTGCGCCGCTCGCTGCTCGTGGAGGCGGTGCTGGCCGCCGTCGTCCTCGCGCTGTCGGCGGTGCTGGTCGCCACCCCGCCGGCCCGCACGGAGCTGGCCCAGCCGGTGGAGGTCGTGCTGCCGCTGCAGGGCGGCTCCGGCGCGTCCTCCGGCAGCGTCCAGATGACGGTCGAGCCGGCCCGCCCCGGCGAGAACACGCTGCACGTCTACCTCTTCGACGACGCCGGGCGGCTCACCCAGCCGGCCGAGATCCGGCTGACGCTGACCGAGCGCAGCCAGCAGATCGGCCCCCTCGACGTCGCCCTCGAGCCCGCCGGGCCCGGCCACTACGTCGGCGACGGCATGTCGATCCCGGGCGCCGGCACCTGGACGCTCACCGCCACCGTGCGGCTCGACGAGTTCACCGCCCTCTCGGCGGCCACCGACTTCCCGGTGCGCTGACCACTCCGCGATGCGCCACCCCCTGCTGAGGAGCCCCGTGTCCCTGTCCCGCCCGCTCGCGCGGCTCGCCGTCCTGCTGCTGGCCGCCCTGACCGCCCTCGGCGCCGCGGTGGGCCTGGCGCCCGTCGCGTCCGCGCACGTCACCGTCTCCTCGGCCGACGCCACCCCGGGCGGCTACGGGAAGCTCACCTTCCGCGTGCCCAACGAGAGCGACACCGCCAGCACCGTGGCCCTGCGCATCCAGATCCCCGAGGAGGCCGCGATGGGCTCGCTGCGGGCGCAGCCGGTGCCGGGCTGGACGATCAGCACCGAGACCACCGAGCTCGCCGAGCCGATCGAGGTGCACGGCCGGGAGGTCAGCTCCTACGTCTCGCTGGTGGAGTTCCGCGCGGCCGACGGCGCCGGCATCGCGCCCGGCCAGTTCCAGGAATTCGCGCTCGCCGGGGGGCCGTTCCCGGACGCCGGGCAGCTCGGCTTCCCGGCGGTGCAGCGTTACAGCGACGGTAGCGAAGCGGCCTGGATCGAGCCCACGGTGGCCGGGCAGGCGGAGCCGGAGCGCCCCGCCCCGGTGCTGTCGCTGGCCGCGGACGACGCCCCCGCGGCGGAGGTCGAGGCCGCCGACGAGGCGCACGCGCACACCAGCGACCCCGGTGCCATCGCGCTGTTCTTCGCCATCCTCGCGCTGCTGACCGCGCTCGCCGGTGTCGTCCTCGGCGTCCGCGCTTCCCGACGTACCGTGTCCTCGTGACTCCCGCCGTCCGCCGACGCTCCCGCCGGGCCGTGCCGGCGCTGTTCCTCACCACCGGTCTGCTGCTCGCCGGCTGCGGCGGCTCGGCGGACGACGCGGGCGGCGAGTCGGGCGCGGCCGGGGAGCACGACCACTCCGGGGACGCGCCGGCCGTCGTGGAGGCCCCGGACGACCGCTACGCCGGGCTCGACCTGCCCGAGCCCTACCGCCGGCCGTCGTTCACGCTCACCGACACCACGGGCGCGGAGTACGACTTCAAGGAGGCGACCGCCGGCCGCCCGACGATGCTGTTCTTCGGCTACACCGAGTGCCCCGACATCTGCCCCACCACGATGGCCGACGTCGCGGTTGCGCTGCGCGGGGTGGACCCGGCGCTGGCCGAGCAGGTGCAGGTGGTCTTCGTGACCACCGACCCGGCGACCGACACCCCGGAGGTGCTCGGGGAGTACCTCGACCGGTTCGACGCCGACCTGCCCACCTCGTTCGTCGGCCTCACCGGCGACCAGGAGGCGGTGGACCGGGCCCAGCTGGCCGCCGGCGTGCCGCAGGCCGAGGACCAGGGCCGGCTGCACTCGACGTTGCTGCTGCTGTACGGCGCCGACGACGAGGCGCGGGTGGCCTTCGACGCCGGCAACACCCACCAGGACATCGCCGAGGACCTCCAGGTGGTGGCGGGCGCGTGAGGCCCGGCCTGGGCCGGCTGCTCGCGGTCCTGGCCGCCGTGGTGGCGCTGCTGGCCCTCGCCGGGCCGGCGTCGGCGCACGTCGGTGGCGGGGCGGCCGGCAGCGACTTCGACGCCCGCGTGCTGCAGGTCAGCCCACAGCTGCCGGGCGTGGGCGTGCGGTCGCTGCAGTTCGGCGACGAGCTCGAGCTGGTCAACAGCACCGACGTCGAGGTGCACGTCCCCGGGTACTCCGGCGAGCCCTACCTGCGGATCGGCCCCGACGGCGTCTGGCGCAACGCGAACAGCCCGGCGACCTGGATCAACCTGGACCGCTACGGCCGGACGGCGCTGCCCCCCTCCGCCGACGCGGACGCCGCCCCGGACTGGGAGCAGGTCTCCACCGAGCCGGCCTACGTGTGGCACGACCACCGCACCCACTGGATGAGCGAGGGCGTGCTCCCGCCTCAGGTCGCCGCCGACCCCGACCGCGAGCACGTGGTCTCGGAGTGGGTCGTGCCGTTGCGGCACGGGCAGACCGACGTGCAGGTGGCCGGCGTGCTCACCTGGAGCCCGCCGCCCTCGCCGTGGGCCGTGTGGCTGCCCGTGGCCGCGCTCGTGCTGGCCGCCGCGGCCGCGGGGCTGCTGGCCCGGACGCCGCTGCCGCTGGGGGCGCTGCTCGGCGTCGGGGCGCTCGCGGCGCTCTGGCACGCGGTGGCCACGCCCGAGCCCCCGGTCAGCGTCGGCTCGCACGCCGGAGCCGTCGTGTCCGCGCTGATGCCGGCGGCGGCCGCGCTGCTGTGCGCCGTCCTGGCGCTGCGGGCCGCCTGGCGGGGCCGGGGCGCGCTGACCGGGCTGCTGGCGGTCGTCTCCGGGTGGCTGCTGCTGGTGCAGGGCCTGCCCGACGTCGACGTCCTGTGGTCGGCGAACGTGCTCTCCAACGGGCCGCAGCTGCTCGCGCGGCCGGCCGCGACCGTGCTGGTGTCCCTGGGCGTGGGGCTGGTCGTCGGCGGCGTCGCCGCGGTGCGCCGCTTCCGGGAGGCCCCGGCGGAGCCCGCGGGAACCGCCGCCGGCCCGCCGGTGCCGGCGGCCTGACGGCGGTTCCCGTGCGGGATCAGGCGATGTCGGCGACGACGTTGGCGGGCCCGCCGCCGAACAGGGTGTTGGCCCGCTGGAGGTCGCCCTCGAAGTCCACCTCGACCGCGGCGTACTGCGAGATGTCGACCGGGCGCACCCGCAGGCCCGCCTCGGCGATCGCCGTCTCGATGCCGCGCTCGAAGTAGTCCTGGGAGGAGCAGGCCTCCAGGTGCTCGAGGAGCACGGCCTTGTCGGTGGAGGACACGTAGTTGATGCCCACCGCCTCGCCGAGCCCGCCGCGGACGGTCTTGGACAGCTCGCGGATGCACCCGTCGGCGTCGAGCGTGTACTTGACCTCCTCGTCGGCGACGGTGCTGGTGTCGACGCAGACGAAGCTCTGGTCGGCCACGAGGTAGGGGAGGGCCACCTCCAGCACGGCCGGGTCGAACACGACGTCGCCGTTGAGCCACAGGACGCCGCCGTCCCGCGTGGTCCGCAGGCCGCGCAGCAGGCTCTTGGAGGTGTTGGTGGCCGCGAAGTCCGGGTTGTAGGCGAACAGCAGCTCGGGGGCGGCCTTCATGATCCGCTTGCTGCGGTAGCCGACCACCGCGGTGACCGAGACGTCGGCGCCCAGGACGGTGCGCAGCCCCTCGAGCTGGCGGTGCAGGATGCTGCGGCCGTCGTCGAGCCGGGTCAGCGGCTTGGGATCCTGCCGGCCCAGCCGGGTGCCCATGCCCGCGGCCAGGATGACGACCTGCACCGAGGGCGTCTGCTGGCGTCGGCCGGTCGTGCGGGCCGACAGCGGGGAACCGCCCCGACGGACGGGGTTGAGGACGTGGTCACCGGTCCGCACGGACATCATCTCCCTCGAGATTGCTGGTGGTGGGGTGCCCGGACGCGGGTGCGGTCGGGAGGAGGTCGAGGACGCGCGCGGTGGCCGAGCCGTCCTCGAGGTGGCAGAAGGTCTCGCGGAACCGGGCGTAGCGCCCGGCGTGCTCCGCGGCCACCGCGTCGACGCCCGCGATGGCGTCGATGAGCTCGTCGCTGGTGCTCAGCAACGGACCCGGTGCCACCGCCGCGAGGTCGAAGTAGAACCCCCGGAGCTGGTCGCGGTAGCGCTCCAGGTCGTAGACGAAGAACAGCAGCGGTTTACCCGTCACGGCGAAGTCGAACATCGTGGACGAGTAGTCGGTGACCATCACGTCCGCCGCCAGGTACAGCTCGGCGACGTCGAGGTGGTCGGAGACGTCGACGACGGGGGCGCCGGGCGGGAGCTCCAGCCGGCCGGCGACCATGCTGTGCAGCCGGAGGAGCAGCACGTGGTCCTCGCCCAGGCGGGCGGCGAACTCGGCCAGGTCGATCGCCAGCGGCGGGGCGGAGCCGTCGCCCTGGAACACCAGGTCGTCGCGCCACGTGGGGGTGTAGAGCACCGCGGTGCGGCCGTCGTCGAGCCCGAGGTCGGCCCGGACCTTGCGGCGCACCGCTTCCCGCTCCGGGCTGCTGAGCAGGTCGTTGCGCGGGTAGCCGGTCTCGGCGATCGGCCCGCGGTGCCCGAAGGCCCCGCGCAGCCGGTCGGTGGTGGCCGCGTTCGGCGAGAGCAGCAGGTCCCACCGGGCGACGTCGAGGTCGGCGTTGGTGAGCCAGCCCTCCGGCCCGCCCTCGACGTCGTGGTGGATGCGCTTGAGCGGCGTCCCGTGCCACGTCTGCAGGTAGAAGGTCCCCGGCCGCTTGGTCCAGTGCATGGAGATGCAGTCGTTGGCGACGACGAGGTCGGCGGTCTCCAGGGCGGCGCGGGCCTCCGGCGTCCCGTACAGCACCGTCTCGACGTCCGGGGGGAACGTGCGCCGGGTCTTCTCGGTGCACAGCCAGGTGTGCACGGTGTCCCGGTCGTGGCGGGCGGCGAGGGCTTCGTAGAGGGCGCGCGGGTTGTCGGCGAACAGCCCCCGGAAGCTGAAGTAGGTGATCCTCACCGGCGGGACGGAGAGGTCGCGTGGTCAACGGGTCGGGCGTCGGTCAACGCAATCCCTCCTCCGGGCGTGTGGGGACACGGCGTTCGCGGCCCCCCGATGCGGGGGCCATGGGAACAGTGTGCGGGTACCGGCGCCGCTTGCGTCAGGTTCGCGTCCCGCGTCGTCGACGGCGCGCCGCCACCGACGGCCGGAAGGTGCCCTCGGAGGCCTCTGACGACCGGCTCGGCGCCGGTGTCGGCGTCCATGATCCTCGACCGGCGCAGGGCGCCGGCGGGTGGATGGAACTACACCGGTGTCACTTCCGCGTGTGACTCGTGGGGCGGGCGGGGTGCGTGGTGCGGGTCACGGCGGCGTGTCCCGGACGACGCGCCGAACGGCTGGTCACGAAGCAGTCACGGAATGTTTCGATGGGTGCACAGCACGCAACGCGAGACGGACGAGGTGCATGGACGCTGGTATCGGCCCGGAGGCCCGCACGGAGCTCCTGGTGGCGGTGCAGCCCCGCACCGGGCGGGCGGCCGAGCGCCGGGCGCAGCGGCGCTCATCCGGTGCCCGGCGCAGCCCGGCCCTGCTGCTGACCTCGCTGCTGCTCGGCGGCGCCGTCGCCGCGGGCGTCAGCCTGCAGGGCGCACCGGCCGCCGAGGCGACCTCCGTGCTCGCCGCCCAGGACACGCTGCTGACGGCGGAGGAGGGCGTCGAGGTGCTGCCGCAGGCCTCGATCACCGTCGCCGAGGCGCAGGCCCGGCTGGAGGAGGTCGCCGCGTCGCGCGCCGAGCGGCAGGCCGCGGAGGAGGCCGCCGCGGCCGCCGCCGCCGAGGCCGCCCGCCCCAAGGCCGTCATGCCGGTCGCCGGCGCCCGGCTGACCAGCGGCTACGGCGGCCGGTGGGGGACCTTCCACTACGGCATCGACCTGGCCGCCCCCATGCGCACGCCCGAGTACGCCGCCGTCGACGGCGTGGTGCTCCGCGCCGGCTCGGCCAGCGGGTTCGGCCTGGCGGTCTACATCCTCCACGAGAACGGCGACGTCACCGTCTACGGCCACATGGACAAGATCCTGGTCGCGCCGGGGCAGTACGTGGAGGCGGGGGAGACCATCGCGCTGCTGGGCAACCGCGGCCAGTCCACCGGCCCGCACCTGCACTTCGAGGTGCACCAGGGCGGCCTGGACGGCAAGCGGGTCGACCCGCTCCCGTGGCTGGCGGCGCGCGGCGTCCACGTCTGAGAGGGTGTTGGGTAACCGGCGTTGAGCGGAGGGTGACGGCGTGACGGCTGGCGCTCGGGCCAGCGGCGTGGCGGCTGGTGGCCGATGGTGCGTCG
>NZ_SSXA01000080.1 GCF_021698975.1 Blastococcus sp. KM273128 | reverse complement strand
GCAGCGGGGGCGGCGGTGGAGGTGCTCATCGGGTTCCCTCTCGGTGGTGGGGGGCCGAGGGGGGCCGAGAACGAGAAACGCCCCGGGCTCCTCGGGCCCGGGGCGTCTGTTGCGGCGTGTGCTCAGCCAGCGGTGACGGACACCGGATCCCGGTGGCCGTAGAAAAAGCGGACGGTGGCGAGCACGGGGGGAGTCTGGCACAGGCCGCGCGGCGCGCGCCAGGCCGGGAGCGCCCGGATGCGGACGGCTGCGGTCAGCCCCCCGGCCCGCTGGGACGGGTGGTGCGCCCGTTCCCGGGGGCGCCGGGAGCGTCACCCGTCCGGCTTACAGTGGCGTGGTCATGAGCAGCAGCCTCCAGCAGTCCCTCCCCGGCACCGCCGCCCTGCAGCGCTCCGCACCCGGATCGGTGGGGCGGGAGCTGGACCGGATGCTCGCCGGCCTCAACGGCCCGCAGCGCGACGCCGTCGTCCACGAGGGCAGCCCGCTGCTCATCGTCGCCGGCGCCGGGTCGGGCAAGACCCGCGTGCTCACGCACCGGATCGCCTACCTGCTGGGCGCCCGCGGGGTGCAGCCGGGGGAGATCCTGGCGATCACCTTCACCAACAAGGCCGCCGGGGAGATGAAGGAGCGGGTGGCCGCGCTCGTCGGGCCGCGCGCGCGGTCGATGTGGGTCTCGACCTTCCACTCGATGTGCGTGCGCATCCTGCGCGCCGAGGCCGCCAAGCTGGGCATGAAGCCGTCGTTCACGATCTACGACCAGGGCGACTCGATCCGGCTGATGACGATGGTCGCCCGCGACCTGGACCTCGATGCGAAGCGCTATCCCGGGCGCAGCCTGTCCAACCAGGTGTCCAACCTGAAGAACGAGCTCGTCGACGAGGAGTCGTTCAGCCCCCAGACGGCGCCGGAGAAGGTGCTCAAGGAGGCGTACACGCTCTACCAGCGGCGGCTGCGCGAGGCGCACGCCATGGACTTCGACGACCTGATCATGACGACGGTCCACCTGCTGCAGGCCTTCCCCGACGTCGCCGAGCACTACCGCCGCCGGTTCCGGCACGTGCTGGTCGACGAGTACCAGGACACCAACCACGCCCAGTACATGCTGGTGCGGGAGCTGGTCGGCGACGGCTCCGGGCCGGTGCCGATGGGTGAGCTGTGCGTCGTCGGTGACGCCGACCAGTCGATCTACGCCTTCCGCGGCGCGACGATCCGGAACATCGACGAGTTCGAGCGCGACTACCCGCAGGCCACCACGATCCTGCTGGAGCAGAACTACCGCTCCACCCAGCGCATCCTCAAGGCCGCGAACACGGTCATCGCCAAGAACACCGGCCGGCGGCCGAAGAACCTCTGGACCGACTCCGGCGACGGCGAGCTGATCGAGGGCTACGTCGCGGACAACGAGCACGACGAGGCCGCGTGGGTCGCCGAGCAGATCGACGCGCTGGTCGACGCGGGGAAGGCGCGGCCGGCCGACATCGCGGTCTTCTACCGCACCAACAACGCCTCGCGCGTCTTCGAAGAGGTCTTCATCCGCGTCGGCATGCCGTACAAGGTCGTCGGCGGGGTGCGCTTCTACGAGCGCAAGGAGGTCCGCGACGCGCTGGCGTACCTGAAGCTGGTCGCGAACCCGGCCGACGTGGTGAGCCTGCGCCGGATCATCAACGTGCCCAAGCGCGGGATCGGCGACAGGGCCGAGTCGTGCATCGAGTCCTTCGCCGACCGGGAGCGGATCGCCTTCGGCTCGGCGCTGCGCCGCTGCTCCGAGATCGGTGAGCTGGCGACCCGCTCGCTGAAGGCGGTGCGGGAGTTCGTGGCGCTGCTCGAGGAGTTCGAGCGGCTGGTCGAGACCGGCTCGGGCCCGGCGGCGCTGCTGGAGAGCATCCTCGACCGCACCGGGTACCTGGCCGAGCTGCAGGCCAGCACCGACCCGCAGGACGAGGGCCGCGTCGACAACCTCAACGAGCTCATCTCGGTGGCGGCCGAGTTCGAGGCGGCGAACCCGGGCGGCTCGGTCACCGACTTCCTCGAGCAGGTGTCGCTGGTGGCCGACGCCGACCAGATCCCGGTCTCCGGCGACGAGGCGGGCGTGGTCACGCTGATGACGCTGCACACGGCCAAGGGGCTGGAGTTCCCGGTCGTCTTCCTGACCGGCATGGAGGACGGCGTCTTCCCGCACCTGCGCGCGCTGGGCGACCCGCGCGAGCTGGAGGAGGAGCGCCGGCTGGCCTACGTGGGCATCACGCGGGCGCGCCAGCGGCTGTTCATCTCCCGGGCGACGGTGCGCACCAGCTGGGGCCAGCCGGCCTACAACCCGCCGTCCCGGTTCCTCGACGAGATCCCGGGCGAGACGATCCACTGGGAGCGCACCGACCCGGTGCCCGCGCCGTCGACCGGCTACCGGTCGGCCCAGACGCGGGTGGCGGCGACCGGCCTCTCCACCGGCGGCCTGCGCGGCGGCGCCGGCAACCGGCAGGTCATCTCCGTGGAGGTCGGCGACCGGGTGAGCCACGACGCCTTCGGGCTGGGCACCGTCGTCGAGGTCACCGGCGTGGCGGACAAGGCCCAGGCCACCGTCGACTTCGGCTCCGGCGGCACCAAGCGCCTCGTCCTCCGCTACGCCCCGCTGGTCAAGCTGTAGGGCTGCCCTGTCCTGAGGAGTGGGGGCCGGGGGCCCCCGCGACCCAGGGGCGGAGCAGCTCCGTGGCTGGTCCGTGCCTGGGCGTCAGCACGCCCGGCGGCGATCTGGCCGTGCGCCTCGGATCGGGGCAGGGTTGAACCGCGCCACCGGACGTCGACCGCGCCGTGACGCGGCTCGACGTCCGGTGCAGCGGCTCGACGTGCCCCTGACGCACACCACCGAGGCCTCGTCCTCGAGGCGCCGTCCTGCTGCCGTGGATGGACGCGCTCAGTGCGCATCGGCACGACACCTGGTCGCGGTGTCGGCCGGCGGCCGACGGATCAGATCGCCACCCCGCGCTCGGCCAGCCAGGCCCGCGGGTCGATCGGGCGGCCGTCCATCCCGCCGCGGTGGATCTCGTAGTGCAGGTGGGGGCCGGTGGACTGGCCCTCGTTGCCGATCTTGGCGATCTGGTCGCCGGCGGTGACCAGATCGCCGGCGGAGACGCTGTAGTAGCGCATGTGCCCGTAGATGTGCACGTTGCCGTCGGCGTCCTGGATGTAGACGGCGTTGCCGTAGCCCGAGGCGCGCCCGGCCCGCACGACGACGCCGTCGGTGGCGGCGAGGATGGGCGTGCCCAGCGGGGCGGCCAGGTCCAGGCCGTAGTGCATGGTGCCCCAGCGCCGGCAGAAGCAGGTGGTGAGCGTGCCCTGGGTCGGGGCGACGATCTTCGGCTGCCGGGCGGCGCGGGAGGCGGCGAGCTCGCCGAGCCGGGCCTGCGCCTCGGCCTCGGTGATGCCGCGGCGCGCGTCGGCGCCCTCGAGCCCACCGGCGAAGCTGACCTCGGTGCCGGCGCCGAGCCCGTAGTCGGAGGCCGACGCGGTGACGTCCGCCCGCTCGGCGGTGATGGCCGGGATGCCGGCGAGCACGGCACCGGCGACGAGCGCAGCGAGCCACAGGTGGGCGCGCCGGCCCGGCGGGTGCGGCAGCCGGCGCCGCGCGCGGGGGGTGGGCTCCCCGGCGGGAGCCGCCGCGGGCGCCGCAGCGGGGAGCGGCGCGCGGACCGGACCTTCGGCAGCAGTGCGCGGCCGGGGGACGACGACGTCGGACGGCGGCCCCTCCAGCACCTGGGCACTGCTGCGAGTCACGGCGGACCTTCCCGGACGACTGGCCGGCGAGCGCCCGGTGGGCGTCCGTCGGGGGAGCGACGACGGCAAGGGCTCCTGGCGTGGAGCCCACCGGTCCTCCCGGCGCCGTGATCGGACCGTAACGATCCGTCATGGGCCGACCAAGCACCCGACGCTGCGTGTCGCGACGTGTACGAGTCGTCACGTCGACGTGTCGACCCGGGTGGAGGTGCCCCCGCCGTCAGGCGACGGCGGCGACCGGCGCGTCCGTGGTGCCCGGCTCGCGGACGCCGGCGAGGGTGGTCGCCACCTCGTCGAGCACGCCGCGGTGCATCGGCAGCGACATGTGCCCGACCCCGCGGAACAGCACGTTGCGCGCACCGAGGTCGGGGTGGTCGCACCGGCCGGACCTCGTGGGCAGCACCATCTGGTCGAGGTCGCTGTAGAGGGCCGTGACGCGGGTGCGGCAGCCCGGAGCCGGCTGCTCGAGCTCCTCCAGCACCGGTGATCCGGGCCGCAGCTGGCGGATGAGCGGCGTCGGCGCGAGGTGGGCGAGGACCGAGCCGCGGTGCGGGGTGCCGAGGGTGACCAGCGAGTCGACCCGGCGGTCGCCGCCCTGGCGCTGCACGTGGTAGCGGGCGATGAGCCCGCCCAGGCTGTGCCCGACGACGTGCACCCGGTCGTGGCCGGTCTGCTCGCAGATGCGCTCGATGTGCTCGCCCAGGTCCGCGGCGCCGCGGGCGACGTCGGTGAGCAGCGGGCTGTAGTTCCACGAGCAGACGGCGGCGAACCCGCGCCGGCGCAGGCTGCGGCGCATGACCGCGAACACCGACCGGTTGTCGACGAGGCCGTGCACCAGCAGCACGGGCGTGCGCGCCGCCAGCGGGTCGACGGCGAGGCGGGCCCGGGCCACCGGCGGCTGCTCCCCGGCGCGCGTGCTCGGGTCGAGGCGCAGCTGCTCCATGCGGGCGCCCAGCGGGTACATGAGGACGTGCGCCCCGAACCAGGCCAGCTCGGTCAGGCCACCGGTGAGCGCGGTGGGGGAGCAGAGTGCGCGCAGACCTCGTGGCGCGGCCTCGTCACCGTCGCCGGTGTGCCACCCTGGACCGGAGCCCGGATCGCCCGATGGGCGCATGGCTGCCCTCCCCGTTGAACCTCCGGCGGAGCTCGGCTCGTGCCGTCCCGCCGGCGGCGGTGCCAGGTGTGTGCTCCGTTCACCGCACGGTAATGCGGGGGAGTGACGGTCGTCACACGAACGTCACCGTCGGGCGGGCGATCGAGGCCGGTTCGTGACATCCAGCGAAGGGGGAGACGTGTCGACCCGTGACCACCGCGTCCGGACCGGGGGCACCGGTGCGGGCCGTGCCGAGGCCGCCGCCCGCAGGCGGGGCGACGCCCGGCCGGCCGGGGCCACGCCGGCGGACGCCGGGGACCGCGTGGTCATCGGCACCGTCCCCCCGGCGGTGCGGCTCTGCGGCGCGCTGCTCGTGCTCGCCGGGGTGGCCGGCGTGCTCGCGGTGGTGCCCACCTACCTGGTGGTCGGCGGGGAGGAGCTGCGCCAGGTGCGCGGGGTCGGTGGCGCGCTGGCGACCCTGCTGGGCCCCGCCGTGCACCTGGCGGTCGGTGCGACGCTGCTGCGCCGCGCCGTCCCGAAGTTCGGCCTGGCCTACGCCGCCGTCGCCGGGGCGCTGGCCGTCGGGGGGCTGCTCATCGAGCTCTACCGGGGCAGCAGTTCCACCACGCGCCCCGGGATCGAGGTGCTCGCCGGCGAGCGCGTGCTGACCAGCAGCGTGCAGATCGGCGCCGGCTGGGTGCTCGGGGTGGCCGCCCTGGTGCTCACCGTGCTGGCCGGCGTCGTCGGTGCGGCGGCCTGGGGGCGCACGGTGATGGAGGACCGCGGGCCCCTCGACCCGATCCGGTCGGTGCTGGCCGGCGCCGCGGTGCTGCTGGGCGTGGTCACCGTGCTGTCCCTCGCCCTGCCGGCCGCCGACGTGCCCGAGCAGCTGCGCATCGACCCCGCCACCGGCATGCGCGTGGTGGTCATGCAGGAGGGGCCGCAGGCGCTGCTCGAGCGGCCGGGGCTGGCCCTCCTCGGCGGGCTGCTGCTGGCCGGCACCCTGCTGCTCTGCGCGGTGGTCGCGCCGTCGCTGCGACCGCGGCTGGCCGCGGTCGGGGGGTTGCTCGCCGTCGCCGTCACCGTGCTCGGCGCGGGGCTGGCGGGCCTGCGGGACGCCGCCTCGTCCGACGAGCTCGTCTGGACCGTCCCGGGCATCGGGCTGGTCCTCGCGGGCTTCGGGTTCCTGGCCCTCGCCGCCGTCGCCTGGCGGGCGCGCCGCCCGGTGGCGTGACCCGCGCCACTCTCGGCGGCGCCCGGCCCTAAGCTCCCGGTCGTGGTGGACGAACGCATCCGGGTGGTCATCGCTAAACCGGGACTGGACGGGCACGACCGCGGTGCGAAGGTGGTCGCGCGTGCGCTGCGCGACGCCGGCATGGAGGTCGTCTACACCGGCCTGCACCAGACGCCGGAGCAGATCGTCGAGACGGTCGTGCAGGAGGACGCCGACGCCGTCGGGCTCTCGGTCCTCTCCGGCGCCCACATGACCCTGTTCGCGCGCCTGGTCGAGCTGCTGCGGGACCGCGGCGTGGACGACGTCGTCGTCTTCGGTGGCGGGATCATCCCGGAGGAGGACGTCCCCGAGCTCCGGCGGATCGGCGTCACCGGCATCTTCACGTCCGGGGCGACGACCGGTGAGATCGTCGACTGGGTGCGGGAGCGCGTGGGCGAGCCCGCGGGGGGGTGACGTACTGGAACGGCCGCCCTTCAGAGGCCCACTCCGAGCGTGCGAGGCGTGGGGGGAAGGGCGGTCCTTCTGCTGCCGCGAAGGGGTGAGGTGCCGTGTGACGCACCCCACCCCTGGCTCTGCCGGGAACGCCCGGGGCAGCGAGCCGGTTCCGGGCGGTCTACGGTGCCTGTTCGTGGATCTCTTCGAGTACCAGGCCCGTGACCTGTTGGCCTCGCACGGTGTCCCCGTGCTCCCCGGCGGCGTCGCCGAGACCCCCGAGCAGGCGGAGGCGATCGCCCGCGAGATCGGGCAGACCGTCGTCGTCAAGGCTCAGGTGAAGACCGGCGGCCGCGGCAAGGCCGGCGGCGTCAAGCTCGCCGACAACGCCGAGGACGCCAAGGCGCGCGCCCAGGACATCCTCGGGCTGGACATCAAGGGCCACATCACGCACCGCGTGATGGTCGCCCAGGCCAGCGACATCGCCGAGGAGTACTACTTCTCCTACCTGCTCGACCGGTCCAACCGGACCTTCCTGGCCATGGCCTCGAAGGAGGGTGGCATGGAGATCGAGCAGCTCGCCGTCGAGCGCCCCGAGGCCCTCGCCCGCATCCCCGTCGACGCGACCGTCGGCGTCGACAGCCAGAAGGCCGCCGAGATCGTCGACGCCGCCGGGTTCCCCGCCGAGGTGCGGGACCAGGTCATCGCGATCGCCGTCCAGTTGTGGGACGTCTTCAGCAAGGAGGACGCCACCCTGGTCGAGGTCAACCCCCTCGCCAAGGCGCCGGACGGCACCGTGCTGGCGCTGGACGCCAAGGTGACCCTCGACGAGAACGCCGGCTTCCGGCACGCCGAGCACGCCGCGCTCGAGGACGCCGCCTCCGCCGACCCGCTCGAGGCGCGGGCCAAGGAGAAGGACCTCAACTACGTCAAGCTCGAGGGCGAGGTCGGGATCATCGGCAACGGTGCCGGCCTGGTCATGAGCACCCTGGACGTCGTCGCCTACGCCGGTGAGGAGTTCGGCGGCGTGAAGCCGGCCAACTTCCTGGACATCGGTGGCGGCGCCTCGGCCGAGGTCATGGCCAACGGTCTGGAGATCATCCTCTCCGACCCGGCCGTCAAGAGCGTGTTCGTCAACGTCTTCGGGGGCATCACCGCCTGCGACGCCGTGGCGAACGGCATCGTCCAGGCCCTGGGCATCCTCGGCGACGAGGCCACCAAGCCCCTCGTCGTCCGCCTCGACGGCAACAACGTCGAGGAGGGCCGCCGGATCCTCGCCGAGGCCGACCACCCGCTGGTGACCCTGGTCGACACGATGGACGGCGCCGCGCGCCGGGCCGCCGAGCTCGCCGCCGCCTGAACGCCCCGCAGACAGGACTGAAGAGATGTCGATCTTCCTCAACGAGAACAGCAAGGTCATCGTCCAGGGCATGACCGGCTCCGAGGGCATGAAGCACACCCAGCGCATGCTCGCCTCGGGCACCGCGATCGTCGGTGGCGTCAACCCGCGCAAGGCCGGCCAGTCGGTGGACTTCGACGGCACCAGCGTGCCGGTGTTCGGCGGCGTCGCCGAGGCCATGAAGGAGACTGGCGCCGACGTCAGCGTCATCTTCGTGCCGCCGCCGTTCGCCAAGGCCGCCGTCATCGAGGCCGTGGACGCCCAGATCGGGCTCGCCGTGGTCATCACCGAGGGCATCCCGGTGCACGACTCGACCAACTTCTGGGCCCACGCCCAGGGTGGCTCGACCCGCATCATCGGCCCGAACTGCCCCGGCCTGATCAGCCCCGGGCGCAGCAACGCCGGCATCATCCCGGCCAACATCACCAAGCAGGGCAAGATCGGCCTGGTGTCGAAGTCGGGCACGCTGACCTACCAGATGATGTACGAGCTCCGGGACATCGGTTTCTCCACGGCCATCGGCATCGGTGGCGACCCGGTCATCGGCACCACGCACATCGACGCGCTCCAGGCGTTCCAGGACGACCCGGAGACCGAGGCGATCGTGATGATCGGCGAGATCGGCGGCGACGCCGAGGAGCGGGCCGCCGACTTCGTCAAGGCCAACGTCACCAAGCCGGTCGTCGGCTACGTCGCCGGCTTCACCGCCCCCGAGGGCAAGACGATGGGCCACGCCGGCGCCATCGTCTCCGGCTCGGCCGGCACCGCCCAGGCCAAGAAGGAGGCCCTCGAGGCCGCCGGTGTGCGCGTGGGCAAGACACCGTCCGAGACCGCCCGGCTGATGCGCGAGATCGTCGGCTAGCGGACCCGCACCCCAACCGCACAGCTGCCCGGTGACCCTCGTGGTCACCGGGCAGCGGTGCGTCGGGGCCGGGCGCGCCGGCACCGGCCCGCCGTTGCGCGCCGCTCGCCCCGAGCGCCACGATCGAAGCGCACCCGTTCCGTACGGAGGAGATCACCGTGACCGCCAGCCAGCCCCCGCAGCCGCCCGAGGGCGGCCGACCGCCCGCGGGTGCCCAGCCGCCCGAAGGGCAGGCGCACGAGGCGCCGCGGGCGACCGGGCCGGGGGAGCAGCAGCACGGCGGCCCCTCGCACGAGCAGCACGGTCACGGCCACCCCGGTCAGGGGCAGCCCACGCACGGGGAGCCGGGCTACGGGCCGCCGTACGGTCAGCCGCCCTATGGTCAGCCGCCCTATGGTCAGCCGCCGTACGGGCAACCCGGGTACGGACCCGCGCCCTACGGCCAGCCGGGGTACGGCGGATACGGCCAGCCGCCCTACGCCCAGCCGCCCTACGGCCAGTACGGGTACGGGCAGCCGCCGTACGGCCAGCCGGGCTACGGCGGGTACCCGCCGGCGCCCTTCGGCGGCCCACCGCCGGGTCACGGCCAGCCGCCCTACGGGCAGCCGGGCCCCCTCCCGGGCGGTCACGGCTACGGGCCCGGGTACGGCGGGCGACCGGGTGGTGCGGAGTTCGCCTACGACCCCAAGCGGCTGACCTGGACCGACCTCGCCGTCGCGGGCGGGACGCTGCTGTTCCTGCTGTTCGGGTTCCTGCCCTGGTGGCGCTTCGGCGACGCGACGTTCGGCGTCACCTTCAGCGGCTTCGAGGACGGCATGGTCGTGGCCGCCTTCGTGCTGTTCCTCCTGGCGACGACGTGGGCGGTCCTCCCGGCGTTCGTCCGGACGACGACGACCTTCGCCCGGTCGGGGGTGACCGCCGGCCTGGCCGGGCTGGGGCTGGTCCTGACGCTCTTCTCCTGGCTGGACACCCTCCGGTACGCCTTCTCGTTCTGGGCGCTGATGGGCTTCGTCACCGCCGCCGCCATCACCGTGGTCGCGGTGCTCGCCCTGCGCCGCGAACTGCGCGAACGCCCCGCCCGCCCGGCCGTCCCGCAGCACGGCGGGCCGTGGCCCGGCCAGCCGCACCCCTGGGCCGGCCAGGGGTGGGCGGGGCAGCAGCCCTACCCGTACCAGCAGCCCTACCCGCAGCAGCAGCCGACCTGGCCGGCCCAGCCGCCGCGCCCGGCGTCCGAGGCGGGCTCCGGGGGTGGCGGCACGGGCGGGCCCGGCGGCGCCACCGCCTCCGGCGAGGCGTCGGGGAACACGCAGAGCGACCGGCCCGGCACGGACACCTGATCGACGTCCCGGTGCGGCCGCACGAGGGCGACCGGCTCCGGCGCGTGCGCCGCCCATCGGCGGCGGTGGCTTGCGAGAGTGGGGAGGTGGTCCCGCTGCTCGCACGCCTGCCCTTCCGGCGGGACGACGGATCCGCGGCCCGTCCCGCCCCGCCTGCCGTCCTCACCGCCCTGGCCGCGGCCGCCGTCACGGTGGTCGGGCTGGCCGGCCTCTGGCTGGCCCTGCTGGTCGTGCAGACGCTGGACCCCGCCGGTGGCATGTCGGCCGGGGGCGCCGCGGCGCTGGGCGGTCGGCTGTGGCTCCTCGCGCACGGGGCCGAGCTCCGGCCGCCCGACGGAGCCCTCGCGCTGGCCCCCCTGCTGCTGACCCTGCTCGCGGCGAGCGGGCTGTCGTGGGCCGGGCGGGTCGCCGTCCGGGTCCTCGACGACGGGGCTCCGGCGCGGGCGGTGGTGCGCGCGGGCACGACGGTCGTGCTCGTGCACGTGGCGCTCACCTGGCTGCTCGCGCTGCTGGTGGACGACCCCGCGGTGGGCACCGGCTGGCCGCGCACGCTGGTGGCCCCGGCGGTGCTGGCGCTGGTCGCCGTCGGGTGGGGCGCCGGCCGCGAGTCCGGCCTCGCCGACGCCGCGCTGGCCCGGTTCCCGGGTGCGGCCCGCCCGGTGCTGCGCGGGGTGCTCGCCGGGTTGCTGACCGCGCTGGCCCTGGCTTTCGTCGTCGTCGCGGTCGCGCTGGCCAGCGACACCTCGGGGTACGCGGCGCTGTCGGGCGCCCTCGGCGGGGCAGGGGCCGGGGCGCTGGGGCTGTTCGGGCTGAGCGCGCTGTACCTGCCGAACGCGGCGGTCGCCGTCCTGGGGCTGGCCGCCGGTCCCGGGTTCTCCGTGGGCACCGGGACGCTGGTGTCGGTGCACGGCGTCACGCTGGGCAGCGTGCCCGCCCTGCCGCTGCTCGCGGCGCTGCCCGACACCCAGGCGGTGCCCCTCGTCGCCTTCGTCTCGCAGATCGTGCCGGCGGTCGCCGGGCTCGTCGCCGGCCGCACCCTGGGCCGGTGGTTCACCGACCGGGACGGCGGCTCGGTCGTCGCCGGGCTGGCCGGGCTGCTGGCCGGGTCGCTGCTGGGCCTGCTCGTCGGGCTGCTCGCCTGGGTCGCCGGCGGTGCTCTGGGGGACGGCGCGCTCGCCCAGGTCGGGGCCCCGCCCGTCGCCACCGGCCTCGCCTTCGGGGCGCAGGCCGCGATCGCCGCCGCGATCGCCGCCGCCGTCACCCGCTGGCGCGCGCTGGGTTAGCAGCGGCCCCGTCGACCGGCCCCCTCGCAGGGGCCCGCCGCGAGCGTGCGAGCGGTGGGGGGCGAGGGGGTCCTTATAGGGTCGGCGCCGTGCCCGCCCACGCGTCTCCTGCCCGGGCGAGGGTCGTCGTCCTGCTGTCGGGGACCGGATCGCTGTGCGAGGCCCTGCTGGAGGCCACCGACGACCCCGGCTACCCGGCGGAGGTGGTCGCCGTCGGTGCCGACCGCGAGGCCCCCGGGCTCCAGCACGCCCGGCGGCGCGGGCTGCCCACCTTCGTCTGCGCGCTCGGCGACCACCCCGACCGGGCGGCCTGGGACCGCGCGCTGGCCGAGCGGATCATCGCGTTCGCGCCGGACCTGGTCGTCTCGGCCGGCTTCATGAAGATCGTCGGCCCGGCGGTGCTCGACGCGTACGAGGGCCGGCTGCTCAACACCCACCCGGCGCTGCTGCCGGCGTTCCCCGGCGCGCACGCGGTCCGCGACGCCCTGGCGGCCGGCGCCACGGTGACCGGCTCGACCGTGCACCTGGTCGACGCCGGCGTCGACACCGGCCCCGTCCTCGCCCAGCGCGAGGTGCCGGTGCTGCCCGGCGACGACGAGGCGACGCTGCACGAACGGATCAAGGCCGTGGAGCGCGAGCTCCTGGTGGAGACGGTGGCGACGTTCGCCGCCGCACCCCCGCCCACCCCGCACCGGACGAGGAAGAGCACCTGATGAGCGACCGCACCCCGATCCGCCGCGCCCTGCTGGGCGTCTACGACAAGTCCGGCATCGAGGAGCTGGCCCGCGGGCTCGCCGCCGCCGGTGTGGAGCTGGTCAGCACCGGTGCCACCGCGCGGCGGATCGCCGACGCCGGGGTGCCGGTCACGCCGGTGGAGCAGGTGACCGGGTTCCCCGAGTGCCTGGACGGGCGGGTCAAGACGCTGCACCCCGCGGTGCACGCGGGCATCCTCGCCGACCGGCGCAAGGACGAGCACGTCGCCCAGCTGGCCGAGCTCGGCATCGCCGCCTTCGACCTCGTGGTCGTCAACCTCTACCCGTTCACCGAGACGGTGACCTCCGGCGCCGCCCCCGACGAGTGCGTCGAGCAGATCGACATCGGCGGCCCGGCGATGGTGCGCGCCGCGGCGAAGAACCACCCGTCGGTCGCCGTCGTCGTCGACCCCGCCCGGTACGGCGACGTCCTCGCCGCGGTCACCGCCGGCGGGTTCACCCTGGGCGAGCGGCAGCGGCTGGCCGCGGCCGCGTTCCGGCACACCGCCTCCTACGACGTCGCCGTCGCCTCCTGGATGGGCAACGTGCTCGCGCCCGACGACGACAGCGGCTTCCCGGCCTGGGTCGGGGCGAGCTGGGAGCGGGCCGACGTCCTCCGCTACGGGGAGAACCCGCACCAGGCCGCCGCGCTGTACCGCTCGGACCGGCCGGGCCTCGCGCACGCCGAGCAGCTGCACGGCAAGCAGATGTCCTACAACAACTACGTCGACACCGACGCCGCCTGGCGGGCCGCGCACGACCACGACGAGCCGTGCGTGGCGATCATCAAGCACGCCAACCCCTGCGGCATCGCCGTCGGCGCGGACATCGCCGCGGCGCACCGCAAGGCGCACGCCTGCGACCCGGTGTCCGCCTTCGGCGGGGTCATCGCGGCCAACCGCGAGGTCGACCTCACCATGGCCGAGCAGGTGGCCGAGGTCTTCACCGAGGTGGTCGTGGCCCCGGGCTTCACCGACGACGCCGTCGCCGTGCTGACGGGCAAGAAGAACATCCGGCTGCTGCGGCTGCCGCACCTGCCCGAGACCGGCGTGGAGCAGCGGCCGATCAGCGGCGGGCTGCTCCTGCAGACCCGCGACCGCATCGACGCCGCCGGCGACGACCCCACCACCTGGACCCTCGCCACCGGCGAGCCGCTGGACGCGGCGGGCCTCGACGACCTCGTCTTCGCCTGGCGGGCGGTGCGCGCGGTCAAGAGCAACGCGATCCTGCTCGCCCACGACCGGGCCACCGTCGGCGTCGGCATGGGCCAGGTGAACCGGGTCGACTCGGCGCGGCTCGCGGTCGCGCGGGCGGGGGAGCGGGCCGCCGGGTCGGTCGCCGCCTCCGACGCGTTCTTCCCCTTCGCCGACGGCCTGCAGGTGCTGCTCGACGCCGGCGTGCGCGCCGTCGTCCAGCCCGGCGGGTCGGTGCGCGACGAGGAGGTCGTCGCCGCCGCGGCCGCCGCCGGCGTGCCGCTCTACCTGACCGGCACCCGGCACTTCGCCCACTGATCGGGGCACCGGTCCCATGCGGCACTCGTCGCGCCCGCACGTGCGCCCTCCCGAGGCGGGGGCGCACGTGGAGGGGGCCGACTACGCGCGGGTGGACTGGTGGGGGGTGGCGCTCGACGGCGTCACCTTCACCCGGTGCCGGTTCGACGACGCCGGCCTCGAGGAGCTGGTCACCCGCCGGTGCGTGTTCGACGAGTGCGTGCTCACCGGGGTGCGCATGGGCGGCTCACGGCACCTCGGGACGGCGTTCCTCTCCTGCCGCTTCGACCGCGCCCGGCTGTTCGACACCACCCTGGACGGCTGCAAGCTCACCGGGTCGCACTTCCTCGGCGCCTCCCTGCGGCCGCTGACGGCCGTCGACTGCGACTGGTCGTGGACCTCCCTGCGCGGGGTCGACCTGTCGGCGCAGGAGCTGGCCGGGCAGCGCTTCCGCGAGGCCGACCTCACCGACGCCGACCTGCGCGGCGCCGACCTGGGCGGCGCGGACCTGGACCGGGCGCGGCTGCAGAACGCCAAGCTGCGCGGGGCCGACCTGCGCGGCGCCTCCACCGACGAGGTGGACTGGCGCTCCTTCGAGCTGACCGGGGTGCACCTCGACGCCCTGCAGGCGGTCCAGGTCGCCCGCGCCCACGGCGCGCGGGTCGAGATCTGAGCCCTACCGCGACGAGTAGCGGGGGCCGGTCAGCACCGCCTTGAGCGAGCCGAGCAGCCCGAGGACGGCGACGGCGATCCCGCACCAGAACCCGGGGCCGAAGAAGCCGAGGTCCCAGTCGGCGTCGACCAGCGGCACGAGCACGGCGGCGGTGACGACGCCGCTGACCACCAGCGCCAGCAGCCCGACGAACCGGTGGCTGCGGGCGGGCAGCCACAGCGCGATGCCCAGGAGCAGCAGCACCCCGCCCCCGAGGACGATGGCCAGCGGCTGCCAGCCGCCGTCGTCGAACACCCGGTCCAGGTCGTCGAACGCCTCGCGCACCAGCGTCCAGCCGCCGGCGTCGCGGTCGCTCAGCCAGTCCAGCGGCAGGCTGAGGCCCGCCGCGATCCCGGCGAGGATGCACAGCAGCCCGCCCAGGCTCTCGGGTCCGCGGAAGGCCACCGGCCGGGTGGAGTAGGCGGGCTCGGTCGCCGCCGGCCCGGCGCCGTACGAGGCGGACGCGCCGGTCGGGGTGGGGTCGCTCATCGCGCACCTCCGCGGGTCGACGGGGCCGGGGCGCCCCGTTGCACCCGACCCTAGGGCCGCACCGACGCCGGCGGGACCCGTTCCGGCAGACTGTCGGCGTGCCCGCGACGATCCTGGACGGCAAGGCCACCGCGGCGGCGATCCGCGCCGAGCTCACCGAGCGGGTGGCCGCTCTCGCCGCGGCCGGTCACCGGCCCGGTCTCGGCACGCTGCTGGTCGGCGACGACCCCGGCAGCCGGTGGTACGTCAACGCCAAGCACTCCGACTGCGCGGAGGTGGGCATCGCGAGCATCCAGCGCGAGCTGCCGGCCACCGCGACCGAGGCCGACGTGCTGGCCGTCGTCGCCGAGCTGAACGCCGACCCCGGCTGCACCGGCTACATCGTGCAGCTGCCGCTGCCGGCGGGCATCGAGGAGAGCCGGGTGCTGGAGGCCATGGACCCGGCCAAGGACGCCGACGGGCTGCACCCGGTGAACCTGGGCCGCCTGGTGCTCAACGTCCCCGGGCCGCTGCCCTGCACGCCGGTCGGCATCGTGGAGCTGCTGCGCCGCTACGAGGTGCCGATCGCCGGCGCGGAGGTCGTGGTCATCGGCCGCGGCATCACCGTCGGCCGGCCGCTGGGCCTGCTGCTCACCCGGCGCACCGAGAACGCCACGGTGACGCTCTGCCACACCGGCACCCGCGACCTGGCGGCGCACGCGCGCTCCGCGGACGTCGTCGTCGCCGCCGCCGGGGTGCCCGGCCTGATCACCGCGGAGATGGTCAAGCCCGGGGCCGCCGTCCTCGACGTGGGCGTGAGCCGGGTGGACGGCAAGATCGCCGGCGACGTCGCCAAGGACGTCGTCGACGTCGCCGGGCACGTGGCGCCCAACCCCGGCGGGGTGGGGCCGATGACGCGGGCGATGCTGCTGCAGAACGTGGTGCTCGCCGCCGAGCGGGCCGCCGCGCTCGAGGCGCTCTCGGCCTGACCGTGACCCGCCCGCCGCTCTACGTCCGCCGGCCCTTCCTCGCCGGGCTGCTGCGGCAGCTGCCGCTGCTCGCGGTGCTGGTCGTGGTGGCGATCGGGCTGCTGCTGGTCACCTTCGAGCACTGGCGCTGGGGCCTCGTCGTGCTCGGGACGTCGCTGGTGGGGGCCGCCCTGCTGCGGTTGCTCCTCCCGGTGCGGCGGGTCGGCTTCCTCGCCGTCCGCAGCCGCGCGGTGGACGTCGTCCTGCTCGCCGGTGCGGGCATCACCCTCGCCGCGGTCGCGCTGGCCATCCCCGGGACGTGAGCGCCCCCGGGGCGGCACGAGACGCCGACCACCGCTAGGTTGACGGCCATGGCGAAGCAGCCCAGGAACGGCAAGGTCACCGTGGTCGGTGCCGGGTTCTACGGCTCCACCACCGCACTCCGCCTGGCCGAGTACGACGTCTTCGAGACCGTCGTCCTCACCGACATCGTGGAGGGCAAGCCCGAGGGTCTGGCGCTGGACATGAACCAGTCCCGGCCGATCGAGGGCTTCGAGACGCAGGTCGTCGGCGTCGGCGGCGGCTCCTACGAGGGCACCGAGGGGTCCGACGTCGTCGTGATCACCGCCGGCCTGCCGCGCAAGCCCGGCATGAGCCGGATGGACCTGATCGAGACGAACGCGGGCATCGTGCGGCAGGTGGCGGAGAACATCGCGCGCACCTCGCCGGACGCCGTCGTCATCGTCGTCTCCAACCCGCTCGACGAGATGACCGCGCTGGCCCAGCTGGCCACCGGCTTCCCGAAGCACCGGGTCATGGGGCAGGCCGGCATGCTGGACACGGCGCGCTTCACCAACAACGTCGCCGAGGAGCTGGGTGTCCCGGTCTCCTCCGTGCAGACCCTGACGCTCGGCTCGCACGGCGACACGATGGTCCCGGTGCCGTCGCGGTGCACGGTCGACGGCAGGCCGCTGGCCGACGTCATGGCGCCCGACCGCGTCGAGCACCTCGTCCAGCGCACCCGCAACGGCGGTGCGGAGGTGGTGGCCCTGCTCAAGACCGGATCGGCCTACTACGCCCCCTCCGCGGCCGCCGCCCGCATGGCCCGTGCGGTCATGGAGGACTCCGGTGCCGTCATGCCGGTGTGCGCCTGGGTCGACGGCGAGTACGGCATCTCCGGGGTCTACCTCGGGGTGGAGGCCGAGATCGGCCGGGAAGGCGTCCGCCGGGTCGTCGAGAGCGACCTGGCGGAGAGCGAGCTGACGGGCCTGCGCGAGGCCGCCGAGGCGGTGCGCGCGAAGCAGGCCGACGTGGCCGACCTCTGAAGAAGCAGAAGGACCCCGCTGCCCCCCACCGCTCGCAGGCTCGCGGCGGGGCCCTGCAGCGGGGCCACGAGAGCACACAAGGAGAACGCGTGAGCAAGATCAAGGTCGAGGGCACCGTCGTCGAACTCGACGGCGACGAGATGACCCGGATCATCTGGCAGTTCATCAAGGACCAGCTGATCCTCCCGTACCTCGACGTCAACCTGGAGTACTACGACCTGGGCATCGAGTCGCGCGACGCGACCGACGACCAGATCACCGTCGACTCCGCCAACGCCATCAAGAAGCACGGCGTCGGGGTCAAGTGCGCGACGATCACGCCGGACGAGGCGCGCGTCGAGGAGTTCGGCCTCAAGCGCATGTACCGCTCGCCCAACGGCACGATCCGCAACATCCTCGGCGGCGTCATCTTCCGCGAGCCGATCATCATGGAGAACGTGCCGCGGCTGGTGCCGGGCTGGACCAAGCCGATCGTCGTCGGCCGCCACGCCTTCGGTGACCAGTACCGCGCGACCGACTTCAAGTTCCCCGGCGAGGGCACGCTGACCATCAGCTTCCAGCCGGCCGACGGCTCCGCGCCGATCGAGCACGAGGTCTTCCAGTCGCCCGGCGGCGGTGTCGCGATGGCGATGTACAACCTCGACGAGTCGATCCGCGACTTCGCGCGGGCCTCGATGAACTACGGCCTGCAGCGCGGCTACCCGGTCTACCTGTCGACCAAGAACACGATCCTCAAGGCCTACGACGGCCGGTTCAAGGACCTCTTCCAGGAGGTCTTCGAGGCGGAGTTCAAGTCGAAGTTCGACGAGGCCGGCATCACCTACGAGCACCGGCTGATCGACGACATGGTCGCCGCCTCGCTCAAGTGGGAGGGCGGCTACGTCTGGGCCTGCAAGAACTACGACGGTGACGTGCAGTCCGACACCGTGGCCCAGGGCTTCGGCTCGCTCGGCCTGATGACCTCGGTGCTCATGAGCCCCGACGGCCGCACCGTCGAGGCCGAGGCCGCCCACGGCACGGTGACCCGGCACTTCCGCCAGCACCAGCAGGGCAAGGAGACGTCGACCAACCCGATCGCGTCGATCTTCGCCTGGACCCGGGGCCTGGCCCACCGCGGCAAGCTCGACGGCACCCCCGAGGTGACCCGCTTCGCCGAGACGCTGGAGAAGGTCTGCATCGACACCGTCGAGGGCGGTCAGATGACCAAGGACCTCGCGCTGCTGATCAGCAAGGACCAGCCGTGGCTGACCACCCAGGACTTCCTGGCGGCCATCGACAGCAACCTCAAGGGGGGCCGCTCCGCTTCGCGCCCTCCCCGAGACGCGCCAGATGGGGGGCCGACTTCGGAGATTGTGGCGCCCGACATGGGCTTCGGGGTGCAACTTCGCGGAAAGCGGTCCCGGTGAGCGGCTCCGGAGTCCCGATTGGTGGACGGCTGCCTGTGGACGACGGCGGCGCACCCGTGCCGTCCTCCGGCAAGCTGCCGGTGCCCGCACCCCGCCGTCCCGACGCCCTGCGGGGCAGGGTCTTCCGCAAGCGTGACGCCGTCGCGGCCGGCCACCTGACCGCCGACGCGCTGCGGAGCTCCGCGTGGCGCCGGGTGTTCCAGGGGTCTACGCCGATGCCGAGCTCCCCGACTCGCTGGACGTGCGCATCGCCGGTGCGGCCCTGCTGGTGCCGCGGGCTGCGGTCTTCAGCGGTCGCACCGCGGCGTACCTGCACGGTGCCACGCAGCTCGCCGACCTGACGGCGCCGGTCGAGGTCAGCGTGCCGACGGGGATCCGGTTCGGCGGCGCGGCAGGGCTGCGGGTGCGGCACGTGGCGCTGGGCCCGTCGGACGTGGCCGTGGTCCGGACCCGGCGCTGCACCACGGGGCTGCGGACAGCGCTGGACATCGCCCGGTCCGAACCGCTGCCCGACGCAGTGGCCGCGCTGGACGTGCTGCTGGCACGCGCGGTGGTCGGTCTGGGTGAGCTCCGGGAGGCGGCGCGGACCCGGCGCAGCGCACGCGGAGGACGGCGCGCCGAGCGGGCTGTCGCGCTCGCGTGCCCGCTGGCGGAGTCGCAACCCGAGAGCGGGGTGCGGGTGCTGCTGGCTGTCGCCGGGCTGGTGCCCGTCCCGCAGTTCTCGGTGCGGGACGGGGACGGCGCCTTCGTCGGCAGGGTCGATCTGGCCTTCCCCGAGCAGCGCGTGGCGGTCGAGTACGACGGCGCATGGCACGCCGAGCCCGGTCAGTTCGCCCGTGACCGGCGCAGGCTCAACCGGCTCACCGCAGCAGGGTGGACCGTCGTCCACGTGACCGCAGCCGACCTTCGCGACCCGGCAGCGCTGGTGGCCCGGGTCCGGGATGCGCTGGCCCGCGCAACTTCTCGGAAC
>NZ_SSXA01000079.1 GCF_021698975.1 Blastococcus sp. KM273128 | reverse complement strand
CCCCGGAGGCGGCGTGGTCCCCCCGCCCCCGCTCCCCGGTGGTGACGACGACGACGATGACGACGACGATGACGACGACGATGGCGACGACTGAGACGGCGGGAGCGACGGTGACGGCCCAACCGTGAGCGCAGACCAGCGCGCCCCGACCGGGTGGCGCGACCGGCTCCGCGGCCGGTGGGCGCCGCGGGCCGCCCGCACGCGGATCATCGGCTGGGTCCTGCTGCTGGTCCTGCTGGCGCTGGCGCTGGTCGACCTGGTCACCTGGCGCCTGCTGATCCGCGCGACCGACGAGCGGATGGACCTGGCCCTCGAGGCCGAGGTCGTCGAGTTCTCGCAGATCGTGGCCTCGGGCATCGACCCGGAGACCGGCGCGCCGTTCGACTCCGTCGCCGAGGTGCTGGAGACCGTCATCCAGTACAACCTGGCCCGCCCCAACGAGAAGTTCCTCGGCTACGTCGACGGCGCGTACCGCTTCCAGAGCCGCATCGAGGCGCCGGTGCTGCTCAGCGAGGACGCGACGTTCACCGAGCTCGTCGGGTCGGTCACCGAGACGACCGCCGGCCGCTACGACAGCGGCGCCGGGGAGGTCCGCTACCTCGCCGTCCCGGTGGCGCTCGAGGGCGACCCCGCCCGCGGCGTGGCCGTCGTCGCCTACTTCGCCGACCAGGAACGGCAGGCCGCCGACGACACCGCCCGGCTGATGCTGGGTGTCGGTGCGCTCACCGTCCTGCTGGCCGCGGCAGGAGCGTGGGTCGTGGCCGGTCGCGTCCTCGCCCCGGTCCGGGCGGTCGCGGCCACCGCGCAGGGCATCACCGAGACCGACCTGTCCGGCCGCATCCCGGTCGAGGGCCGCCCCGCCGACGAGCTCGCCGACCTCGCCGTCGCCGTCAACGGGATGCTGGACCGCGTGGAGAGCGGGGTGGCCGCGCAGCGCCGCTTCCTCGACGACGCCGGGCACGAGCTGCGGACCCCGATCACCATCGTCCGCGGCCACCTCGAGGTGCTCGACCCGGCCGACCCCGAGGACGTCCGGCAGACCGTGGCGCTGGTCGACGACGAGCTGGAGCGGATGAACCGCATGGTGTCCGACCTGCTGCTGCTGGCCCGCGCCGAGCAGCCCGAGTTCGTCCGGACCCAGCCGGTCGACGTCGCGGAGGTGACCGCGGACATCTTCGGCAAGGTGCGGCGGCTCGGCGACCGCGACTGGCAGCTGGGCGCCGTCGCCCGCGCCGACCTGCTGCTCGACCCGCAGCGGCTCACCCAGGCGGTCATCGCCCTGGCCGACAACGCCGTCCACCACACCGGACCGGGGGACCGCATCGTGCTCGGCAGCCGGCTCAGCGGCGACCGGCTGCTGGTCTGGGTCGACGACACCGGGCCCGGGATCCCCGTGGCGGACCAGGAGCGGGTGTTCGAGCGGTTCGCGCGCGGCAGCTCCGGGGCCCGGCGCAGCGACGGCGCGGGCCTGGGCCTGGCGATCGTGCAGGCCATCGCGGCCGCCCACGGTGGCTCGGTCGAGCTGCACAGCCGCCCGGGCGAGGGGGCGACGTTCACCCTGGTGCTGCCCGCGCGGCCGGCACCGCCACGGGACGCCGGCCCGGCCGACCTGCTGCCGGACGCCGACGACACCGTCGACGACTCGCTGTCGACGCCGCCGCTGGTCGGTGGCGCGTGCTCCGCACCGACCGAAGGGGGGCGCCGATGAGCCGGGTGCGCTGCGGGCCGAGCGCTGCCGGGTCCCGGTGGTCGTGCTCACCGCGCGGGACAGCGTGCAGGACACCGTGGCGGGGCTGGAGGGCGGCGCGGACGACTACATGGCCAAGCCGTTCCGCTTCGAGGAGCTGCTGGCCCGGGTGCGGCTCCGCCTGGCCGGCGCCCGCGAGGGCGAGGTGACCGTGCTGACCGCCGGCGGTCTGTCGCTGGACCTGCGCACCCGGCGGGCGGACGTCGAGGGCCGCACCGTCGACCTGTCCGCCCGCGAGTTCGCGCTCGCCGAGACCTTCCTGCGCCACCCCGGTCAGGTGCTGGCCCGCGAGCAGCTGCTCAGCCAGGTCTGGGGCTACGACTTCGACCCCGGCTCGAACGTCGTCGACGTCTACGTGCGCTACCTGCGCAAGAAGCTCGGGGCCGACCGCATCGAGACGGTGCGGGGGATGGGCTACCGCCTCGCCGTCTGACCCGCGCAGCCGGCGGCCCCGGGCCCGGGTCGGGTCCGGGGCCGGGTCCGGGGCCGGGGCCGGGGCGACGATCAGTCGTCGGCGTCGGGGGAGCCGTCGTCCGGGCTGTCGACGTCGGGGGTGTGGACGTCGGGGCTGTCGACGTCCGGGCTGTCGATGTCGGGGGTGTCGATGTCGGGGGTGCCGTCGTCGCCGTCGGACGTGTCCGCGGAGGCGTCCGCGACGGCGTCGTCGTCGGGCGAGGCGTCCGGGCTCTCGTCCGCGGCGACGGAGACGGCCGCCGGCAGCTGCGACGAGCTCCCGTCGTCGGTCGCCGCGGCGACGCCGACGCCGGCGACACCGAGCCCGGCGAGCGCGGTGCCGAAGGTGACGATCTTCCAGGTGGCGGGCGTGCTGCTCATGGTGCGGTCCTCCCGTGGACGGTGGTGGTGCGCTGACGAGGACCACGGTGCCCGTCGCCGGTGAGGTGCCCGGGAGACGGCGGTGAGGGCGCTCTCATCCGGCCGAGGCGGTGGCCCACCGCTCGGCGAGCGCGAGCCGGGCCTCGGTCGCCTGGGCCCAGCCCGCCTGCTGCACCCGGAAGGGCCCGGTCGCCAGCCCCACGAGCACCCCGGCCACCCGGGCGGCCAGCTCGCCGCCGGGCCAGCGCCCCGCGAGCAGCCGCTCCACCCGGTCGCGGTAGGCGGCGATCGGTGCGGGGTCCCCGGTCAGGTGCTCCAGCAGGACGAGGTGGCCCAGCAGGGTGGCCCAGTCGTCGATCCGCGCGCCC
This sequence comes from Blastococcus sp. KM273128, assembly GCF_021698975.1. Taxonomy (GTDB): domain Bacteria; phylum Actinomycetota; class Actinomycetes; order Mycobacteriales; family Geodermatophilaceae; genus Blastococcus. Next base: position 17,259 of record NZ_SSXA01000079.1, on the reverse strand, counting down.
GGGCCGGTCGTGTCCACGTCCAGCAGGCCCACCACCGACCCGGCCTCCACGAGGAGCTGCGCCTCGTAGAGGTCGCCGTGCACCGGCACCACGGGGTGCCGGCCCGCACCCGCCGCCACCGCCGCGGTGAGCCGGTCCAGCCGGGGCGCCAGCGCGGGGCAGACCGTCCCGAGCACCGACGCGTGCGCCCGCACGGCCGGCATCGGGTCGCCGGGAGCGCCGCGCCCCCTCCGCGGCGCCACCTCCGGCAGCCGGTCGAGCAGCGCCTCGAGGGCCTCCGGGCCGGGCAGCTGCCGGGGATCGCCGGCCAGCGCGGCCCGCAGCGGCGTGCCCAGCAGGGCGGGCAGCACGACGACGCCGTCGGTGGTGTGCGCCAGCACGGGCGCCACCGGCAGCGCCGGGGCCAGCGCGGCGTGGCGGCGCACGAGGTCGGCCACCGCGGCGGGCCGGACCACCTTGAGGAACCAGCGGCCCGCCGGTGAGGTCACCTCGACGACCGCGCGCCGGCCGGGCCGGTAGCTGCGCAACCGCAGCCGGGGGCCGGGGACGTGGAGCCCCAGCGCGCCCAGCCGCTCGGCGACCCCGGCCGCCGACGTCGCCCAGGCCAGCCCGGGCAGCGCGGGGTCCAGCGGCCACCGCCAGAGCCCCACCGCGACCGGGGTGCCCCCCGCCGCGCCCTCGACGACGGCGGCACCGGCCGGGATCGCCGACCCGGTCGCTGCCACGAGGTGCTCGCGGGTGGCGCGACCGTCGGCCCAGTCCACGAGGGCGGTGTGGCGCACGGTCGCCGTGCCGTCCGGGCGCAGGTGCACCGAGGTGGCGGCCAGCGTGCGGAGCCGGCCGGAGAGCGGCCCGAGCACGGCCGACCACAGCTCACCGGCCGGCTCGCCCAGCAGCAGCTGCAGCGAGGGCGGCCACGACGGGGGCACCCGGGCGGGGCAGAGCAGGCCGCTGTCCACCCCGGCAGCCTCGCCCCCGGCGGTGAGCGGCGGGTGAGACCCCGGTGAGGGTGCTCTCACCAGCGGCCCCGGTGCACCACCTCGTCGACGCCCCGCCGGCCCCGGCGCAGCGACGGCGACCGGCGGTCCTCCGTGCCCGGGTAGCCGACCGAGACGCAGCCGACGGGCCGGTAGGCGTCCGGCACCCCGAAGGCGGCCCGGAAGGCGTCGACGCGGTGCGCCGGGACGCCGAAGAAGCAGGCGCCGAGCCCCTCGTCGACCGCGGTGAGCAGCATCAGCAGCGAGGCCATGCCGGCGTCGACGTCCCAGTACGGCACCGGCCAGCGGGCCTCGTCGCGGTCGGTCCAGCCCTTGTCCGGTTCGGCGTAGCGGTCCAGGTAGGCGCTCTTGTTGGCCAGCGGCACCACCAGCAGCGGCGCCCGGCGCATGCGGGTGAGCCAGCCGTCGGGGGCGCCCCCGTCGGTGGTGGCCGACCAGAAGCGGTCGCGCTCCTCGGCCGTCTCCAGCACCAGGAACGCCCAGCCCTGGCTGAAGCCGGCCGACGGCGCCCGGATGGCGTGCGCGAGCAGCTTCTCCCGCACCTCGGGCGGCACCGGTCGGTCGGGGTCGTAGTCGCGCACCATGCGGCGGCGGCGGACGACGTCAGCGAACTCCACGGCAGCACTCCACGCCGTCAGCCTGCCGCACCGGCGCGCGGGCCGGTCAGGCGCTCCGGCCCAGCCGGGCGAGCACCCGCGTGGTGCGGTCGGCGGACCCGGGCACGTCGACGGCGGGGCGGCAGATGCCCTCCATGTGCAGCGCCGGGCCGAAGCCGTCCGCGCCGGCCTCGACCCGGTCCAGCTCCTCGTCGGTGAGGCCGGCGTCCGCGCCGACGGCGCGGGCGAGGTCCCACCGGTGCACGACCATGTCCCAGACGTAGAACTGCTCGAGCGCGGCGCCGACCGTCGTCGGCCCGAAGAAGCCGTCGAACTCCCGGCCGGCCACGGCGTCGTCGGCCAGCACCTCGGCCGCCCGCCGGGCGTGCGCGCGCCAGGCGGCGGCCGGGTCGGCGGCCACGTCCGGCGCCGGGCCGAGGTCCGCGCCGTGGGTGGCGAGGAAGTCGCGCTGGGTGGTGACCAGGTGCTCGACGACGTCGGCGGCGGTCCACCCCTCGCAGGGGGACGGGTTGGTCCAGCCGCCGGCGGGGACGGCGTCGAGCAGGGCGGTGAGCGGGCGTTCGGCGGCTCGGTAGCTCGAAACGGTGCGGGTCATGGCCGGAACCTAGGGCCGTGCGGCAGGCTCCGTCTTGATGGAACCCGACAGCGCGCCGGCGCCGCGTGCCCTGGACGTGGTCGAGCGCGCCCACCTGAGGGAGCCGGGCGACGCCTCGCACGTGATGCACCGCTACACCGCCGCGCCGGAGTTCGAGGGGCTGCTGCAGCGGTTCTGGGTCCCCGTCTGGTCGGTGCCCCCCGGGCGGGAGGCGCCGCAGCGGGTGCTGCAGTACCCGGTCGCGCTGCTGGTCGTCGCGGACGGCTACGCCCGCTTCTACGGCGTGGTCCCGGGGCTGTCGACGACGACGCTCACCGGCGAGGGGTGGGCCGTCGGCGTCATGTGCGCCCCGGCCGCCGGCGCGCTGCTCACCGGTGGGCCGATGAGCCGGTACACGGGCCGGCACGTCGACGTCGCCGAGGTGCTCGGGGCCGCGGGGGAGGAGCTGACCGGGCGGGTGCGGGCCGCCATGACGCCGGACCCGCGCTCCCCGGAGGCGCACGGCGCGGCGATGGCCGCGTTCGGCGACGCGCTGCGGCCCTTCCTGCCGGTCGACGACGAGGGCCGCCTGGTCAACGAGGTGGTCGCCTTCGTCGAGGGCGATCGCGAGGTCGTGCGGGTCGCGCAGGTGTGCGAGCGGTTCGGGCTGTCGGAGCGCGCGTTGCAGCGGCTGGTGCACCGGCGGCTGGGGCTGACCCCGAAGTGGCTGATCCAGCGCCGCCGCCTGCAGGAGGCCGCCGAGCGGCTGCGCGGGCGGCCGGCCGGCCTGGGGGAGGTGGCCGCGGTGCTGGGCTACGCCGACCAGGCGCACTTCACCCGCGACTTCGCCCGGGTGACCGGCACGACCCCCGGCCGGTTCGCCGCCGCGCACGCGGCCGGTAGGTGACGCAGGCGACGAGGAGTCGGTCCCTAGGCTGGGCACCGTGCCGAAGCTGCAGCTGCTCCCCGCCGTCGACGTCGCCGACGGCCAGGCCGTCCGTCTCGTGCAGGGGGAGGCCGGGAGCGAGACCTCCTACGGCGACCCCCTCGACGCCGCCCTCCAGTGGCAGCGCGACGGCGCCGAGTGGGTCCACCTCGTGGACCTCGACGCCGCCTTCGGCCGGGGCACCAACCGGGAGCTGCTGGCCCGGGTGGTCGGCGAGCTCGACGTCGACGTCGAGCTCTCCGGAGGGATCCGGGACGACGAGTCGCTGGCCGCCGCGCTGGCCACCGGCTGCCGCCGGGTCAACCTGGGCACCGCCGCCCTCGAGTCGCCCGAGTGGTGCGCCCGGGCCATCGCCGAGCACGGCGACCGCATCGCTGTCGGCCTGGACGTGCGGGGCACCCGGCTGGCCGCCCGCGGCTGGACCCGCGAGGGCGGCGAGCTCTACGAGACCCTCGCCCGCCTCGACGCCGAGGGCTGCGCCCGGTACGTGGTCACCGACATCACCAAGGACGGCACGCTGCGCGGCCCGAACCTGGAGCTGCTGCGCGAGGTGTGCGCGGCCACCCCGCGGCCGGTGGTCGCCTCCGGCGGGGTCAGCTCGCTCGACGACATCCGCGCGCTGGCCGGGCTCACCTCGATCGGCGTCGAGGGCGCGATCGTCGGCAAGGCGCTGTACGCCGGGGCCTTCACGCTGCCCGAGGCGCTGCAGGTCACCGAGGCCCTGGCATGACGGTGCTCAACCTGGGCTCGGAGAACCCCTGGGAGCCGGTCGTCGGCTACAGCCGGATCGTCGTCCGCGGCGACACGGCATGGGTGAGCGGCACGACCGCGCTCGTGGACGGCGCCGTCGCCCACCCCGGGGACGCCGCGGGGCAGACCAGGCAGGTGCTGGCCACGATCGAGCGGTCGCTGGAGCGCGCCGGCTTCGCGCTGTCCGACGTCGTCCGCACCCGCATGTACGTCACCGACATCAGCCGCTGGGAGGAGGTCGGCCGCGCCCACGGCGAGGTGTTCGGCGCGATCCGCCCGGCGTCGACGATGGTCGAGGTGTCGGCGCTCATCGACCCGGAGCTGCTGGTGGAGATCGAGGCCGACGCGGTGCGGGAGCCCGCGGCGTGACGCTCGCCGTGCGGGTCATCCCGTGCCTCGACGTCGACGCCGGGCGGGTGGTGAAGGGCGTCAACTTCGTGGACCTGCGCGACGCCGGCGACCCGGTGGAGATGGCCCGGGTCTACGACGCCGAGGGTGCCGACGAGCTCACCTTCCTCGACATCACCGCCAGCTCCGGCAACCGGGAGACGACCTACGACGTCGTCCGCCGCACCGCCGAGAGCGTCTTCATCCCGCTCACCGTCGGCGGGGGCGTGCGCGGGGTCGAGGACGTCGACAAGCTGCTGCGCGCCGGCGCGGACAAGGTCGCGGTGAACACCGCCGCCGTCGCCCGGCCGGAGCTGATCGCCGAGATCGCGCAGCGCTTCGGCAGCCAGGTGCTCGTGCTCTCGCTGGACGCCCGGCGGGTCCGCGACGGCGCCGTCACCGACTCGGGCTACGAGATCACCACGCACGGCGGCCGCCGGGGCACCGGCCGGGACGCCGTGGAGTGGTGCGTGCGGGCCGCGGAGCTCGGCGTCGGGGAGATCCTGCTCAACTCCATGGACGCCGACGGCACCCGCGCCGGCTTCGACACCGACCTCATCGCCCAGGTGCGCCGCGAGGTCGCGGTCCCGCTGATCGCCAGCGGGGGAGCGGGCGCGGTCGAGCACTTCCCGCCGGCGGTCGCCGCGGGCGCCGACGCGGTGCTCGCCGCGAGCGTCTTCCACTTCGGCCAGCTCCGGGTCGGCGACGTCAAGGCCGGGCTGGCCGACGCCGGCGTTCCGGTGCGCCGCGAGGGCGACACCCCGCTCAGCTGACCGGGCGCCGGAACCCCTCCCGCACTGCCGGGCGCCGGTGGATGATGAGTCGTCCGCGTGCCGCCTGCCGCGGGAGGGACCGGCCATGCGTTTCCGCTACAGCCTGACCACGAAGGCCACGCCCGGGCAGGTGTTCGCGGCCTTCACCGATGTCAGCGACCGCCGCCTCGAGATCTGGCGCCGCACCCTGGACCCGGCGAAGTACGAGGTGCGGGAGTCGGGCGAGAACTGGGCCGTCGTCCGGGAGGGGAGTCCGGGGGTCCGCATCTGGGTGGTCCTGCGCTACGAGTGGGAGCCACCCGGGACGATCCGCTGGACGCTGGTGGAGAGCGATCACTGCGACGGTGGTCGCGGTGAGGTCCTGATCAGCCCCGGCCCGGACGGCGGGAGCCGGGTGGACGCCATGATCGACCACGGGCGCCCACGGGGTGCCCGGGGCCGGGCGATCCTCGCGGTCCAGCGGCTGGTCGGACCGCGCCTGTTCCCGCGGCTGTGGCGAGACGCCCTGGACCGCCTCGCCACCCCCGGACCCGCGAGCGACGTCAGCTCACGTCGACGCGGGCGACGCCGCGGCGGCCGGAGACCCAGAGCATCAGCTCCAGCGGCTCGCCGGTGACGGTCCGCCCCGCGTCCCCGAACCGCTTCTCGGTGCCCGGGGCGTCGCTGCGGCGCAGCACGAGGCCGCGGCGGCCGGCGGCGCGCCGGGCGTGCAGGGCCAGGCCCGCCCACAGCCGGTCCTGCTCCTCCCGGGGCAGCGGGCGCGGCTCCCACCCCGGCTGGGCGCGGCGGACGTCCTCGTGGTGGATGGCGTACTCCGCCGTGTCGATCGCCGTCGCCACGGCCGGCAGCGCCGTCGGCGACCACACCGGCGGCCCGGAGCGCACCCGCCCGACCACCTCGGCGTAGGGCGTGGAGGTGCGCAGCCGGTCCTCCAGCCGGTGCGACCACCAGGCCAGCCGCCCGCCGCCGGGCAGCAGCTCCAGCCCGTAACCCGGCAGCGCGTCGGGCCGCCGGTCGCGGACGGCCAGGTGCGCGGCCAGGTGCGCCGTCGTCCACCCCTCGCAGCAGGTCGGCGCGTCCGGCCCCAGCTCGTCGAGGAGGTCGGCCAGTGCGGCGCGCTCGCGGGCCGGCAGGGAGGGGGGAGAGGCGCTCATCGCCCCTGCATACCGGGCCGCCGCGCCGGGCGACACCCGGGCCGGGAACAAGTCGGGTGCGCGCGCGGTTCCAGCCGCTTAGCGTTCCTAACGACCGTCCGGCATCCTGGCCGGGCCGCCCGCACACCCGAGGAGCCCCGTGTCCCGCCGCAGAGAGGCCGTCGTCCGACGCGGGCTCCGCCACGTCCGGCGGGCGATCGCCGAGCAGCCGGGCATGTTCACCCTCGCGCTGCTGGCCAGCAGCCTCTACGGCGCGATGACGGTCGCCAGCGCCTACGTCATCGGCGAGGTCACCGACCGGGTGCTGCTGCCCTCCTTCCGCGACGGCGCCACCACCGGGGCCGCCCTGACCCTGGCCGTCGTCGCCATCCTCGGCGTCGCGCTGCTGAAGATCCTCGGCATCATCGGCCGCCGGCTGTTCGCCGGGATCATGAGCTACCGGCTGCAGGCCGAGTACCGCCGCCGGGTCACCGGCCAGTACCTCCGGCTGCCGCTCTCCTGGCACCAGCGACACCCCACGGGGCAGCTGCTCTCCAACGCCAACTCCGACGTCGAGGCGGCCTGGTTCTTCGTCGCGCCGCTGCCGTTCGCGTGCGGCGCCCTGGTGATGATCGCGATCACCAGCGTCGCCCTGGTCCTCACCGACCCGCTGCTCGCGCTGGTCGGCCTGGTGGTCTTCCCGCTGGTCTTCGCCGCGAACGTCGTCTACTCGCAGGTGATGAGCCCCCGGATGCAGCGGGCCCAGCAGTTGCGCGCCGAGGTCAGCGAGATCGCGCACGAGAGCTTCGACGCCGCCCTGGTGGTGAAGACCCTCGGCCGCGAGGAGACCGAGACCGCGCGCTTCGCCGGCCGGGCGCAGGAGCTGCGCGACGGGCTGGTCGCCGTCGGCCGGGTGCGCGGGCTGTTCGACCCGCTGATGGAGGCGCTGCCGAACCTCGGCACGCTCGCCGTCCTGGTCATCGGGGCCGGCCGGGTGGCCGACGGTGCGACCGATGCCGGCGAGCTGGTCTCGATCGCCTACCTGTTCACCCTGCTGGCGCTGCCCATCCGCGCCATCGGCTGGGTGCTGGCCGACCTGCCGCGGGCGCTGGCCGGCTTCGACCGCGTCACCCCCGTCCTCGAGGCGACCGGCGAGACGCCCTACGGGCCCGACACCGCCGTGCCCCGCGCGGGCGGCGCCGGGCTCGGGCTGCGCGACGTCGGGTTCCGCTACGACGGCGGGGGCCGCCCGACGCTGGAGGCGGTGACCTTCGACGTGCCCGCCGGCCGGACGGTCGCGGTCGTGGGCCCCACCGGGTCGGGCAAGTCGACGCTCGCCGGCCTGCTCGTGCGCCTGGTCGACCCCGGCGACGGCACCGTCCTCCTCGACGGCGTGGACCTGCGCCGGCTGCGGGAGGGCGAGGTGAGCACCCAGGCGGCGTTCGTCGCGCAGAGCGCGTTCCTCTTCGACGACACGGTGCGCGGCAACGTCACCCTCGGCGCCCCGGTGGATGACGACGAGGTGCGGGCGGCGCTGCGGGTCGCGGCCGCCGACGAGTTCGTCGCCGCGCTGCCCGACGGGCTCGACACGCGCGTCGGCGAGCGCGGCGCCTCCCTCTCCGGCGGCCAGCGCCAGCGCCTCGCGCTCGCCCGCGCCGTCGTCCGCCGCCCCCGGTTGCTGGTCCTCGACGACGCCACCAGCGCCGTCGACCCGGCCGTGGAGGCGCGCATCCTCGACGCGCTGCGCACCAGCGGGACGCCGACGACCGTGGTCGTGGTCGCCTACCGCCAGGCGACCATCGCCCTGGCCGACGAGGTGGTGTGGCTGGAGGACGGCCGCGCCGTCGCCCGCGGCACCCACGAGGAGCTGCTGGCCGACGTCCCGGGCTACGCGGCGCTGGTGCGGGCCTACGCGCAGGCGGAGGTGCCGGCGTGACCGCCGCGACGCAGCTGCCCGACCGCACGGACGAGGGCGCCCTGGCCACGCTGCGGCGGGGCCTGCGCATGATGCCGGAGTTCCGGCGCGGTCTGCCGGTCACCTTCGCGCTGGCGCTGCTCGCCACGGCCGGCCGGGTGGTCGTCCCGATCGCGGTGCAGCAGGTCATCGACCGCGGCCTGGCTGCGGCCGGGGGGCCCGACCTGGGGCTGGTCTCCTGGGTGGTCGCGGGCTGCGCCGTCGTCGTGGTGCTCACCGCCGTCGCGGTCTACCGCATGAACGTGCGCCTGTTCCGCACCACCGAGACCGCGCTGGCCGGCCTCCGGGAGCGGGCGTTCCGCCACGTGCACGACCTCTCGGTGCTGCACCAGCAGGGGCAGCGGCGCGGTTCCCTGGTCTCGCGGGTCACCAGCGACGTCGACCAGCTCTCGGTGTTCATGCAGTGGGGCGGCGTGCTGGGGCTGGTCAGCGTCGGCCAGCTCGTCGTCGCCACCGTCGTCATGTTCGTGTACTCCTGGCAGCTCACGCTGCTGGTGCTGGTCTGCTTCGTCCCGCTGGTGTTCGCCGTCCGCTGGTTCGCCCGCCGGCTGGTGCAGGTGTACGGCGTGGTCCGCGAGCGGGTCGGCGACGTGCTGGCCGCGGTCTCCGAGTCGGTCGTCGGCGCCTCGACGGTGCGGGTCTACGGGGTCCGTGCCCGCACCGCCGAGCGGCTCGACGCCGCGATCGACCGGCACTACCGCGCCCAGGTCGACGCGCAGAAGGTGACCGCCGCGGTGTTCGTCAGCGGTGAGTTCGTCGCGGCCGTCGCCAACGCCGCGGTCGTCGTCGTGGGCGTGCTCCTCGGCCTGGCCGGTGACATCACGCCCGGCACCCTGGTGGCCTTCCTCTTCCTGGTCACCCTCTTCGTCGCCCCGGTGCAGACCGCCAGCGAGGTGCTCAACGAGGCGCAGAACGCGGTCGCCGGCTTCCGGCGGGTGCTCGACGTGCTCGACACCGAGCCCGACGTCCGCGACCCGGCCGTGGCCACCCCCGACCGGGTGCGCGAGCTGCCCGCCGGGCCGCTGGGCGTGCGGTTCGAGCACGTCACCTTCCGGTACGCGCCGGGCGCCCGGGCGGCGCTCGACGCCGTCGACCTCGCCATCGACCCGCGCACCCGCGTGGCGATCGTCGGGGAGACCGGCTCGGGCAAGACCACCTTCGCCAAGCTCGTCACCCGGCTCATGGACCCGGTCGAGGGGCGGGTGCTCCTGGGCTCCCGCGACGCGGGCTGGGTGCCGCTGGCCGACGTCGCCTTCGCCTCGCTGCGCGCCCGGGTGGTGATGGTGCCGCAGGACGGTTTCCTGTTCGACGCCAGCGTCGCCGACAACGTGCGCTACGGCCGCCCCGGCATGACCGACGACGACGTCGTCGCCGCCTTCGACGACCTCGGCCTCGGCGCGTGGGTCGCCGGCCTGCCCGCGGGCGTCGCGACGGCGGTGGGGCAGCGCGGCGAGTCGCTGTCCGCGGGGGAGCGGCAGCTGGTCGCGGTGGCCCGCGCCTACGTCGCCGACCCCGACCTGCTGGTGCTCGACGAGGCCACCAGCGCGGTCGACCCGGCCACCGAGCAGCGGCTCACCCGTGCGCTGGACACCCTCACCGAGGGCCGGACGACGCTCACCATCGCCCACCGGCTCTCCACCGCCGAGCGCGCCGACGAGGTGCTGGTCGTCGACGCCGGGCACGTCGTCCAGCGCGGCACGCACGCCGAGCTCGTCGACGCAGAGGGGCCCTACGCCCGCCTGCACGCCTCCTGGCGCCGCTCCTCGGCGGGCGAGCCGGAACCCGCGCGCTGAGCGCTGCTGCCCCTACGGTCGGCAGATGCCTCCGGACCGTCAGGACCGCGGCCGCGCCGCCGCCGTGGTGTCGGCCGTGCTCGCCTTCCTGGCCACGCTGCCCCTGCTGTGGGCGGCGCTCGTCATCTGGGCGCTCGGCGGACTGGATTCCGAGGCAGCCGGAGAGCGGTTCCTGGCGCTGCTGCCGCTCGCCGCGGCCCTGCTGCTCCTGGCCGGTGGGGTCCTGCTGCTGCTCCGGCGCACCTGGTCGGTGCTGGCTGGCGGTGCGGGGCTGGCCGCGGTGCTGGCCGGCTGGGTCCTCGTCCGCGCCCTCGCCGACGGCGGGGAGGTGATCGCCGGACCGGCAGCCCTGCTGCTCGCCGGCCTGCTCGTCGCCCTCGCGCTCTCGGCGTCGCCGAGCGTCCGACGGCGCACCCGACGTTGAGCGGCCGGCGTTGTCTAGCCTGCCGGGATGGGCTCTGGACCGCGGGCGCGCGGGGACGCGGACAGTACCTCCCCGCGGATCCCCGGCATCGCGCTGGTCGCTGCGGCCATCGGGGTCATCGGCGCGATGCCCTCGGTGCTGCTGGCCCTCCTCGTCCTGGGCCTGGAGGGCTCGCAGGCGGTCACCTCCGGGGTCTCGTGGACGTGGCTGCTGCTGATCGCCCCGTTGGTGCAGCTGTTCGCCGCCTTCTGGTTGCTGGCCCGGCGCGGGTGGCTGCCGATGGCGCTGGCCTGGCTGCCGATCGCCCTCTTCACCGGCGCCGGCGCGGTGGCCGGCGCCGGCGCTCCCGAGGGGGGCGTCCCGGCCCTGGCGCTGCTCCAGCTCGTCCTCCCGGTGCTCGCCGCGGTGCTCGCCTCGACGCGGCGGGTCCGCCGCTGGACCGCCGGGTGACGGTGCCCCGGCCGGTCCCCACGGCACCCGGGCGGGCGAGTCGTGCCCCCGGAGGACGGCGCGCTGCAGCGGGTGCCCGCTAGCGTCTCGGTCGTGGACACCGAGAAGGCCCGCACGGAGGCAGACGTCGTCGTGGTGGGGGCAGGCCTGGCCGGCCTGGTCGCCACCGCCGAGCTCGCGGACGCCGGCAAGCGGGTGATCCTGGTCGACCAGGAGCCCGAGGCGTCGCTGGGCGGGCAGGCGTGGTGGTCCTTCGGCGGGCTCTTCCTCGTCGACTCGCCGGAGCAGCGCCGCCTGCGGGTGCGGGACTCGCTGGAGCTCGCCCGCCAGGACTGGTTCGGCACGGCCGGGTTCGACCGGGACAGCGACCACTGGCCGCGGCAGTGGGCCGAGGCCTACCTGCAGTTCGCAGCGGGGGAGAAGCGCGCTTGGCTCAAGGAGCAGGGCATCGGCTTCTTCCCGGTCGTCGGGTGGGCCGAGCGCGGCGGCTACACGGCCACCGGGCACGGCAACTCGGTGCCGCGCTTCCACATCGTCTGGGGCACCGGGCCCGGGGTGGTGGCCCCCTTCGAGCGCCGGGTGCGGGCGGCGGTGGCCGAGGGCCGCGTCGAGCTGCGTTTCCGCCACCGGGTGGGCGAGCTCGTCGTCAGCGGCGGGGCGGTGACCGGCGTGCGGGGCGCGGTGCTCGAACCGAGCCCGGTCGCGCGCGGCGAGGCCAGCTCGCGCAGCGAGGTCGGCGAGTTCGAGATCTCCGCGCAGGCCGTCGTCGTCACCTCCGGCGGCATCGGCGGCAACCACGACCTGGTCCGGAGGTACTGGCCGGCGCGGCTCGGCCCGGCCCCGCAGCGGCTGCTCTCCGGCGTCCCCGCGCACGTCGACGGGCAGATGCAGGAGGCCGCGGTCGCGGCCGGGGCCAGCTTGGTCAACGGCGACCGCATGTGGCACTACACCGAGGGCGTCGCCAACCACTCGCCCGTCTGGGACAAGCACGGCATCCGCATCCTGCCCGGGCCCTCGTCGCTGTGGCTCGACGCCACCGGCCGGCGGCTCCCGGTGCCGCTGTTCCCCGGGTTCGACACCCTCGGCACGCTCGCGCACATCGGGCAGACCGGCCACGAGCACACCTGGTTCGTCGCCACGCACAAGATCGTGGAGAAGGAGTTCGCGCTGTCGGGCTCCGAGCAGAACCCCGACCTCACGGGCAAGGACCTCCGGCTGCTGATGACGCGGGTGAAGGCCGGCGTCTCCGGTCCGGTCCAGGCGTTCCTCGACAAGGGGGAGGACTTCGTCGTCGCCCGCACCCTGCCGGAGCTGGTCGCCGGCATGAACCGGGTCACCGGCGGTGCCCCCGAGCTCGACCTCGCGCAGGTGGAGCGGGAGGTGGTGGCGCGCGACCGCGAGGTCGGCAACGCGTTCACCAAGGACCTGCAGGTCACCGCCATCCGCGGTGCCCGCAACTACCTCGGCGACAAGCTGATCCGGGTGGCGCCGCCGCACCGGATCCTCGACCCCGAGGCCGGGCCGCTGGTCGCCGTCCGGCTCAACGTCATCACCCGCAAGAGCCTCGGTGGGCTGGAGACCGACCTCTCCGGCCGGGTGCTCCGCCCGGGCGGCGAGGTCTTCCCGGGGCTGTACGCCGCCGGCGAGGTGGCCGGGTTCGGCGGGGGCGGGGTGCACGGCTACCGCTCGCTGGAGGGCACGTTCCTCGGCGGCTGCCTGTTCTCCGGCCGGGTCGCGGGCCGCGCGCTCGCGGCCGCGCTGTGACGGGGCAGCGGTGAGCTCCCCCCGCGACCCCTGGTCGGACCCGGCGACGCCGACCGAGCCGGGCCCGGCGTACACCGGTCCGCCGCCCACGCTGCCGCCGGCCTCGCCTTACGGCGCGCCGCCGTACGGCTACGGGCACCAGCCCTACGCCCCGCCCGGTCCCTACGCTCCGCCCGCGCCCTACGGCTGGCCCGGCGCCTGGGGCGCGACGACGTTCCCCGGTGGGCCGGTCCCGTTCCGGGCCGGGCGGCGGCCGGGCCAGGTGATCGGCGCCGCGGTGCTCAGCTTCGTCCAGGCGGTGCTGGTGCTGATCGCCTCGCTGTACGTGTGGTTCTTCGCCTCCCTGGCGCAGATGGCCATCGAGGAGAGCCCCACCGCCGCGCCCACCCAGGCCTACGAGTTCGCCCGCGAGGGCGGGGTGCTGTCGATCGTCCAGGTGGTCTCGGTGGTGCTGCTGGTGGCCGCCGGCATCCTGGCGCTCAGCCGGCGCAACCGGGTGGCGTGGCTGGTGCTGCTGGCGGCGCACGGGGTCCAGTTGCTGCTCACCGCCTACTGGTGGGCGCAGCTCACCGACCTGCTCGGCCCGGCCGCGGCCGCCGACGACGTGGGCGGCGTGGTCGCCGTCTTCAGCCTGTTCTTCGCCGCGGCCCCGCTGGTGGCCCTCGGGCTGGTGCTGTTCGGCGCCGGGCGCAGCTGGTTCACCGCCCCGCAAGGCTGACCGGGGGGCACGGCACACTGGCGGCATGCCCGCGACCGACCCCTCCGCCCCCGCGCCGGCCCCCGAGGTGGCCGCCCTGCTGCGCCGCGACCCCGCCGGCCTGGTGGCCGCCGTCGTCCAGCAGCACGACACCGGCGAGGTGCTCATGGTGGCCTGGATGGACGACGAGGCGCTCCGCCGCACCCTGACCACCGGCCGGGCCACCTACTGGTCGCGCAGCCGGCAGGAGTACTGGGTCAAGGGCGAGACCTCCGGGCACCGCCAGTGGGTCCGCGAGGTGCGCCTCGACTGCGACGGCGACGCGCTGCTGCTGCTCGTCGACCAGGAGGGTCCCGCCTGCCACACCGGTGAGCGCAGCTGCTTCCACCGGGTGCTCCCCGCCGCGCAGGGGGTCGCGCCGTGAGGTTCGGCGTCACCGCGCCGTCGCCCGAGGAGTTCGCGGCCTCGGGGGCGGCGGTCGTGCCGGTCACCCGTCGCCTGCTCGTCGACGGTGAGACCGCCGTCGGCCTCTACCGCAAGCTGGCCGGCAACCGCCCCGGCACGGTGCTGCTCGAGTCGGCCGAGCAGGGGAAGCGGTGGGCCCGGTACAGCTTCATCGGGGTCCGCAGCGCCGGCGTCCTCACCGAGCGCGACGGCCGCACGCTGTGGCTGGGCGACGACGTCCCGGGGATCACCGACGACCTCCCCGAGGACCCCCTGGAGGCGGTGCGGGTGGTGGCGCGGCGGCTGCGCTCGCCCCGCACGCCCGGCCTGCCCCCGCTCACCGGCGGCCTCGTGGGCTACCTCGGTTACGACGTCGTCCGCCGGCTGGAGCGGCTGCCGAGCACCAGCGCCGACGACCTCGGGATGCCCGAGCTGGCGATGATGCTGGTCACCGACCTGGCCGTGCTCGACCACAGCGACGGGTCGGTGCTGTTGATCGCCAACGCGCTGCCCGGCAGCGGGGCGGGGTCCGCCGCCTACGACGACGCGGTCGCCCGGCTCGACGACATGGCCGCCGCGCTGGTCCGGCCGGCGCCGCCGGCCGTGGCCGTGCTCGAGCCCGCCGACGTGCCGGCGTCGGTGCGCAGCAACCTCGCGCCGGGCGTGTTCCAGGACGGCGTCGAGGAGGTGCGCGAGCACATCCGGGCCGGTGACGCGTTCCAGGTGGTGCTGTCCCAGCGGTTCGAGCTGGTCACCGACGTCGCGGCGCTGGACCTCTACCGCGTGCTGCGCGCGACCAACCCGTCGCCGTACATGTACCTGCTGCGGTTCTCCGGCCGGGAGAGCCCCTTCGACGTGGTGGGGTCCTCGCCCGAGGCGCTGGTGACGGTGGCCGGCAGCTCCGCCGTCGTGCACCCGCCGGCCGGCACCCGCCCGCGCGGGGCCACCCCCGAGGAGGACGTCCGGCTGGCCGAGGGGCTGCTGGCCGACCCCAAGGAGCGGGCCGAGCACGTCATGCTGGTCGACCTCGCCCGCAACGACCTGGGCCGGGTGTGCGTGCCGGGCAGCGTCGAGGTGCCGGACTTCATGCGGATCGAGCACTACAGCCACGTGATGCACCTGGTGTCGACCGTCTCGGGTGAGGTACGGCCCGGCTGCGACGCCCTCGACGTCTTCGACGCGACGTTCCCCGCGGGCACCGTCTCGGGCGCCCCCAAGCCCAGCGCCATGACGATCATCGAGTCGCTCGAACCGACCCGGCGGGCGCTGTACGCGGGCACCGTCGGCTACGTCGACGCCAGCGGCGACATGGACATGGCGATCGCCATCCGCACCGCCGTCCTGCACCAGGGCCGCGCCTACGTGCAGGCCGGCGCGGGCATCGTGGCCGACAGCGACGCCGCCTCCGAGGAGGCCGAGACCCGTCACAAGGCGCGCGCGGTGCTGTCGGCGATCGCGACGGCCGAGAGGCTGCGGGAGCTCGGGTGAGCGGCTCCCCGGGCGAGGGCCGGTCGCGGGCCCGGCGGGAGCTGACGGCCGCGGTGGCGGGCGCCGCGCTGGCCGGGGCCCTGGCGCTGACCGCCGCGAGCCAGCGCTGGGCGGAGGTCACCGCCGAGCGGCGGGCGCCGCTGCCGCCGGTGTCGGGGACGCTCACCGGCGGTGCGGCGGTCCCGCTCGTGACCGCCGCCGGGCTGGTGCTGCTGGCCGCCGCGGTCGCGCTGCTGGCGGTGCGCGGCGCGGGGCGGGCGGTCGTGGGGCTGCTGGTGGCGGTCTGCGGCGGTGTGCTCGCCTGGTCCGGGGCCCGGGTGCTGGCCGGGGGAGTGGCCGACGCGGCCGCCGACCTGCCCGGCGTCAGCGGCACCAGCGTGACCGGGACGACGGTGGAGGTCGCGGCGGTCTGGCCGGGCCTCGCCGTCGTCGGCGGGGTGCTGGCGGTGCTGGCCGGGCTGCTCGTCGTCGTCCGGGGGGCCGCCTGGCCGGCGATGGGGCAGCGCTACGAGCGCGCGGCGGGGCCCGCCCCGCCGCGGTCGGAGGAGGACCGCGCGGACGACGCGTGGAAGGCGCTGGACCGCGGGGAGGACCCGACCGAGCCCCCGCCGGCCCCGCGCCCCGGCGGCTCCGCATAGCGGAACGCCCCGGGATCGGCGGACCCGCCCCCGGGCCGGGCGGTGCAGGACCCGCCTCTACAGTGGGTCGACCCATCCGCCCGGGATCGACGTACGAGGAGCAGTGGCGACGATGAACGACCACCGGACCTCGGCCGAGGCTGCGGCCACGCCGTGAACGTGCTCGACGAGATCATCGAGGGCGTCCGCGCCGACCTCGCCGTCCGCGAGGCCGCGGTGCCGCTGGACGAGGTGAAGGAGGCCGCGCAGGCGGCCCGCCCCGCGCGCGACGCGCTGGCGGCGCTGCGCGCCCCCGGTGTCGGCGTGATCGCAGAGGTCAAGCGGCGCAGCCCCTCCAAGGGCGACCTGGCCGAGATCGCCGACCCCGCTCAGCTGGCGCAGCAGTACGCCGCCGGTGGTGCCCGGGTCATCTCGGTGCTCACCGAGGGCCGCCGCTTCGGGGGCTCGCACGCCGACCTCGCCGCCGTCCGGGCCGTCGTCGACGTGCCGGTACTGTGCAAGGACTTCATCGTCAGCAGCTACCAGGTGCACGAGGCGCGGGCGCACGGTGCCGACGTCGTGCTGCTGATCGTCGCGGCCCTGGAGCAGAACGTCCTCGTCGGCCTCCTCGAGCGGGTCGAGTCGCTGGGCATGACCGCGTTGGTCGAGGTGCACACCGAAGCGGAGGCCGACCGCGCCATGGCAGCGGGGGCCTCGGTGATCGGCGTCAACGCCCGCGACCTGACCACCCTGCAGGTCGACCGCTCGACCTTCGAGCGGATCGCCCCGGGGCTGCCGTCGGAGGTCGTGAAGGTCGCCGAGTCCGGCGTCCGCGGCCCGCACGACCTGATCAGCTACGCCGCCGCCGGGGCCGACGCCGTGCTGGTGGGCGAGGGCCTGGTCACCGCCGGCGACGCCCGCCAGGCGGTCGCCGACCTGGTGACGGCGGGCAGCCACCCCGCCACGCCGCGCACCACGCGCTGACGGTCCGTCCCGGACGACCGGACCGGCCGCCGGCGTCGTCGGCGGCGGCAGCCCGACCCGGTTGTCCGTCCTGCTCGCAACGCATCCTCTCGGTGACCCGCGCTCGCCGGCGCTCCCGGCCGCTGCGGCGCCCCCAGCCGCTGCTGCACCCGCAGCCGCTGCTGCACCCCCGGCCGCTGCGGCGCCCCCGGCCCTGGGGGATGTGCCCTCGCCGGCTCTCCTCCTCCGCTGGGCCGGAATTGTCGTACCCCCGGCCTAGCCTGCGGGTATGTCGTCGGCGGCGGGTTTCCAGGTGGGGGTCGGGGTGTCCTTCGTGGACCCGCTGCCCTCGCCCTGGGAGCTCGCCGACCCCGATCCGCAGCGGTGGGACGAGCCGCTGTCGGCGTGGCTGCCCGCCCAGCGCAGCGCGGCGGAGGCGGTGGATCTGCTGGGGCAGATCGTGGCC
>NZ_SSXA01000078.1 GCF_021698975.1 Blastococcus sp. KM273128 | reverse complement strand
GCGCTCACCGCCGTCATCTGGCACAACGACCACATCGGCGCACCCACCCCTCGATCACTGATCGCCTACGACCACTGACCCTTGGAATCGATCATCTAGGTGACGGGCTTCGGCAGGTAGGAGAGCCGCGCGCGGCGGCGGAGGATGACCTTGCGGGTCCCGTCGGCGTGCAGCTGGAGGCGGGCGAGCTCCCAGCCGCCGACGTCGGACTGCAGGCTGAGCATCGTGGCCGCTGCGGACCGGGAGGTCCCCGGTGGGATCCGCAGCGGCGCGAACTCGTACTCCCCGGCGGTGTCCATCGGCCCGATTGTGCCTGCCGTTCGCTTCCCGGGCACGTGTTCGTCACCTCGCTCACACCCCCCGGCCTGCCGGGACGGCGCCCGGGCGGCACGATGGGGCGCGGAACGCACCCGCTCCTGGAGGAGGACGACGTGACCGAGCCCGGTTCCCCGACCGACGTGCCCGACGCCGACCGCGCGGAGCAGGAGGCGTACCTCGAGCCGCCCGCGCCCACCCGCGCCGCGGAGGCGAGCTCCCCGGCCGGCGACGTCCCGGAGGCCGATGCCCTCGAGCAGCAGCTCGCGGCGCGCCCGGGCGAGGCCGGCGCCCCGCGCGGCCCCCTCGGCACCCGCGAGGCCGACGACGCCGATGTCCTGGAGCAGGACGCCGACGTGCCGCTGGACGACGAGGACCAGATCGGCTGAAGCCGGTCGCGCCCTGCCCACTCCGGCGGGGCAGAGTGCTACTGGCCGCGGGGCGGCATCCGTCGGCGAGGGCGCCCGGCCCGCACCGGCTCGATCCGTCGGCCGGGTGAATCCGCCGCCCCGGGCTGCCGCGCCGCCCGACGACCACCAGGGTGGACGGCACAGCGGGGAGGGAGCAGCCATGACGACGGACGGCGAGCGTCGCGCCGTGCCCGAGGCCGAGGTGCGCGCCGCCGGCGAGCGGTGGGCCCGCGCCGCGGGACTGCCCGCCTCCGTGCTGGACGAGCCGCGCGGCCCGTCGACGGCCGGCCGGTTGCTCCGCGGCCTGCTGCTCGGCGCTCTGGTGGGCGGTGTGCTGCTGCTCCCGGCCGCGCAGGGTCTCGCCGCCGCGCCCTGGCTGCTGCTCGCGCTCGTGGCCGGTGTGCTGGTGGGTCGCATCGCGCAGGACCGGCGCCGCGCGGGCGCGGGGGCGGTGCCGCGGCGGTCCTGAGCGCCCACGGCCGTGCCGCTTTGTGCACAAAGCGCCGCTCGGGGAGTCAGGCTGGCTGGCCGGAGGAGTCGACGTTTGGTTAGGCTGCCCTAACCCACCGAGGAGGGGTCATGCCCAGCAGCCCGACGCAGCCCGCACCCGAGCGCCCGGCCGCCGCTCTGCGCCCGGAACCCGCCGAGCGCGCCCGGACGGTCGCCACCCGCGCGGCGGCGACGATCTGCGCGCCCGGCGTCGAGGGCGGCCGCGTGCTGGCGCACACCGTCACCCGCGCCGGGCAGGTGCTGCTGCTCGTCCCGGCCGACGGGAACATCGCGGCCGCCGTCGAGCAGGCCCCCGACCAGGACCTCTCCGCGTTGCTGATGGTCAGCGACCACGCGCCGGTGCCGCTGCGCCGGCCGGTGCGGGCGCAGCTGTGGCTCTCCGGCTGGGCCACGCCCGTCCGCCGCGAGGACCAGCGCGCCGCGCTGCTCGCCTTCGCCGAGACCCGTCCCGCGGAGGTGCTCCTCGACGTCGGCCGGTCCGCCCGGCTGCTCCGGCTCGACCTGGCCGAGGTGGTGCTCGGCGAAGGCGGGGAGGGCGTCGACGTCAGCCCGCAGGACTTCGCCACCGCGCGCCCCGACCCGCTGGCCGCGGTCGAGGCCGACCACCTCCGCCACCTGGCCGGCAGCCACGCCGACGTCGTCGAGCTGCTGGCCACCCGCGTCCCGGCCGAGGTGGTGGGCCCGGCCGGCGTCGTCCGCCCGCTCGGGCTGGACCGCTTCGGGTTCCGGCTGCGCGTGGAGCGCCCCTTGGGGCACATCGACGTCCGCGTGCCCTTCGCCCGCCCGATCACCTGCGCCGGCCAGCTCGGGGCCGCCGTCGGCCGGCTGCTCTGCGCCGCCCGGGCGGCACGGCCGAGCTAGCCGGTCGCCTCGCCCAGCAGCCCGGCCAGCCGGGTGCGCCGCGGCCGGACGTCGACGTCGCGCACCGCCCGGGCCAGCGCCGCCCCGCTGGCGTGCACGACCGACAGGTGCCTCTGCGCCCGCGTGAGCGCCGTGTAGACCAGCGGGCGGGAGAGCATGCCGCCCGCCTCCGGCGGGAGCACCACAACGACGCCGGGCCACTCCGACCCCTGCGCGCGGTGCACCGTGATCGCCCACCCGTGGCGCAGGTCGAACAGCGCCTGCCCGTTCACCGTCACCGGCCCGGAGCTGAAGTCGACGGTCAGCGAGCCGTCGCCGGTGCCGGTGACCACCCCGACCTCGCCGTTGGCGAAGCCCACCGGCTCCAGGTCCATGTGGTTGGCGGTGGCCACCACGCGGTCACCCGGGTCGAAGCCGAACACCGCACCCTCGCCCGGGTTCAGGTGCGCCTTGAGCGCCTTGTTCAGCTCGATCGTGCCGGCCGGCCCGCGGTGCACCGGGGTGACCACCTGCACCGCGCCGGGGTCGATGCCGAGCGCCCGCGGGATCGAGTCGGTGACCAGCTGCACCACCCGCCGGGCGGCCTCCGCGCTCCCGGTGGCCGGGACGACGACCACCTCGCGGTCGGGGGAGTCGACCGGGGGCAGCTCGCCCCCGCGGACCGCCGACGCCAGCCGGGCGATCGCCCCGCCCTCGGCCTGCCGGTACAGGGTGGTCAGCTCGGTGACCGGGACCGCCCCCGAGTCGATCAGGTCGCCGAGCACGTGCCCGGGGCCGATCGAGGGCAGCTGCGCCGGGTCGCCGACCAGCAGCAGGTGGGTGCCGTCGGGGCAGGCCTCCAGCAGGGCGGCGGTGAGCTCGACGTCGAGCATGGAGGCCTCGTCGACCACCACGACGTCGGCGTCCAGCGGCCACTCCTCGTTGCGGGAGAAGCCGCCCGAGGCGCCCTGCGCGCCGAGCAGCCGGTGCACAGTCACCGCCGGGTGGTCGGTGAGCTCCTCCAGCCGCTTGGCCGCCCGGCCGGTGGGCGCGGCCAGCGCCACGTCGGTGCCCTTGGTCCGCAGCAGCTGCACGATCGCGGCGACGGTGCGGCTCTTGCCGGTGCCGGGCCCGCCGGTGAGCAGGCTGACGCCGGCCGAGAGCACCTGGGCCACGGCCTGCTTCTGCGCCTCGTCCAGGCCCTTGGCCACCGAGCGCACCGAGGCGGGGTCGGCGATCCGCTCCGCGGCGGCGGCCAGCCGGGCGACGTTCTCGGCGACCGCCTCCTCGGCCATGCCGTACCGGGCCAGGGAGAGGGTCCGCAGCGCGGGGTCGGGCTCGGGGAGCTCGTCGGCGTCCTCGTCGACGTCCGGCTCCGGCGGCTCGTGGTCCAGCACCTCGCCGGAGTCGACGGCGGCCAGGATCGCGGCGGCGGGGTCGGCGACGCCCTCCGCCTGCAGCGCCGCGACGACCAGGTCGACCGGCAGCACGGTGTGCCCGTCGCGGGTCGCCGTCCGCAGCGTGAGCCCGACGATCGCCCGCCCGCGCCGGGCGTCCTGCCGGTCGGCGCCCTTCAGCACGGCGATGGCCAGCCGGTCGGCGTCGGTGAGCGTCACCCCGGAGAGCCCCAGCAGCGCCCAGGGGTCGTCGCGCAGCCGGCGGGCGGCGTCCGGGCCCAGCGCGTCGGCGACGCCGGCGGCCAGCTTGGCGGGCAGGCCCGCGCCCACCAGCAGCTCGACCACCTCGTAGGTCGGCGCGGCGGCCAGGAAGCTGGAGAACAGCCGCTCGGCGCGCTGCCGGCCCACCCGCGGCAGCTTCAGCAGCCGGTCGGCGGTGACGTCGTCCGGGGTGGTGATGCCGGCCGCGGGCAGCTCGGCCGCGGCGCGCTTGCCCAGCCCCGGCCACAGCCCGGCGGTGCAGAAGGCGGCGAAGACCAGATCCGGGCCGGGGGTCGTCGGGTCGGCGCTCACCGGTCCGACCGGCGATCGGGGTAGCTGAAGTGCGGGGCGGAGACGTCCTCGAGCGCGGTGCGGATCGCCGCGGGCAGGCGGACGCTCTCGGCGTCGAGGCTGGCCTGCAGCTGCTGGGCGGTGCGGGCGCCCACCACCGGCGCGACGACGCCCGGCCGGTCGCGCACCCAGGCCAGGGCCACCGCCAGCGGTGTCGTCCCCAGCCCCTGGGCCGCGGTGATCACCGCCTCCACGATGCGGTCGGACGTGGCCGAGCGGAGGCCGTCGATGAAGCCCTGCCACTGCGGGGAGGCCCCGCGGGACTCCGAGGGCGTGCTGTGCCGGTACTTGCCGGTGAGCAGGCCGCGGCCCAGCGGCGACCAGGCGAGCACGCCCAGGCCCAGCGCCTCCGCGGCGGGCACGACCTCGCGCTCGACGCCGCGCTGCAGCAGCGAGTACTCGACCTGGGTGCTCACCAGCGGGGTGCGGCCCGGCCACGCCTTCTGCCAGGTCGCGGCCTGGGCGGTCTGCCAGCCGGTGAAGTTGCTGACGCCGACGTAGCGGGCGCGGCCCGAGGAGACGGCGAGGTCGCAGGCGGCCAGCGTCTCCTCCAGCGGCGTCGTCTCGTCCCACGCGTGCAGCTGCCAGAGGTCGACGTAGTCCAGGCCCAGGCGCTCCAGCGACGCGTCCAGCGCCGAGACCAGGTGCCCCCGGGAGGCCCCCCGCCCCATCGGGCCGGGCCCGGTGCGCCCGGCCGCCTTGGTCGCGACCAGCACCTGGGACCGGGGGACGACGTCGGCGAGCAGGTGGCCCAGGGTGCGCTCGCTCTCGCCGTCGCAGTAGACGTCGGCGGTGTCCACCAGCGTGCCCCCGGCATCGACGAAGGCCGTGAGCTGCATGGCGGCCTCGTCCTCGTCGGTGTCGCCGCCCCAGGTCATCGTGCCCAGCGCGAGCCGGGACACGATCAGACCGCTGCGCCCCAACGCCCGTTGCTCCACGACCGGCCAACCTACCGCCGCCGGCCGCCCGCCACGCGGGACCACCGGCGGCTCCGGGGCGGCGCGCCGGGCGTCCGGGGCCGACGCCCTAGGGTGAGCACCCGTGCCCGCACGTTCCTGCTCCCGCCCGGCTGCCCGCGTCCTGACCGGGGGGTGCTGAGGTGGGCTGGCTCGAAGCCGTCGTCCTGGGCATCGTGCAGGGGCTGACCGAGTTCCTGCCCATCTCCTCGAGCGCCCACCTGCGCGTCGTGGGGGAGGCGTTCGGGTGGGAGGACCCGGGCGCGGCCTTCACCGCGATCACCCAGATCGGCACCGAGGCCGCCGTCCTCCTGTACTTCCGCAAGGACATCTGGCGGATCATCACCGCGTGGGTGGCCTCCCTCGGCGGGCGCCGGAAGGGCGACCCCGACGCGCGCATGGGCTGGCTGATCATCGTCGGGAGCATCCCGATCGTCGTGCTCGGCCTGCTGTTCCAGGACGACATCGAGACGACGCTGCGCGACCTGCGCCTCGTGGCGTTCATGCTGATCGCCTTCGCGCTGGTGCTGTGGTGGGCCGACCGGGTGGGCGCCAAGAAGCGGGAGCTCGCCGACCTCACCGTGCCCCACGGCATCACCTACGGCTTCGCCCAGGCCATGGCGCTCATCCCCGGCGTCTCCCGCTCCGGCGGAACCATCACCGCCGGCCTGTTCCTCGGCTACTCCCGCTCGGCGGCGGCGCGCTACTCGTTCCTGCTGGCCATCCCGGCCGTGCTCGGCTCCGGCTTCTTCCAGGCCTACGAGGCGCTCAGCGGTGACGTGGCGGGGCCGGGCATCAGCTGGGGGCCGACCGTCCTGGCCACGGTGATCGCGTTCGGGGTCGGGCTGACCGTGATCGCGTGGCTGCTGCGCTACCTCGACCGCGGGAGCTTCCTGCCGTTCGTGGTCTACCGGATCGCGCTGGGGCTGCTCATCCTCGTGCTGGTCGTGACCGGCGTCCTCGACCCGGCGGGGTCCACCGCCGACATCAGCCCCTCGACCGTCCCGCGCTGACCGCTGCGGCGCCCCGGGCCGGACGGGGCTCCGGGGGGCCGCGGGTCGGGCGGCTCAGCCCTCCGGGGTCGCGTCGAGGTCCAGCGTCCCGATCATCGCGTCGAGCACCTCGACGTTGCGCGCGTGGTCGAACCGCGGCAGCCCCACGGTGTCGGCGACGAGCGTCCGCGGGCCGTCCTCGCCCTCATCGAGGGCGATGGCGTACCGGGTCGACGGCGTGCCCTCGGGCCAGAACGTCTCCCCGGTGGCGGTGCGCTCGATCCGGACGGCGTCCCGGCCGTCGACGGTCAGCTCCCGGCGGGCCTGCTCCCCGGGCTGCTCCTGGACCACCCGGTCGAAGGCCACCGGCTCGACCGAGAAGGCGATGGCGGCCACGCGGACGTCGGTGGCGTCGGGCACGTCGAAGTCCTGCGGCGAGAACCGGCTGCAGGCCGGCACGGTCTCACCGGCGTTGACCGACCAGTCCGCGGGGTGGTCGACGGCGAACCCGGCCGGGCTGGTGCACCGCTCGCCGAGGGTCACGCCGTCGGGCTGCCGGTCGAGGACGTCGACGACGATCCGCTGCGGGTCGGACAGCCGGGCGACGGCGAACGGCCGGCGCTCGTCCAGGCCGGCGTAGAAGGAGTACCGGCCCTCGAACAGCGTGTCGGCGACCAGCGCCTGCAGCGTGCTGGTGCCGGCGATCTCCAGCCGTTCCTCGCTCTTCCAGGGCGTCACGCCCTCGGGCGCGTCGTCCGGGTACAGCAGGTTGGACAGCGTGATCCCGAGGGTGGCATCGCCGGGGACCTCCAGCGGGTGGCCCGACCCCGCGCTGCGCGGGTCCTCGGTGTAGCCGACCTCGTAACCGGCCTCGCCGTCACCGGCGAGCTCGAGCACGATCCGGTCGAAGCCGTCGTGGGCCCCCAGCCGGACGTCGGTCAGCACCACCGCCGACCCGGTGGCCTCGACGTCGACGTCGGCGGTGCCGCCCTCGCCGACCGGCTCGAGGCCGCCGCTCCCACCCGGCCCGTGCAGGACGTCGACGACCAGCCGCGCCGGGTCGGAGAAGGTGGTCACCCCGAAGGGCACCCGCTCCTCGAGCCCGATCGTCCAGGCCAGCATCGCCTCGAAGTCGCCGGTCTTGACCGCCTCCGTGACGACCTGGCCGCCGGGGGCGGTGATCTGGTCCCGCCCGGTGTAGGTCTCGCGGGCCTCCTCGCCCGACAGGTCGACGCCGCTGGCGGGGCTGACCCGCACCTCGAGGAAGGCCGAGCCGGCCACGCCGACCTCCCGGCCCGAGCCGTCCTCGGTGATCGGGGGCTCGACGTAGCCGACCCGGTAGCTGGGCACGTCGTCGCCCTCGAACTCGAGGACGAACCGGTCGAAGTCCTCGTGCCCGGCCGCGCGCACGTCGGTCAGGTAGGCCGGGGAACCCCCGCCGGGGAAGTCCCCCTCCTCCACGGTGGCCGTACCGGGGTCACCGACCGGGGGGAGCGGCGTCCCGGCTGCCTGCGGCGTGCCGGGGGGATCCGGGACGGCGGTCGGGGACGGGGTCGTGGTGGCGCCGGTGGTCACCAGCAGGGTGCTGGCGCCCAGCCCGGCGAGCAGCAGTCGCATCATCGCGATCTCGCTTCCGGTCTCGGGTGTCCGGTCCTCCTGGGACCTGCCCGGTCCTGGCACCCGGGAACCCGGCCCCCCGGCCCGTCACGTGATCGTCATGCGCGCTGGACGCGGCGGCGCACCGCCTACGCTCGCCCGGTGACCACCGTCATCCTGCTGCGGCACGGCCGGAGCACCGCGAACACCGGCGGGGTGCTCGCCGGCTGGACCCCCGGGGTCGAGCTCGACGAGACCGGCCGCGCGCAGGTGCGGGCGGTGGGGGAGCGGCTGGGACAGGTGCCGCTGGCCGCCGTCGTCAGCAGCCCGCTCGAGCGGTGCCGGCAGACCGCCGGTGCGGTGCTCGGCGGGCGCGACCTCGAGCTCGCGACCGACGACCGGCTCGGCGAGGCGCGCTACGGCGACTGGACCGGGCGGCCGCTCGAGGAGCTGGCCAAGGAGCCGCTGTGGAAGGTGGTCCAGCAGCACCCCTCGGCCGCCGTCTTCCCCGGGCCGGAGGGGGAGGGGCTCGCCCAGACCCAGGCGCGGGCCGTCGCCGCCGTCCGCGAGTGGAACGCCCGCCTCGGGCCGGACGCGGTGTGGCTGGCCTGCAGCCACGGCGACGTCATCAAGGCGGTGCTCGCCGACGCCCTCGGGCTGCACCTCGACCAGTTCCAGCGGATCGTGGTCGACCCGGCGTCGATCTCGGTGATCACCTACACCGAGACCCGCCCGTTCGTGGTGCGGATCAACGACACCGGTGGCGACGTCGCCGCGCTCGTCCCGCCCCCGCGCAAGGGCCGGCGCCGGCGCAAGGCGGACTCCGACGCCGTCGTCGGCGGCGGCGCGGGCGCGACCGCCTGACCCCTTCCCGGCGTGCTCGGCGCACGGGAGGCGGGGGTCGTCCCACCGCGTAACCTGGGCGCGTGCCCCGCCAGGTCCATCTCTTCGATCGCCCCAGCCGGTTCGTCGCAGGGACGGTGGGCCAGCCGGGGGACCGCACGTTCTACCTCCAGGCCACCGACGACAGCGGGCGCACGGTCAGCGTCGCGCTGGAGAAGAACCAGGTGCAGGTGCTGGCCGACCGGATGGACGACCTGCTCGACGAGGTCAGCGGACGGGGCGGCACGGTCATCCCGCCGGAGGCCGACGTCGACGACCTGGAGCCGCTCACCGCGCCGGTCGACGAGGAGTTCCGCGTCGCCGCGATGGGGCTGGCCTGGGACGGCACCGAGGAGGCCGTCGTCGTCGAGGCGGTGGCCGCCGGCGAGGAGCCGATCGAGGAGGACGTGATCCTCTCCGACAGCGAGGAGGGGCCCGACGCGCTGCGCGTGACCATCACCCCCATGGCCGCGCGCGCCTTCGTCGCCCGCGCCCGCCGGGTCGTGGCCGCCGGGCGCCCCTCCTGCCCGCTGTGCTCGCTGCCGCTGGACCCCGTGGGCCACGTGTGCCCCCGGCAGAACGGCTACCGCCGCTGAGCGGGGACCCCGCCGAGGACGTCGTCCTCCGGCCGCCCGCCGGGGACGAGGAGGCGCGGCAGCTGCTGGTCGAGGGCGAGATCGACCTCGAGGGCCGCATGCTCGACGCGTCCAACGTGACCCTCGTCGGCACCATCCGGTGCGGCGACGTGGTCGCCGAGTGCGTCTACAAGCCGGTGGCGGGGGAGCGACCGCTGTGGGACTTCCCCGACGGGACGCTCGCCGGCCGGGAGATCTCGGCCTACCTCGTCTCGGAGGCGACCGGCTGGCGGATCGTCCCGCCCACCGTGCTGCGCGAGGGGCCCTTCGGCCCCGGCATGGTGCAGCTGTGGGTGGACGGCGACGACGAGGTCGACCTGGCCGCGTTCGTGCGCCGCGACGACCCGGCGCTGCGCCGCATGGCCGTCTTCGACGCGGTGGTGAACAACGCCGACCGCAAGGGCGGGCACATCATCCCGCTGCCCGGCGGGCACGTGCACGGCGTCGACCACGGCATCTGCTTCTCCGCCGACCCCAAGCTGCGCACCCTGCTGTGGCGCTGGGCGGGCAAGCCGCTGACCGGCGAGGCGGTCGAGGTGCTGGAGCGGCTCGCCGAGGAGCTGCGCGGCGACCTCGGGGAGCAGCTGCACGAGCACCTCACCCGGACCGAGGTGCGCTGCACCCAGCGGCGGGTGGCCGAGCTGCTGCGCACCGGCCGCCACCCCGAGCCCAGCGGCGAGTGGCCCGCCCTGCCCTGGCCACCCTTCTGACTGTCGCCCTCCGGCCCCCGCTCGCGACGCCGGCCTCGCGGGGGCGGCTCCTGCGCCTCCTCGGGGAGCCTCCGGCCCCCGCTCGTCAGCACAATGCCCGCATGCCGCACCGGAGCCGACTGTCGATCCTCCTGCTCGACCTCCCGCCGGAGCACCACGCCGCCGGTACCGCCTTCTGGGCCGGGGCCACCGGCCGCACCGCGCGACCGGACGCCGAGGACGAGAAGTGGGCGTCGCTGGGGTCGTTCGCCGACGGGTGGCACGTCGAGGTCCAGCGGACCGGGGAGGGCACACCGCCGCGCTGGCACGTCGACGTCGAGACCGACGACATCCCGGCCGAGGTGGCCCGGCTGGAGGCCCTGGGCGCCACCCGCCACCGGGACATGGGCTCGTTCTGGCAGCTGCTCGACCCGGCGGGGCTGGTGTTCTGCGTCGTCGGCGTCCAGACCGGCGAGGAGTTCGACCGCCACGCGGTGACCTGGCCGTGAGCGGATCGGGCCGTACGAGGGGGAGCGACGCCGCACCCGCCCCGTCACTCCAGGCGGACGAGGTCGATCATCGCGGCCGCCTGCAGCCCGTCGCCGTCGACGGTGAGCACCTCGAGCGGCACCCGGCGCCACGCCGCCAGCAGCAGGTCGCCGGCGGTGCCGGTGAGCGCGGCGATCGGGAAGGGCTTCGTGCCGGGGAAGAGGGTGCGCTCGGCGTCGGCGTCCACCGCGTGCAGGACGACGGGGTGCGCCTGCGGGGGCGGGCCGTCGGGCAGCGTGCCCGGGACCATGACCTCCAGCCACTCGTCCAGCCCGTCCAGCGCCACCGCGGTCGGGATGGGCCGCACGTCGCCGAGCACCTGCTCGACGTCGACGGTGTGCACGGTGGCCTCCTGCAGCTGCCGCCGCAGGACGAAGGCGACGTCCTTCCGGGGCGCCCAGGTCCACACCCGCTCCGCGGGGTCTGCGCCGGCCAGCGCTGCCTCCAGCTCCGCGCTCTGCGCGATGACGTACCCGAGCAGCTCGTCGTCGGGGTGCCGCTGCGGCTCGACGTAGGCGGAGGGGTCCTGGGCCCGGGTGCGCACCACCCAGGCCCAGAAGTGCTGCACCTCGCCCAGGTGCCACACCAGGTCGGCGAGCGTCCACTCGGGGCAGCCGGGCACGCGGGCCCGCCAGCCGTGGGCGAGCACCGCCTCGGCGGCGGCGTCGGCGAACCGGGCGTCGACCCGCCGCAGGGCCGGCAGGTACTCGGTCAGCTCCATCGCTCCTCCTCGTGGACGCCGGTGGGGTGCACCCGGCCGACCTGGCGTGATGACCCGCACGGGCGTGCGGGGCAGGGGCCGTCGGACCACGCCTCTAGGCTCGTGCCGTGCTCTCCTGGCCCGCCCCGCTGCTGCCGACCCTGCCCGGCACCGGCCCCGTCCTCAAGGTCTACGACACCGCGCGCGGCGAGATCGTCGCGACGACGCCGGACCGGACGGCGCGGATGTACGTCTGCGGCATCACCCCCTACGACGCCACCCACCTCGGCCACGCGGCCACCTACCTGGCCTTCGACCTGGTCAACCGGGTGTGGCGGGACGCCGGCCACGCCGTCCACTACGTGCAGAACGTCACCGACATCGACGACCCGCTGCTCGAGCGCGCCGAGCGCGACGGCGAGGACTGGATCGTCCTGGCGATGCGCGAGACGGCGCTGTTCCGCGAGGACATGACCGCGCTGCGCGTCCTGCCGCCCGAGGACTACGTGGGTGCGGTGGAGGCGATCCCGCGCATCGTGGCGCACGTCGAGCGGCTGCTCGACGACGGGCTGGCCTACGTGCTCGACGACGGCACCGGCGACGTCTACCACGACGTCGCGCAGGCACCCGGCTTCGGCACCGAGTCCGGCTACGACGAGGCCACGATGCTCGCCCTCTTCGCTGAGCGCGGCGGTGACCCGGACCGGGCGGGCAAGCGCAACCGGCTCGACCCGATGCTGTGGCGCGGCGAGCGACCCGGCGAGCCGGCGTGGTCCGGCCCGCGAGGCACGCGGGGCCGCCCGGGCTGGCACGTCGAGTGCGCGACCATCGCGCTGGACACCATCGGCATGGGCTTCGACGTCCAGGGCGGGGGCAGCGACCTGGTCTTCCCGCACCACGAGTACTCCGCCGTGCACGCCGAGGCGCTCAGCGCCACCAAGCCGTTCGCCCGGGCCTACGTGCACGCCGCGATGATCGGCCTGGACGGCGAGAAGATGAGCAAGAGCCGCGGCAACCTGGTCTTCGTCTCCCGGCTGCGCGGCGAGGGCGTCGACCCGATGGCGATCCGGCTCGCGCTGCTCTCGGGCCACTACCGCACCGACCGCGCCTGGACCGGCGACCTGCTCACCGAGGCCGAGGAACGGCTGGCCACCTGGCGGTTCGCTGCCGGGCGCGACGCCGGCGCACCCGCCGGCCCGGTGCTGCACGGGCTGCGCGAGCGCCTCGCCGACGACCTCGACAGCCCGGGCGCCATCGCCCTGGTCGACGCCTGGGCCGCGCGCACGCTCGCCGGCGGCGACGACCTCGAGGAGCACGCCCCGCAGGTGGTCGCCGACGCCGTCGACGCGCTTCTCGGCGTGGACCTCCAGGCCGGCTGATGACCACCGCCCCCGGCTCCTTCCGGCTGACCGACCGGGCTGCCCGCGAGCGGGCCGAGGAGCAGCTCGCGCCCGCCGCCACGCGGGCGGCCGGCACCCGGGGGCGGGCCCGCCCCGAGCCCGAGGACGCGCTGCGCACCGCCTTCGAGCGCGACCGCGACCGCATCCTGCACGCCAAGGCGTTCCGCCGGCTCAAGCACAAGACGCAGGTCTTCCTCCACCCTGACGGCGACCACTTCGTCACCCGGCTCACGCACACGCTCCAGGTGACCCAGGTGGCGCGCTCGCTGGCCCGGGCGCTCGGGCTGAACGAGACCCTCGCGGAGGCGATCGCGCTCGGGCACGACGTCGGGCACTCCCCGTTCGGGCACATCGGCGAGGAGGCGTTCGACCCCTACGTGCCCGGTGGGTGGCACCACGCGGCACAGGGGGTGCGGATCGTCGAGGTGCTCGAGGACCTCAACCTCACCTGGGAGGTGCGCGACGGCATCCGCGCGCACAGCTGGAAGATCGACCCGCCGCCGGACACCCGCGAGGCCGAGTGCGTGCGGTACGCCGACCGCATCGGCTACCTCTCCCACGACGCCCTGGACGCCGCCCGGGCCGGGGTCATCCGGGTCGCCGACCTGCCCGCCCAGGCGCTCGCCGTGTTCGGGCAGCCCGGCAGCGAGATGGTGGGCTCGATGATCGACGCCGTCGTCGCGGGCTCGCTGGCCGACGGCGGGCGCGTCGTCATGGCCCCCGAGCCGCTGGCGGCCATGCACGAGCTGCGCGCGTTCATGTTCGCCCGCGTCTACGCCTCCGACGTCGCCGCGGGGCAGAAGCACCTGGCGATCGACGTCATCCGCCGGCTGGTCGACCACCACCTCGCCCACCCGGAGCTGATCCCGGCCAGCTACCGCGACACCGCGGCCGAGCCGCTCACGCAGGTCGTGGACTACGTCTCGGGGATGACCGACCGGTTCGCCCTCGCGACGCACGACCGGCTGTTCGACGCCGACGCCTCGGCGCAGATGCGCCCGCTGCTCACCCAGCGCTGAGACCGGCCGGACCCGCTGCCGGGTGTCGGCAGGTGGTCGTCTCAGCGGCGCCGAGGCAGCCACCGGCCGACGGTCGACGTCGAGCTGCGCGGGGGGCGGCGTCAGGCCCCGCCGGCGGGGCCGCCGCGGCGGCGCAGGTACCGCTCGAACTCGCGGGCGATCTGGTCGCCGTTGGCCTGGGAGAGGTCGACCTCGGTGGCCCGCTCCTCCAGGGAGCGCACGTACTCGACGACCTCGGCGTCCTCGCTGGCCATCTCGTCGACCGTCTTCACCCAGTCGTCGGCCTGCTGCGGCAGCGCGCCCAGCGGCACGGTGATCTCCAGGACCTCCTCGACCCGCTGCAGCAGCGCGACGGTGGCCCGCGGCGAGGGCGGCTGGGAGACGTAGTGCGGCACCGCGGCCCAGAAGCTGATCGCCGGCAGCCCCGACTGCACGCAGGCGTCCTGGAACACGCCGAGGATGCCGGTGGGGCCCGTGTAGCGGGAGGTCTCCAGCCCGTAGGCGCGGGCCGACTCGCCGTCGTAGGCCGAGCCGGTCACCGGCGTGGGGCGGGTGTGCGGGGTGTCGGCCAGGAGCGCACCCAGGGCGACGACGATCGAGGCGTCGAGCTCGTCGAGGATCTCCAGCAGCTCCTCGCAGAAGCTCCGCCACCGCATGTTCGGCTCGATCCCGCGGATCAGCACCACGTCGCGGTCCAGCCCCTCGGGCCGCGCCACCGAGATGCGGGTGGTCGGCCACTCGACCCGCCGGCTCACCCCGTCGACGAGGGAGACCGTGGGCCGGTTGACCTGGAAATCGTAGTAGTCCTCGGGGTCCAGGGCGGCCAGGGGCTTGGCGTCCCAGATCAGCTCCAGGTGCTCGACGGCCCCGGTGGCGGCGTCCCCGGCGTCGTTCCAGCCCTCGAACGCCACCACGACCACCGGGTCGGTGAGCTGCGGCAGGTCATCTGCGTCGGGCTTCGGATCGATCACCTCTGCCAGCCTACGTCGATCCCGCCGCCCCGCCCGGTGCACGCCTGCGGTCGTCCCACCGGCGGGGGACCGGGGCCCGCGACGCCTCCTGCACCCCGGGTACCCCGGGTGCGAGAATGGGTGCCGCCATCGGGAACGCCCAGGCCTGGGCCAGCCCGCCGGGGTGACGGAGCGCGAGGCCCGCACGCCCATCGAGCAGAACCTCTGGGGAACACCGTGTCCGAGTCACCCGACCTCCGCCCCGATGCGACAGCGGCGCTCACCGCCCTGCTGCAGCAGCGGATCCTGGTGCTCGACGGCGCCATGGGGACGGCGATCCAGCGGGACCGCCCCGACGAGGCCGGCTACCGCGGGGAGCGTTTCGCCGACTGGCCCACCGACGTGCAGGGCAACAACGACCTGCTGAGCATCACCCGGCCCGAGCTGATCGCGGGCATCCACCGCGAGTACCTCGAGGCCGGCGCCGACCTGGTCGAGACCAACACCTTCAACGCGACGACGATCTCGCTGGCCGACTACGGC
Organism: Blastococcus sp. KM273128; assembly: GCF_021698975.1. Classification (GTDB taxonomy): domain Bacteria; phylum Actinomycetota; class Actinomycetes; order Mycobacteriales; family Geodermatophilaceae; genus Blastococcus. Next base: position 3,539 of record NZ_SSXA01000078.1, on the reverse strand, counting down.
ATGGAGGAGCTCGCCTACGAGCTGAACGTGGCCTCGGCCCGGCTGGCCCGCCGCGAGGCCGACGCGATGACCGCCCGGACGCCGGGGCAGCCGCGCTACGTCGCCGGGGCGATCGGCCCGACCAGCCGCACGGCGTCGATCTCGCCCGACGTCAACGACCCGGGCGCCCGCAACGTCACCTTCGACGAGCTCGTCGCGGCCTACCTCGAGCAGGCGACGGGCCTGGTCGACGGCGGCGTCGACGCCCTGCTGGTCGAGACGATCTTCGACACGCTGAACGCCAAGGCGGCGATCTTCGCGCTGGAGGAGCTGTTCGAGCAGCGCGGCCGCCGCTGGCCGGTGCTCATCTCCGGCACGATCACCGACGCCTCGGGGCGGACGCTGTCGGGGCAGGTCACCGAGGCCTTCTGGAACTCCGTCCGGCACGTGCGGCCGCTGCTCGTGGGGCTCAACTGCGCGCTCGGCGCCGAGGAGATGCGCCCCTACCTCGCCGAGCTCTCCCGGGTCGCCGACACGTTCGTCTCCTGCTACCCGAACGCGGGGCTGCCCAACGCCTTCGGCGAGTACGACGAGACGCCGGAGCAGACCGCCGCGGTCGTCGCCGAGTTCGCCCGGGCGGGCCTCGTGAACCTCGTCGGCGGCTGCTGCGGCACCACGCCGGAGCACATCGCGGCGATCGCCCGGTCGGTGGCGGGCACGGCCCCGCGGACGCCGGCGCAGACGCGCCCGGCGCTGCGGCTGTCCGGCCTCGAGCCGCTCGTGGTCACCGGCGAGTCGCTGTTCGTCAACGTCGGCGAGCGCACGAACATCACCGGCTCCGCCCGCTTCCGCAACCTGATCAAGGCCGGCGACTACCCGGCGGCGCTCACCGTCGCCCGCCAGCAGGTGGAGGCCGGCGCCCAGGTCATCGACGTCAACATGGACGAGGGGATGATCGACGGCGTCGAGGCGATGGACCGCTTCACCAGGCTGATCGCCGCCGAGCCCGACATCTGCCGCGTCCCCACGATGGTCGACTCCTCGAAGTGGGAGGTCATCGAGGCCGGCCTGAAGAACGTCCAGGGCAAGGCCATCGTCAACTCGATCTCGCTGAAGAACGGCGAGGAGGAGTTCGTCCAGCAGGCCACCCTGTGCCGCAGGTACGGCGCCGCCGCCGTCGTCATGGCCTTCGACGAGCAGGGGCAGGCCGACACGCTGGAACGGCGGATCGAGATCTGCCGGCGGGCCTACGACGTGCTCACCGAGCGGGTCGGCTTCCCGGCCGAGGACATCATCTTCGACCCGAACGTCTTCGCCGTCGCCACGGGCATCGAGGAGCACGCGCGCTACGGCCTGGACTTCATCGAGGCCACCCGCTGGATCAAGCAGAACCTGCCCGGCGCGCTGGTCTCCGGCGGCGTCTCCAACGTCTCGTTCTCCTTCCGCGGCAACAACCGGGTGCGGGAGGCGATCCACGCCGTCTTCCTGTTCCACGCGGTCGCCGCCGGCATGGACATGGGCATCGTCAACGCCGGCGCCCTCGAGGTGTACGACGAGGTGCCCGCCGAGCTGCGGGAGCGCATCGAGGACGTCGTCCTCGCCCGCCGGCCCGACGCCACCGAGCGGCTGCTGGAGATCGCCGGCGACTACGCCGGGGACGGCGCCGCGCGGGAGGTCGCCACCGAGGAGTGGCGCGCTCTGCCGGTCGGGGAGCGGATCACCCACGCCCTGGTCAAGGGCATCGACGCGCACGTCGAGGACGACACCGAGGAACTGCGCCGGGAGATCGCCGCGCGCGGGGGGCGGCCCATCGAGGTCATCGAGGGCCCGCTGATGGACGGGATGAACGTCGTCGGCGACCTGTTCGGGGCCGGGAAGATGTTCCTGCCCCAGGTGGTGAAGTCGGCCCGCGTGATGAAGAAGGCCGTCGCCTACCTGATCCCGTTCATCGAGGCGGAGAAGCGGCCCGGCGACGCCGAGCGCAGCAACGGCAAGGTCGTCATGGCCACCGTGAAGGGCGACGTGCACGACATCGGCAAGAACATCGTCGGCGTCGTCCTGCAGTGCAACAACTACGACGTCGTCGACCTCGGGGTCATGGTGCCGGGGCAGCGGATCCTGGACGCCGCCAAGGAGGAGGGCGCCGACATCATCGGCCTCTCCGGCCTGATCACGCCGTCGCTGGACGAGATGGTGAACCTGGCCGCGGAGATGGAGCGGCAGGGCTTCGAGATCCCGCTGCTCATCGGCGGCGCCACCACCTCCCGGGCGCACACCGCCGTCAAGGTGGCGCAGAAGTACCACGGCCCGGTGATCTGGGTGAAGGACGCCTCGCGGTCGGTCCCCGTCGTCGCCGCGCTGCTGTCGGACGAGCAGCGGCCCGCGCTGCTGGCCGAGACCGAGGCCGGCTACGCGGCGCTGCGGGAGCGCCACGCCGCCCGCCAGGACAGCCGCCGCCTGCTGCCCCTGGAGCAGGCGCGGGCCGCCGCGACGCCGCTCGACTGGAGCGGTTACACCCCGCCGCGCCCGCGGATGCTGCTCCAGCAGGCGAAGGACGTCTGCGAGGGGCCGGCCTGCGCGCTGGGGGAGGCCACCCAGTTCGTGCGGCACTTCCACGACTACCCGCTGGCCGAGCTGCGGGGGTACATCGACTGGCAGCCGTTCTTCAACGCCTGGGAGATGCGCGGCCGGTTCCCCGACATCCTGCACAACCCGGCGACGGGGGAGGCTGCCCGGCGGCTGTACGAGGACGCCCAGGCGATGCTCGACCGGATCGTCGGGGAGCGCTGGCTGCGGGCCAGCGGAGTCCTCGGCCTGTTCCCGGCCAACCGGGTCGGCGGCGAGGACATCGAGGTCTACACCGACGAGTCCCGCACCGCCGTCCGGGCGACGCTGCACCAGCTGCGCCAGCAGACGGAGGGCCGCGACGGCTCGCCGCGCAAGTCCCTCGCCGACTTCGTCGCGCCGAAGGAGACCGGCCTGCGCGACTACGTCGGCGCGTTCGCGGTGACCGCCGGGCTGGGCTCGGCCGAGCGGGTGGCGGCGTTCAAGGCGGAGCACGACGACTACAGCGCGATCATGCTCGAGGCGCTGGCCGACCGGCTGGCCGAGGCGTTCGCGGAGCGGCTGCACGAGCGGGTGCGCCGGGAGTTCTGGGGCTACGCCGCCGACGAGTCGCTGGACAACCAGGCGCTGATCGCCGAGCAGTACCGCGGCATCCGCCCCGCCCCGGGCTACCCGGCCTGCCCGGAGCACACCGAGAAGCTGACCATCTGGGAGCTGCTCGACGTCGAGGCCGCCACCGGCATCCGGCTCACCGAGAGCCTGGCCATGTGGCCGGGCGCCGCGGTGAGCGGTCTGTACTTCGCCCACCCGCAGGCCCGCTACTTCGTGCTGGGCCGGGTGGGCCGCGACCAGGTCGAGGACTATGCCGCCCGCAAGGGGTGGACCGTCGCCGAGGCCGAGCGCTGGCTCTCGCCCAACCTCGGCTACCGCACCGAGGACGACTGAACCACGAGCACGTCGGCGTGGGCGGGGGAACGGCGGCTGGTGAAGGGGTG
>NZ_SSXA01000077.1 GCF_021698975.1 Blastococcus sp. KM273128 | reverse complement strand
GCACCGCGGCGATCGTCCACGCCGCCCGCCGTTCCCCGCCCGCCGCCTCGACGTCGTCCCGCCGCTGCCCGACGACCGGCGGACGGCGTGGACGATCGCCGCGGTGCTGGGCGCCCTGGCGCTGACCCTGCGGCTCTGGGGCATCGGCTACCCGCGGGACCTGGTCTTCGACGAGGCGTACTACCCGCCCGAGGCGCACGAGCTCCTGACCTGGGGGTTCGAGTACAACCGCGGCTACTCGTTCATCGTCCACCCGCCCCTGGGCAAGTGGATGATCGCGCTCGGCGAGCAGCTGTTCGGCTACAACTCCTTCGGCTGGCGCTTCCCCTCGGCGGTGGCGGGGTCGATCGCCGTCGTCCTGCTGTTCCGGCTCACCCGGCGGCTCTCGGGCTCCACGCTGGTCGGCCTGTTCGCCGGCGTGCTGCTGCTCGTCGACGGCCTCCAGTTCACGCTGTCGCGGATCGGCCTGCTCGACATCTTCCTGCAGGTCTTCGTGCTGGCTGCCGTCGCCTGCCTCGTCGTCGACCGGGACGTGGTGCGCGCCCGGGTGCGGGCGGCCGCCGACGTCGGCGCGACGGGCTTCCGGCTCGGCCCGCGGGGCTGGCGGATCGCGGCCGGCGTGCTGTTCGGCTGCGCCTGCGCGGTGAAGTGGAGCGGCGTTTGGTTCCTCGCCTTCTTCGCCGTCCTCTCGCTGTTCTGGGACCGGTCGGCGTGGCGGGCGGCCGGCGTGCCCCGGCCGACCCGGACGGCGGCCCGGCGGGGGCTGCCCGGCGCGCTGTGGGCGCTGGCCGTCGTGCCGGTGCTCACCTACCTGGCGAGCTTCACCGGCTGGTTCCTCGGCGAGACCTCGCAGGGGCGGTCGTGGGCCCAGCGCAACCCGGAGACGGCGTTCCCGTGGGTGCCGGACGCGCTGCGCTCGCTGTGGCACGAGCACGCGGAGTGGCTGCGCTTCCACAGCGGCCTGTCCAGCCCGCACCCGTGGGAGTCGGGGCCCTGGTCGTGGCTGGTCACCGGCCGGCCGATCCTGCTCTGGAACCCGCAGGGGCTCACCGACGCCGACGGCGAGCAGGTGATCCGCTACATCCTGATGGTCGGGACGCCGACGCTCTGGTTCCTCTTCGCCCCCGCCATGCTCTGGCTGGTCTGGCGGATCGCCGCCCGGCGGGACCCGGCCGCGGTGCCCGTGGCGGTCGGCATCGCGGCCGGCTGGCTCACGTGGTTCCTCAACCCCGAGCGCACGATGTTCATCTTCTACATGGCGCCGGTGCTCCCGTTCTTCGTGCTGGCGGTCGCCCTGCTGCTGCAGGACGTCGTCGGCCGGCCGGGTGCCGGTGACTGGCGACGCCGCATCGGGCTGGTCACCGCATGCGGCTACGTGGCGGTCGTGGCGGCGACCTTCGCCTTCTTCTGGCCCGTGCTCACCGGCCAGCCCCTCTCGTACGCCGAGTGGGTGCAGCGGATGTGGTTCCCGTCCTGGTTCTGAGCGCGGGCGGCCGGCTCAGGAGTGGTAGCGGTGGACGACGGCGTGCCCCCGCCCCCGCGCGATCAGCGCGCGGTTGACCGGGACGGTGACGACGAAGGCGACCGCCAGCGCGACGGCGAGCGCGCCCCAGAAGAGAGGCGAGGCCAGGCCCGCGTCCATCGCACCCGGGACGGCCAGCATGATGCCGTTGTCGACGACCTCCATGACCAGGATGGAGAGAGTGTCCGCGGCCAGGGCCACCCGCACCGCCGCCCGCAGCGGCAGCCCCGAGCGCAGCACGGGCGTGATGGTGAGCGCGTAGCCGAACAGGAAGGCCAGGCCCACCGCGAGGGCGATCGTGGCGCCGTCGGACCAGCCGAGCGCGGTACCGATGACCATGCCCAGCACCTCACCGATCGCACAGCCGGTGAGGCAGTGCAGCGTGGCGCTGACCGCCAGCCGGGTGAGCGCCCGCCCGCGGGCGGGATCGTCGTGCCCGTGCCCGTGCCCGTACCCACCTGCCGGCCGGGTCCGCTCGTCGTGCCGCTGCTCGGTCATCACGCCTCCCACCCCTCGTGGACGTGCGAAGGGTACCCCCAGGGGGTATGGACGTCCAGGGGCGGCCGCACGAGCGACCCCACCGGGGAGCGGCCATCGGCACGCCGCCCGAGCGGACGTCGAGGCGGTGACCGGCGACCCGGCCGTCGCATCGCAGCCGTAGACGACGACGGCGCCGCCGGGGAGCGTTCCCCGACAGCGCCGATGCGTCGTGTGGTGGAGCTGAGGGGATTTGAACCCCTGACCCCCTCGATGCGAACGAGGTGCGCTACCGGTCTGCGCCACAGCCCCTTGTGCGGGTGAAAGAGTACCGCCCGCGTTCCCCGGCCCCGCCACCGGGGGCGGGGCCGGCGGTTCAGCCGTTGGCCGCCCGGGCGGCCGGGTACTCGTCGATGTCGGCGAAGCCGATGTCGTCGTCGTCCAGCCCGACGACCGCGCTGTTCTGCCAGCCGGCCGACGCCGGGGTGCGCGCGGCGACCACGCGACCGGGGCGCAGGGCGTGCACCGGGGCCAGCGGCACGCTCGGGTGGGACAGCAGCGGCAGCGCCTCCTGGGCGACGGTCTCGTGCACCTCCGACGAGGTGCGCTGCGCCGGCGCGGGCGCGGGCGCGGGCCGGGCGGCCGGGCGGGCCGGCGTGCGGAGGGCCTGGCGGGCCGCGGCGCGGGCGGCGCGGCGAGCGGCCAGCCGCTCCCGGCGGGCCACCTTGCGCAGCACCAGCACGTAGCCGACGGTCGCGAGGGTGGCGACCGCCTGGAGGGTCCACAGCCACGGTGTGAGCAGCAGGGCGCCGGCCAGCGAGGCGAGGGTGAGCAGCACCAGGCCACCCAGCACCCGGCGGCGCACCGCGTGCACGTCCACCTTGAGCTCGCCGGAGGTGCGCAGCACCTCGCGGTCGATCGACACCCGCTCGGTCTCCGCGTGCCGGACGGGGTCCACCGCGCGACGCCGCTGCAGGGTCCGACCGGAGTCGGCGGCTTCGACGCGGCCGTCCTGACCGTCGCCGCGGGTCACCACCATGGGCACCAGCACGACGAACCACAGCACGACCAGAGCGGCCAGCAGCACACCCGATCCCATACGACACCACCTGTCACATCAGTCACTCGCCGGGCGAGGTTATGCAGGACGGGGGGCGGTGTCGGGGAGGCGCGCGGGCGTGTCGCCGATGTGTTGTGGGACCGGTGTGACAGGAGACGGCGTGTCCCCCGCGACCGCCACGCCGCCGGCCACCGTGCGTGCTATGCCGATGTGCCGATCAGTCGACGGGTCGACCCGGGGCCGACCGCTCCCAGCGGTCCAGCACCCCCCGCGGCAGGTCCTCGGCGAGCAGCGCGTAGCTGACGTGGTCGCGCCACTCGCCGTCGATGTCGAGGTAGCGCCGCAGCAGTCCCTCGCGCTGGAAGCCGAGCCGCTCGACCAGGCGGCGGCTGGGCCCGTTCTCCGGGCGGATGTCGGCCTGGAGCCGGTGCAGCCCGGCGGGGCCGAAGGCGTGGTCGCAGACCAGGGCCACGGCCAGCGAGGCGATGCCGCGGCCGGCGACCGAGCGGTCGATCCAGTAGCCGAGGTACCCGGCGCGCAGGGCCCCGCGGACGACGTTGTCCACGGTCACCTGGCCCGCGAGCCGGCCGTCGACGCGGACCGCGAACGGCAGCGAGGTGCCCTGGCGGGCGCGGCGGGCCATGATCCGGCGCATCGCCCGGTAGCTCGCCGGGCTGTGCCGCGCCTGCCAGGAGACGGCGGCCGTGGGCTCCCACGGGCGCAGCCAGTCCTCGTTGGCCAGCCGCAGCCGGCTCCACTCCACGGCGTCCCGGCGGCGCAGCGGGTGCAGCTCCACCGGGCCCCGGGCGAGCCGGGCGGGCCAGCCGGGGTGCAGCAGCGGGTCGGTCACGGCGGGCCCGGTCAGCCGCCGAGCAGCAGCGGCATGACCGTGACCAGCCCACCGGCGGCCACCTCGGTGACGTCCTCGTCGATGACGATCAGGCAGTTCGCCCGCGCCATCCGGGCCAGCAGGGCGTCGGTCGCCTCCCCCACGGGCTCGACGACGTAGCCGCCGTCGGGGTGGCGCATGACCGTGCCGTGCAGGTACTGGCGGTACCCCAGCGGCGAGAGCAGGTGCTGGCCGGAGATGGCCTGCACCGTGCGCCGGAACAGCTGCCGCTTGCCGAGCATCAGGCGGATGGCGGGCCGGACGAAGACCTCGAAGGCGACCAGGGCCGCGACCGGCTCTCCCGGCACGAAGATCACCGGCACCTCGTCGCGCCCCAGCCGGCCGAAGCCCTGGGCCGGGCCGGGGTGCATCGCGACCTGGCTGACGCGCATGCCCCCGAGGGCGGCCAGCGCCTCCTGGACCATCTCGAAGGCGGGCCCGCTGAAGGTGCCCGAGACCAGCACCAGGTCGCTGCGCAGCAACTGGCTCTCGAGCACCTCGGCCAGCCGCCGCTGGTCGCCGGGGAGGATGCCCCAGCGGTAGGCGTCGGCCCCGGCGTCCCGCGCGGCCGCGGCCAGCGCGTAGCTGTTCACGTCCACCACCTGGCCCGGCGACAGCGGCGAGGTGATCTCCACCAGCTCCGTGCCGGCGCTGAGCACCGCCACGCGGGGGCGGGGGCGGACGGCGACGCGGTCGCGCCCGACGGCGGCCAGCAGGCTGATCTGCGCGGGGCCGATCGGGGTGCCGACGTGCACGGCGGGGTCGTCCGGGGCGACGTCGTCACCGGTCCGGCGCAGGTAGCTGCCCACCGGTGGGGCCGCCTGGACGGCGACCCGCGCCGCGCCGCCGTCGGTCCACACGGCCGGGACGACGACGTCGGCCCCGGCCGGGAGCATCGCCCCCGCGGCGACCCGCATCGCCAGCCCCGGGCCGATCGACGACGGCTCGCTGGCCCCCGCCACGCTCTCGCCCACGACGGGCAGCTCCACCGGGCGGGCGACGGTGGCCCCGGCGACGTCCTCCGCCCGGACGGCGTAGCCGTCGAGCGCGGCCTGGTCGAAGGCGGGCAGCGCCCGCTGGCTGACGACGTCCTCGGCGCAGAGCAGCCCCTGGGCGTCGAGGACGGCGAGCTCGATCGGGTCCGGCTGCGGCACGGCGGCGAGGATCTCGTCCAGGTGCCGCTCGACGGTGCGCACGAGGGGCGAGGCGTCGGAGCGCCCGTCGGCCGGCAGCGGCACCGGTCCGGTGAGCGCGCGCTGCGCCGGCAGCGGCGCGGACGCCTGGGCCGGCGGGCCGGACCGGGACGCCGGCAGCCCGCCGACGGGGCCGGTCCGCCGGGGCGGGGCCACGGGCACGTCGACCTGGGCGGTGTCCCGGTGCCCCCGGAACTCGCCGCCGTTGCTGCCGTCCTCGCTCTGCCCGGTCATCCTCACCACCGTCGTCCCGCCGTGCCGTGGGCCGGCACCGCACCCTGCGGCGGCGCCGCCCCCGGACGGGGCCGGCGCCGGGCCGCAGGTGCGATCGTGCCCTCGCGGCCGCCGGTCAGGACGGCGACGCGCCCTCGGCGGGCAGCTCGGTGACGAAGTCGCGCAGCCACCCGCGCAGCGACGGGCCGAGGTCCTCCCGCTCCGTGGCCAGCCGGATGACGGCCTTGAGGTAGTCGAGCTTGTCGCCGGTGTCGTAGCGACGGCCGCCGAAGACGACCCCGTGCACCGGCTCGCCGCGCTCGACCAGGGTGGCCAGGGCGTCGGTCAGCTGGATCTCCCCGCCGCGCCCGGGCGCGGTCTCCCGCAGGACGTCGAAGACCTCCGGCGCGAGGACGTAGCGGCCGATGATCGCCAGGCTGCTGGGCGCCTCGTCGACGGGAGGCTTCTCCACCAGGCCGGTGATCGCCACGACGTCGCTGCCGTCGCCGGTCGGCTCGACCGCCACGGCACCGTACTTGTCGATGTTCTCCCGCCCGACGTCGAGCAGGGCGATCACCGAGCCGCCGTGCTGGGCCTGGACGGCGAGCATCTGCTCCAGCAGGTGGTCGCGGGCGTCGATCAGGTCGTCGCCCAGCAGCACCGCGAACGGCTCGTCGCCGACGAAGGCGGCCGCCTGCAGCACGGCGTGGCCGAGTCCGCGGGCCTCGCCCTGGCGCACGAAGTGCACCTGGGCCACCTCGGTGGACTCGTGCACGGCCGCCAGGCGCCCCGCGTCGCCCTTCTTCTCCAGGGCGGTCTCGAGCTCGGGGGTGCGGTCGAAGAAGTCCTCGATGGCCGCCTTGCCGCGGCCGGTCACCATGAGCACCTCGGGCAGCCCGGCGCGGGCCGCCTCCTCGACGATGTACTGGAGGGCCGGCCGGTCGACGACCGGGAGCAGCTCCTTGGGAACGGCCTTCGTGGCCGGCAGGAAGCGGGTGCCCATGCCTGCGACGGGGATGACCGCCTTCCGGGCCGGACGGGTGGGAGGCATCGACATGCCGGGCAGCCTATCTAGGCTGCGCCGGTGAGCACCTCGCCCGACGGTGTCACCGCCAAGGCGGTGCTCCGCGCCGAGCTGCTGCGCCGCCGCGCGGAGCGCCCCGGCCCGGAGCGGGCGGCGGCAGCCCGGTCGGTCGCCGCGACGCTGGCCGGACGGCTCGCGGGGGTGCCCACCGTGGCCGCCTTCGTCCCCGACGCCACCGAGGCCGGCCACGGCCGGCTGCCGGGGGCACTGGCCGCCGGCGCGCGCGTGCTGCTGCCGGTGGTGCCCGCCCGCGGCCGGGAGCTGGACTGGGCGGTGCACACCGGGGAGCTCGCCCCGGGCCGGTACGGGCTCCTCGAACCGGTCGGCCCGCGGCTGGGCCCCGGCGCGCTCGCCGCGGCCGGCGCCGTGGTGGTGCCGGCGACGGCGGTGGCCCGGGACGGCGCACGGCTGGGCCGCGGCGGCGGCTACTACGACCGCGCCCTGCGGCACGCCCCGGCCGGCGCGGTGCTGGTCGCCGTGGTGTTCGACGACGAGCTGGTCGACCGGCTGCCGACCGAGCGGCACGACGTCCGGGTCACGGCCGTGGTGACCCCGTCCGGCGGATGGCAGGCGCTACCGGCGGGTCACTGACACAGTGGGCGCACCCCAGCCCCCCGACGCCGTGGAGTGACCGTGTCGCCCGAGATCGTCACCATCCTGGCCCTGGTCGTGATCTTCGCGATCGCGACCGTCCTGCCGATCAACATGGGCGCGCTGGCCTTCGTCGCCGCCTTCGTGGTGGGCACGCTGTCGGTCGGCCTCACGACCGACGACATCATCGCGGGCTTCCCCGCCGGGCTGGTGCTGACGCTGATCGGTGTCACGTACCTGTTCGCGATCGCGCAGAACAACGGCACCGTCGACCTGCTGGTCCGGGGCGCGGTCCGGATGGTCGGTGGCCACGTGGCGGCCATCCCCTGGATCATGTTCGCCGTCACCGCCGTGCTCACCGCCATCGGTGCGCTCTCACCGGCGGCGGTGGCGATCATCGCGCCGATCGCGCTGACCTTCGCCGCCCGGCACGACATCAGCCCGCTGCTGATGGGGATGATGGTCATCCACGGCGCGCAGGGCGGCGGCTTCTCCCCCATCAGCGTCTACGGCGTCACGGTCAACTCGATCGTCGAGCGCGAGGGCCTGCCCGGCAGCCCGCTGGCGGTCTTCCTCGGCGCGCTGTTCTTCAACATCGCCATCGCGCTGGTGCTGTTCTTCGTCCTCGGCGGCCGCAAGCTGCTCGGCCGCAAGGTCGCCGCGGAGCCCCTCGCCCGCACCGAGCACGCCCACGGGACGCTCGTGCGCGGCCACGGCGCCGCACCCGGCCCGGGCGTCGGCGGGGACGACGACGAGCACATCCACCCCGAGCGCCCGGCCCCCGTCCGCTTCGAGCAGGTGCTCACGCTGGTCGGGCTGGTCGTCGTCGCCGTGCTCGCGCTCGCCTTCGACCTGGACATCGGGTTCGTCGCGATCACCGTCGCCGTCGTCCTGGCGCTGTTCTCCGCGCAGCAGCACAAGGGCGCCGTCACGCAGATCAGCTGGTCGACGATCTTGCTCATCGCCGGCGTGCTGACCTTCGTGTTCGTCCTCGAGGAGGCGGGCACGATCGACTACGTCGGCGACGCCGTCATCGGGCTCGGGGTGCCACTGGTCATCGCGCTGCTGCTGGCCTACATCGGCGGCGTGGTGTCGGCGTTCGCGTCGTCGACGGCGATCATCGGCGTCGCCATCCTGCTCGCGGTGCCCTTCCTCGAGGAGGGCTCGATCAGCGCCGTCGGCGTGGTGGTCGCCCTCTCGGTGGCCTCGACGATCGTCGACGTGAGCCCGTTCTCGACCAACGGCGCGCTGGTCCTGGCCAACGCCCAGGACGTCGACCGCGACCGGTTCTACAAGCAGATCCTGGCGTACGCGGGGATCGTGGTGGCCGTCGGACCGCTGCTGTCGTGGCTGGTCTTCGTCGTCCCCGGCTGGCTCTGACCCGGCTGGCCAGAGATACCTCAGCGCTGAGACACTTCCGGAGCGCAGCCACCGGAGCCGCGCCCCCCGAGCGAGGGAGCAACCATGCCCGGACCGCTGGACGGCGTCCTCGTCGTCGACCTGACCCGCGCCCTCGCCGGGCCGCACGCCGCGATGATGCTGGGCGACCTCGGCGCCCGCGTCATCAAGGTGGAGACGCCGGGCACCGGTGACGACACCCGGAGCTGGGGGCCGCCGTTCGTGCAGCCCGACAGCGGTGACCGGGAGTCGACGTACTTCCTGTCGACGAACCGGAACAAGGAGTCGATCACCCTCGACCTCAAGGACGAGGCCGACAAGGCGGTGCTGACCCGCCTGCTCGAGCGCGCCGACGTGCTGATGGAGAACTTCCGGCCCGGCACGCTGGCCCGGCTCGGCTTCGGCACCGACGTGCTGGCCGAGCTCAACCCGCGGCTGGTGACCCTCGCGATCAGCGGGTTCGGCCACGACGGCCCCGAGGGCGGCCGCGCGGGCTACGACCAGATCGCCCAGGGCGAGGGCGGGTTGATGTCGCTCACCGGGTCCGGCCCGGAGGACCCCCAGCGGGTCGGCGTCCCGATCGGCGACCTGCTGGCCGGGATGTACGGCGCCTACGGGGTGCTCGCCGCGCTGATCGAGCGGGACCGCACCGGCCGCGGTCAGGTGGTGCGCACCTCGCTGCTCGCCGCGATCGTCGGCGTGCACGCCTTCCAGGGCACCCGGTGGACCGTCGCCGGCGAGGTCGGCGCCGCGCAGGGCAACCACCACCCCTCGATCGCGCCCTACGGGTTGTTCCACTGCCAGGGCGGCAGCGTCCAGGTCGCCTGCGCCAACGACTCGCTCTGGCGCAAGCTGTGCGCCGAGTTCGGCTTCGACCCCGAGGCGCCCGGGATGGCGACCAACGGCGACCGGGTGGAGCACCGCGCCGAGGTGATCGCGCTGCTCGAGGGGGCGTTCGCGGACATCCCCGCCGAGGAGCTGCTGGCGCGGCTGGCGAAGGTGGGCATCCCCTCGGGCAAGGTCCGCACGCTCGACGAGGTGTACGGGTGGGACCAGGCCCTCTCCCAGGGGCTGCTGGTCGACGTCGACCACGCCACGCTCGGCCGGCTCCACCTGCCGGGGCCGCCGCTGCGCTTCTTCTCCCCGGGTGCCGACGGCGAGACCGAGACGACCCGCCGCGAGCACACGGCTCCCCCGATTCTCGGCGCCGACGGCGACGCCATCCGCGCCTGGCTGGACGGGTCCGAGGCGTGAGCGGCCGGCCGGACGCCCGCACCCTGCGCGACCTCGTCCTCGACCCGGGGTCGTGGGTGTCCTGGGACTCCCCCGTCCCACCCCGCGACGTCCCGGCCGACTACGCCGCCGAGCTCGCCCGCGCGGCCGAGCGGTCGCGGCAGGACGAGTCGGTGATCACCGGCGAGGGCCGGCTGCGCGGGCGCCGGGTCGCCGTCGTCGCCGGGGAGTTCGGCTTCCTCGCCGGCTCGATCGGGGTGGCCGCCGCCGAGCGGCTGATCGCCGCGGTGGAGCGGGCCACCGAGGAGGGGCTGCCGCTGCTCGCGGCCCCGGTGTCGGGCGGCACCCGGATGCAGGAGGGCACCGTCGCCTTCCTGCAGATGATCGGCATCACCGCCGCGATCGCCCGGCACAAGGAGGCGGGCCTGCCCTACCTCGTGTACCTGCGCCACCCCACCTTCGGCGGCGTGCTCGCCTCGTGGGGCTCGCTCGGGCACGTGACCATCGCCGAGCCCGGCGCCTCGATCGGCTTCCTCGGCCCGCGGGTGTTCGAGGCGCTGTACGGGGAGCCGTTCCCGGCCGACGTGCAGACCGCGGAGAACCTGGCCGAGCACGGCCTCATCGACGCCGTCGTCCCGCCCGAGCAGATCGCCGAGGTGGCCGACCGCGCGCTGCGGGTCCTCTCCGCGCGGCAGACCTGGCACCTCGACGTCCGGGACGCGGAGCGGCCGACGGCGGAGGACGGCACGGACGCCGACGACCCGGAGGACGGGCGCAGCGCGTGGGAGGTCGTGACGGCGTCACGGCGGGAGGACCGCCCCGGCGTGCGGCGGCTGCTGCGGACGGCGGCCACCGACGTCGTCGGGCTGTCGGGCACCGGCGCCGGCGAGAAGGACCCCGGGCTGCTGCTGGCGCTGGCCCGCTTCGGCGGGGCGCCGTGCGTGGTGCTCGGGCAGGACCGGCGCGGGCAGTCGCTGTCGGCGCCGCTCGGGCCCGCGGCGCTCCGCGAGGCGCGACGCGGCATGCACCTGGCCGAGCAGCTGCGGCTGCCGCTGGTGACGCTCATCGACACCCCCGGCGCGGCGCTCTCCCGCGAGGCCGAGGAGGGCGGGCTGGCCGGCGAGATCGCCCGCTGCCTGCACGACCTCGTGGTGCTCAAGGCACCCACGCTGGCGGTGCTGCTCGGCCAGGGCACCGGCGGTGGCGCGCTGGCGCTGGTGCCGGCCGACCGCGTGCTGGCCGCCGCGAACGGGTGGCTGGGCCCGCTGCCGCCGGAGGGCGCCAGCGCGATCGTGCACCGCACCGTCGACCGGGCCGGCGAGATGGCCGCCCACCAGGGCGTGCGGGCCACCGACCTGTGGCGGGCCGGGATCGTCGACCGGGTGGTGCCCGAGCGGCCCGACGCGGCCGACGAGCCGGTCGAGTTCTGCCTGCGGCTGGGCCGGGTGCTCGGCGAGGAGCTGGCCGGGCTGCTGGGCCGCGACGACACCGAGCGGTTCCGCACCCGGCTGCACCGCTACCGCCACCTCGGCCGCTGAGAGCGGACTCGCTCGAGGCGGTGCCCGGGGAGGGCCCGGGCTGAGCCAGGATGGCCGCGTGGACCGCCGACCCGTGCGCCGGCTCAAGCCCGACCCGGCCGCACCCCCGCCACCTGCGGGCACGTGGCCGGCGACCGTGCCCGCGGTCGCGCAGGTCCTCCGCGAGGGGCTGGAGCTCGGACCGGGCGCGACGGTGCTCGTGGGTGAGAACGGCTCGGGCAAGTCCACGGTGCTCGAGGTCCTGGCCGCGGCCCTGGGGCTGAACCCCGAGGGTGGGTCCGCCGGCGCCCGCCACCGCACGCGCAGCAGCGAGCCGGGCGGCCTCGACCTCGTGGTGGAGCGCAGCCCCGGGGCTCCCCGCTGGGCCTACTTCCTGCGAGATGAAACCCTGCACGGCCTGTACAGCTACCTGGAGGAGAACCGGAACCCCCAGCGCGCGGAGACGGCCTTCCACGAGCTGTCCCACGGGGAGGCGTTCCTGTCCCTCTTCGGCGACCGGGCCCGCGGTCCGGGCCTGTACGTGCTCGACGAGCCCGACGCCGCCCTCTCCTTCACCGGCGTGCTGTCCCTGGTCGCCCGGCTCGGTGAGCTGGTCGCGCAGGGTGCGCAGGTCGTCGTCGCCACCCACTCGCCGGTGCTGGCCGCCCTGCCGGGTGCCCGGCTGCTCGAGGTCGGCCCGTGGGGGCTGCGGGAGACCGCCTGGGAGGACCTCGAGCTGACCGCCCACTGGAAGCAGTTCCTGGGCGATCCCCGCTCGTTCCTGCGCCACCTGGGGTGAACGCCCCCACGAGGAGGCGGCACTGGGACCATGGTCCGGTGGACAACGACGCGGAGCGGGCACCCGACCCCGTGGTGCGCCCGGCCCCGCACCGGTGGGTCTGGTACGCCCTCGGCGGCGGGCTGCCCGCGCGGCACCGCGGCTGGGTGCTGCACGACACGACGACCGGCACCTGGTGGGCCCGGCACCTGCTCCGGACGCTGGTCCAGCTGTCGGTCCCCATCGCGCTGGTCGTGGCGTTCCTGCCCGCGTCGCTGGCGCTGCGGCTGGCGGTCGCGGGCGGCGGCATCTTCCTGGCGCTGATCTTCTCCCTGGCCTACATGCCCGAGACGACGGAGAACCGGGTGGTGAAGGCCGGCTACCCCGCGGGCACCGCCACCGCCGCCCGGGAGCGCGCCGGCCTCGCCGGCCAGCAGGCCGAGAGCGAGCGCAAGCGCGCCGCCGCCGCCCGCCGGGCCGCCCGCTACCGGGAGCGCCAGAGCCGCTGACGTGGCGACGGCGGGGTGGCAGCATCTCGCCCGTGACCAGCGGAGCGGCCGCCGACCCGCACCTGCGCGACCTCGCGCGGCTGCGCCGCGTCAAGGACCGGATCGACCGCGAGCACGCCCAGCCGCTGGACGTCGCCGCGCTCGCTCGCGGCGCCCACATGTCGGCCGGGCACCTGAGCCGGGAGTTCAAGCGCGCCTACGGCGAATCGCCCTACGCGTACCTGATGACGCGGCGGATCGAGCGCGCGATGGCGCTGCTGCGGCGCGGCGACCTGACCGTCACCGAGGTCTGCTTCGCGGTCGGCTGCTCGTCGCTGGGCACCTTCAGCACCCGCTTCACCGAGCTGGTCGGCGTGCCGCCGAGCACCTACCGGCGGGAGGCCGCGGCGGCCACCGCCGGCATCCCCCCGTGCACCGCCAAGCAGGTCACCAGACCGGTCAGGAATCGAGAAGCGCCGGCACCCGCGCCGTCCCTAGCGTGACGCCATGGAACTCACCGTCCACCACACCTTCCTCCCCCACGACGACCCCGACGCCTCCCTCGCCTTCTACCGCGACGCCCTCGGCTTCGAGCTGCGCAACGACGTCGGCTACCAGGGCATGCGCTGGCTGACCGTCGGCCCGGCCGATGGCGCCGCGACCTCGATCGTGCTCCACCCGCCGGCCGCCGACCCCGGGATCACCGACGACGAGAAGCGCACCATCGCCGAGATGATGGCCAAGGGCACCTACGCCTCCGTCGTCCTCGCCACCAGCGACGTCGACGCCGCCTTCGACCGCATCCAGGCCACCGGCGCCGAGGTGGTGCAGGAGCCGACCGACCAGCCCTACGGGGTGCGCGACTGCGCGTTCCGGGACCCGGCGGGCAACACCGTCCGCATCCAGGAGCTGCGCTGAGATCCGGCCGCCCCGACGGTCATCCCTGTCGGACGCCCCTGGTAGACACCGGGCCCTCGCCGCACCGGCGGGGGCCCGGACGGACGGAGAGACGATGAGCACGCTGACCGAGCCGATCGCGCTGCACGCCGCCGACGCCCACGACCTGATCCGGGTGGTCGGGGCGCGGCAGAACAACCTCAAGGACGTCACCGTCGAGATCCCCAAGCGGCGGCTCACGGTGTTCACCGGGGTCTCCGGATCGGGCAAGAGCTCGCTGGTCTTCGGGACGATCGCGGCCGAGTCGCAGCGCATGATCAACGAGACCTACAGCGCCTTCGTGCAGGGCTTCATGCCGTCGCTGGCCCGGCCCGACGTCGACGTCCTGGAGGGCCTGACGACGGCGATCATCGTCGACCAGGAGCGGATGGGGGCCAACCCGCGCTCCACCGTGGGCACCGCCACCGACGTCAACGCGATGCTGCGGATCCTGTTCAGCCGGCGCGGGGAGCCCGCCCTCGGCTCACCGAACGCCTACTCCTTCAACATGCCGTCGATCTCGGCCAGCGGGGCGATCACCGTCGAGCGCGGTGCCGGCACCAAGGCCGAGAAGGTCACCTTCACCCGCCTCGGCGGCATGTGCCCGCGCTGCGAGGGCATGGGCTCGGTCAACGACATCGACCTGACGGCGCTCTACGACGACTCGAAGTCGCTGGCCGAGGGCGCCTTGATGGTGCCCGGCTACAGCATGGACGGCTGGTACGGCCGCATCTTCGCCGGCGCCGGGCTGCCCATGGACAAGCCGATCGCGGAGTACACGAAGAAGGAGCTGCACACGCTGCTCCACGCCGGGCCGACCAAGGTGAAGGTCGAGGGGGTCAACCTCACCTACGAGGGGCTGATCCCGAAGATCCAGAAGTCGATGCTCAGCAAGGACGTCGAGGCGATGCAGCCGCACGTCCGCCGCTTCGTCGAGCGGGCGGTGACCTTCGAGACCTGCCCGGACTGCGACGGCACCCGGCTGAGCGCCGAGGCGCTGTCGTCGAGGATCCGCGGCAAGAACATCGCCGACCTGTGCCGCATGCAGATCAGCGACCTCGCCGCCTGGCTGCGCGACCTCGACGACCCCACGGTCGCGCCGCTGCTGGCCGGGCTGCAGCACACCCTCGACTCCTTCGTCGAGATCGGGCTGGGCTACCTCTCGCTGGAACGCCCGGCGGGCACGCTGTCGGGCGGCGAGGCGCAGCGGACCAAGATGATCCGCCACCTCGGGTCGTCGCTGACCGACGTCACCTACGTCTTCGACGAGCCCACCATCGGGCTGCACCCGCACGACATCCGGCGGATGAACGACCTGCTCCTGCGGCTGCGCGACAAGGGCAACACCGTGCTGGTCGTCGAGCACAAGCCGGAGGCGATCGCGATCGCCGACCACGTCGTGGACCTCGGCCCCGGCGCCGGCAGCGCGGGCGGCGAGGTGGTGTTCGAGGGCAGCGTCGAGGAGCTGCAGCGCAGCGGCACCCTCACCGGCCGCCACCTCGGCGACCGCGTCGCGCTCAAGCCGGAGGTGCGCCGGCCCACCGGCGCGCTGGAGATCCGCGGGGCGCGGCAGAACAACCTGCAGGGCGTCGACGTCGACATCCCCACCGGGGTGCTCACCGTGGTCACCGGCGTCGCCGGGTCGGGCAAGAGCTCGCTCATCCACGGCAACCTCGCCGGCCGGGAGGGCGTGGTGGTCGTCGACCAGTCGGCGATCCGGGGGTCCCGCCGGTCCAACCCGGCCACCTACACCGGCCTGCTCGAGCCGATCCGGAAGGCGTTCGCCAAGGCCAACGGGGTCAAGCCCGCGCTGTTCAGCGCCAACTCCGAGGGCGCCTGCCCGACCTGCAACGGCGCCGGTGTCATCTACACCGACCTCGGCGTGATGGCGACGGTCGAGTCGACCTGCGAGGAGTGCGAGGGCAAGCGCTTCCAGGCCCCGGTGCTGGAGTACCGGCTGGGCGGGAAGGACATCGCCGAGGTGCTCGGCATGAGCGTGACCGAGGCCGAGGAGTTCTTCGGCAGCGGGGAGGCACGGACGCCGGCGGCGCACGCGATCCTCGACCGGCTGGCCGACGTCGGGCTGGGCTACCTCACGCTGGGCCAGCCGCTCACCACCCTCTCCGGCGGCGAGCGGCAGCGGTTGAAGCTGGCCACCCGCATGGCCGAGAAGGGCGGCGTCTACGTGCTCGACGAGCCGACGACCGGCCTGCACCTGGCCGACGTGGAGAACCTCCTCGGGTTGCTCGACCGGCTGGTCGACTCGGGGACGACGGTGATCGTCATCGAGCACCACCAGGCGGTCATGGCGCACGCCGACTGGATCGTCGACCTCGGCCCCGGCGCGGGCTCGCAGGGCGGCCGCGTCGTGTTCGAGGGCGTCCCGGCCGAGCTGGTCGCCGCGCGTTCCACGCTCACCGGGGAGCACCTCGCCGAGTACGTCGCCCGCTGAGTTAGCGAGCCTTGGCGCTATCATCGTCGGGTGACGATGAACAGAGGCGCTGCTCGCACGGTCGAGGGCCCGGTCGACGAGGGCCCGGTCGACGAGGGCCCGGTCGACGAGGCCCCGGTCGACGAGGCGGCGGCACTGTCGGCCGCCGCCTGCCTGTTCCGCAGCCTCGGGGACCCCAACCGGCTGGCCATCGTGCGCCACCTCGCCCTCGGCGAGCACAAGGTGGTGGAGCTGACCCGCCACCTCGGGCTCGCCCAGTCCACCGTGTCGGCACACCTGGCGTGCCTCCGCGACTGCGGCCTGGTCACCTCCCGGCCGCAGGGACGGGCGTCGCTGTGGTCGCTGGCGGCGACGCCGGAGGTGCTCGGGCTGCTCGCGGCCGCCGAGCAGCTGCTCGCCGCCACCGGGGACGCGGTGACGCTGTGCCCCACCCACGGCGAGGAGGCGGCCCGGTGAGCGCGGCGACCGCCAGTCCCGCGACTACCGCGGCCGAGCGCGCCCGCCTCGGCCGCCGCGCGCAGCTGCTCGCCGGCACCGCCGTCGCCTACAACGTCGTCGAGGCGGTCATCGCCATCTCCGCCGGCGTGGTCGCCGGGTCGGTGGCGCTCGTCGGGTTCGGCCTGGACTCCGTCGTCGAGGTCTCCAGCGGCCTGATCATCCTGTGGCAGTTCCGGCACCACCTGCCGGAGACGCGGGAACGGCAGGCGCTGCGGCTGATGGCCCTCTCGTTCGCCGCCCTCGCCGCCTACGTGGCGTTCGAGTCGGTGCGCGCGCTGGTCACCGGCGGCGATCCGGACGCCTCTCCCGTCGGCATCGCGCTGGCCGCGGTCTCCCTGGTCGTCATGCCGTTCCTCTCCTGGGCGCAGCGCCGCACCGGCCGGGCGCTGGGCTCCGGCGCCGTCGTCGCCGATTCCACGCAGACGCTGCTGTGCACCTACCTGAGCGCCGCCGTCCTCGCCGGGCTGGTGCTCGACGCCTGGCTGGGGTGGAGCTGGGCCGACCCGGTCGCGGGCCTGGTGATCGCCGCCGTGGCGCTCCGAGAGGCGGTCGAGGCGTGGCGCGGCGAGGGGTGCTGCGCGCCCGGCCGCCCCGCCCCGGACGCGGTGGCGGGCGGCTGCGGCTCGGCCGCGGCGGGCACCTGCTGCTCGACCGCGGGGACGTCACCGTGAGCGGCGGGCACGACCACGGGCACGCAGCGGCGGCCGGCGACCGGCGGCGCCTCGCGGTGGTGCTGGCCCTGACCGCGGGCGTGCTCGTGGTCCAGCTGGTCGGGGCGCTGGTCTCGGGCTCGCTGGCCCTGCTCGCCGACTCGGCGCACGCCGCCACCGACGCCGCCGGGCTGGGCATCGCGCTGGTCGCGGCCACGCTGGCGGCGCGGCCGGCCACGTCGCGGCGCACCTGGGGCTACCGCCGGGCCGAGGTCCTGGGCGCCACGCTGCAGGCGGCGGTGCTGCTGGCCGTCGGCGGCTACATCGCGGTCGAGGCGTTCCACCGGCTGGCCGACCCGCCGGAGATCGCCTCCACCGCCGTGCTGGTGTTCGGCGGCATCGGGCTGGCCGCGAACCTGGCCGGCATCGCGGTGCTCACCCGCGGCGGGCACGGCGGCAACGTCAACATGCGCGCCGCGCTGCTCGAGGTGGTCAACGACGCGCTGGGCTCGGTCGCGGTGCTGGCGGCGGCCGCCGTCGTGGCGCTGACCGGGTGGCTCCAGGCCGACGCCATCGCCTCGCTCGTCATCGTCGCGCTCATCGTCCCGCGCACGGTCAAGCTGCTCCGGGAGACGGTGTCGGTGCTGCTGGAGAGCACACCACCCGGGCTGGACCTCGACGCCGTGCGCACCCACCTGCTCGCGCTGCCGCACGTGATCGGGGTGCACGACCTGCACGCCTCGCAGATCACCAGCGGCCTGCCGGTGCTCTCGGCGCACGTCGTCGTCGAGGACGGCTGCTTCCACGACGGGCACGCCCCGCAGGTGCTCGACCAGCTCCAGGCCTGCCTCGCCGAGCACTTCCCGGTGGGCGTCGAGCACTCCACCTTCCAGCTGGAGACCGCCGCGCACGCCCACCACGAGCCCGCCGCACACCGCTGACCGCCCCGCTATCGTCGGCCGACGCCGTCGCCAGCGAGGAGCGCCGTGAGCACAGGTCCCGCCCTCGTCCGGCGGCTGGGCACCACCGATGCCGTGGTCATCGGGCTCGGCTCGATGGTCGGGGCCGGGGTGTTCGCCGCCTTCTCCCCCGCCGCGCAGGCAGCCGGCGCCGGCCTGCTCATAGGGCTGGCACTGGCGGCGGTGGTCGCCTACTGCAACGCCACGGCGTCGGCGCAGCTGGCCGCGCAGTACCCCACGTCCGGCGGCACCTACGTCTACGGCCGTGAGCGGCTCGGCCCGTGGTGGGGGTTCCTCGCCGGGTGGGGCTTCGTCGTCGGCAAGACCGCGAGCTGCGCGGCGATGGCGCTCACCTTCGCCGCGTACGCCGCGCCGGCCGGCTGGGAGCGGCCGGTGGCGGTCGCCGCGGTGCTGGGCCTGACCGCGGTCAACTACCGCGGCATCACCCGCACCGCGGGGGTGACCCGATTCATCGTCACCGTCGTCCTGCTCGCGCTGGCCGTGGCGGTCACTGCGAGCCTGCTCGGTGACGGGGTCACCACGGACGGGCCGGCCGGGTGGGCGTTCACCGAGGGTGGGGTGCGCGGCACCCTGCAGTCGGCCGGCCTGCTGTTCTTCGCCTTCGCGGGCTTCGCGCGGATCGCGACGATGGGCGAGGAGGTGCGCGATCCGGCGCGGACCATCCCGCGGGCGATCCCCCTGGCGCTGGGCATCGCCGTCGCCGTGTACGCGGTGGTCGCCGTGGCGGTGCTGGTGGCCCTCGGCCCGGACGGCGTCGCCGCCACCTCGGCACCCCTGGCCGCGGCGGTGGACGCCGGCGGGTGGGCGTGGGCCGAGCCGGTGGTGCGCATCGGCGCCGCCGCGGCCTCGCTGGGGGCGCTGCTGGCGCTGGTCGCCGGGATCGGCCGCACCGGCCTGGCGATGGCCCGGCAGGGGGATCTCCCCCGCTTCCTCGCCGCGGTGCACCCGCGCTTCGCCGTGCCGCACCACGCCGAGCTCGCCCTGGCCGCGGTCGTCTGCCTCCTGGTGCTCACCGTCGACCTGCGCGGCGCGATCGGCTTCTCCTCCTTCGGCGTGCTGCTCTACTACTCCGTCGCGAACGCCGCCGCCTTCACCCAGGACCGGGCGCACCGCCGCTTCCCCCGGCCGCTCCAGGTGCTCGGCGTGGTCGGCTGCCTGGTGCTGGTCGTCTCGCTGCCCGTCGAGGCGGTGATCGGCGGCGTCGTCGTCTTCACCGTCGGCATCGCCTACCGGCTGGTCCGGCTCCGCCTCGCCACCCGGTAGGCACCGGCGCTGGCCCCTCCGGGCGACGCACGTCTCACCTGCCCCCGCAGACGTGGACGACGGGTCACCGCATGGCGCATCATTGGCAGTCTCCGGGTGCGAGTGCCAACCCGGACCCCACCTCCGCTCGACCAGGGAGAGCCACGCCGTGCCCACCTACCAGTACGCCTGCACCAACGCCGAGGGCAAGCACGAGTTCGAGGTCGTGCAGTCCTTCACCGACGCCCCGGTGACCGAGTGCCCCGAGTGCGGCGCCGCGGTGCGCAAGGTCTACGGCTCGGTCGGCGTGGTCTTCAAGGGCTCGGGCTTCTACCGCACCGACAGCCGCTCCACCGGCAAGGCCTCCGAGAGCGCGGGCAGCAACGGCTCCTCCTCGGGCACCTCCTCATCGGCCCCGGCCAAGGAGAGCTCCTCCTCCACCCCCGCGGCCAAGCCGGCGGCCACCTCCGGCAGCGCGGCCAAGGCCGCGAACTGACCCGGCGGCGGCGGGGCTCCTCCACAGCCCCGCCGCCGCTCCACAGCCCCCGCCCGAGCGCTACCCGGCGCCCGCCCCACCGGGCAGGGTCGGGGC